>JARLGF010000028.1 GCA_031296165.1 Occallatibacter sp. | reverse complement strand
GGGCGCGGTCATTCCGCCCTGGAACTTCCCTTTCGCCATCATGGCGGGCATGACGGCGGCTTCCATCGTGAGCGGAAATACCGTCATTCTCAAGCCTTCGAGCGACGCGCCCACCATCGCCGCAAAATTTATGGAGGTTCTCGAAGAAGCTGGACTCCCGCACGGCGTGGTGAATTTCTGTCCCGGCTCGGGCCAGAGCTTCGGCAACGCCATTGTCGATCATCCCAAGACCCGCTTCGTCGCGTTTACGGGTTCCAAGGCCGTCGGACTGGAGATTCACCAACACGCGGCCATAGCTAAGCCTGGCCAGATATGGATCAAGCGGACCATTCTCGAAATGGGCGGCAAGGATTCGATTCTGGTGTGCGCTGACGCGGATCTCGATGCCGCTGTAGAGGGCGTAGTAGCCTCAGCCTTCGGATTCAGCGGACAAAAGTGTTCGGCCTGCTCGCGCGCCATCATTGAAGCGCCCGTCTACGACGTATTTGTGGAGCACATCCGGGAGCGAGTAGCGCATCTGACCGTGGGCGACCCCACGGCCAACCACAACCTGGGTCCTGTCGTGAATAAGGCCGCGCTCGACTCCATCTTGAACTACATTGAGACCGGCAAGAAAGAAGGAAAACTGGTTGCCGGCGGGCATGCGCCTGTAACCGCGGAAGGTGGCTATTATCTTGAGCCTACAATCTTCTCCGGCATTCAACCCGATGCAATCCTGGCGCACCAGGAGATATTCGGGCCTGTGCTGGCGCTCATCAAGGTTCCCAGTTTCGAGGAAGGCCTGCGCGTGGCAAACAACACCGAGTACGGTCTGACCGGATCGCTTTACACCTCCGACCGCGAAAAGATGAACCACGCCCGCCACGAATTTCATGTGGGCAACCTCTACTTCAACCGCAAATGCACCGGCGCCATGGTGGGTGCGCACCCCTTCGGCGGATTCAACATGAGCGGAACTGACTCGAAGGCCGGCGGGCCCGATTACCTGACCCTCTTCACTCAGGCCAAAAGTGTGGCGGAGGCACTGCCGGCACTGGGCGCTCACTGATAGCGTCCACACCATGCATGAGATCTTGCGTGACTGGAAGCTGGAAAATCCCGCCCTTACGCAACGGCGCCAGACGCGGTCTGTTCCTCGGCTTCCAGCTTGCTGCCCACCTCGGCCGCAGCCTGTGCAAGCACACGGTGATGGATGGTAAACAGCGCCAGTTCCAGCCGGTCGCTCACCCCGGTCTTGTCGTAAATTGACCGCAGATAGTTCTTGATCACCTGTTCGGTGGTCTTGAGCCGGATGGCGATTTCGCGGTTCTTGCACCCCTGTACGATAAGCGCCACAATGCGCATCTCCTTGGGAGTCAGCCGGTCCCGGACGCGCGTGCCCACCATGTCTTCTTCGGGCGAGTCGGTCTGCATAAGTTGAGGAGGCAGCCAGGTTTCGCCGGCAGCCACCCGCCGCACGCACTCCACCAGCGCCGGCCCGGTAACACCGCGAAACACCACGCCGCGAAAACCCTGTTGCAGGTATGCACCCGCCATGTCGTTGTTCTCGGCAATCACAATGCCGCGGCTGCCAGTGGCCTCAAGCAGTACGCGCAAATGCGCTAGATCGGGGTGCAGCGAAGCAGCAAACAAAACGATGGAGCCGGGGAATGTGGTGATGGCATGGTGCATGCGCTCCAGATCCGTGCATTGCGCAATGATACGCAGATCCTCGTCCATCGCCAGCACCTTGGCGGTGCCTGCGCGAAAAATTGCCTGCGAGTCGGCCAGAATAATTTTGTTCATGATGTGCGCCTCATCTGCTTCGTATCCCCGATAGAGCAATAGGTCGCCAGCTCAACCCCTCCTCCGGTAAACGGACTGGCGGCTCGAATACTGGCATCGATTCCTGCCCCTTGCAAACCTATCGGCAAAGCGGCAAAAATCTTGGTATTGTCTACTATCGCGACACTGCGGATGAGCCCAGACTCCTTCCGTAACCTCTTAAGAGGACAAAAGACTGCACTTTGGTAATTTCTTATAGATTAAGATTACAACCTATCGGTATCTGTGGTCACGAAATTTACGCTCGAAAACATTTAACCGCCAACCCGAAAGGGCGGCGCAGACCCTAAACTGGGGATATATGCCAAGGCCGATTCTGCTGGCGATAGATGATGATGTAAGCGTTCTGGAAGCCGTGGTGCAGGATCTGCGCCGGAAATACGGTGCCACCTACCGCGTCATGCGCGCGGCCAGCGGGCAAGCTGCCCTGGACACCCTCGCCCAGCTCAAAACGCGCCAGGAGCCCGTCGCGCTGCTGCTCAGCGATCAGCGTATGCCCGGCATGACCGGCGTGGATTTTCTCGAGCGGGCGCGCGGCCTCTATCCCGACGCGCGGCGTGTGCTGCTCACCGCCTATGCCGACAGTGAGGCGGCCATCCGGGCCATCAACTCCGCCCGCATCCACTACTACCTCAACAAGCCCTGGGATCCGCCGGAAGAGAAGCTGTATCCGGTCTTGTCTGACCTGCTCGAGGACTGGAAGGCCGGTTACCAGCCGCCATTCGAGGGTCTGCGCGTCATCGGCCATCGCTGGTCGCTCAATGACCATAGCGTGCGCAGCTTTCTCTCCCGCAACCATGTGCCCTACCGCTGGCTCGATGTGACCGGCAACGAGGATGCGCTGAAGCTGTTGCACGAGCGTCAGCTTGATCCCGACAAGTTGCCGGTGGTGTTGTTTGCCGACGGCAGTTCCCTGGTGGACCCGGAGCTGGAAACGCTGGCGGCGCGCGTGGGCCTCAGCATCCAGGCAGCCCAGGAGTTCTATGACATGGTGGTCGTAGGCGCCGGTCCTGCCGGGCTGGCTGCCGCGGTGTACGGCGCCAGCGAGGGGTTGCGCACGCTGGTCATCGAGCCGGAAGCGCCGGGCGGGCAGGCCGGCTCTACCTCCAGAATCGAGAATTATCTGGGATTTCCCTCCGGCATTACCGGAGCGGACCTGGGAAGGCGCGCCCTCATCCAGGCTTCCCGGTTCGGCGCCGAATTCCTTACCCAGAGGGCCACGGGCCTGCGCATTGAAGGACAGTATCGCTTTGTCACCCTGGCCGACGGGCACGAGGTCTCCAGCCACGTGGTGCTCCTGGCCTCGGGAGTGCAATACCGCAAGCTCGATATTCCCGGCGCGGCGCAGCTCACCGGGCGCGGCATCTATTACGGAGCCGCCTTGGTTGAGGCCGTCTCCTGCAAAGATGAAGAGGTCTACATAGTTGGCGGCGCCAACTCCGCCGGACAGGCAGCCCTCCACTTTGCCAAATTCGCCAGCAAGGTCACCATGCTGGTGCGCGGTGACGGATTGTCGGCCACCATGTCGAAATATTTAATCGATGAGATCGAACGCACATCCAATATTGTGTTGGAGCCGCACACGCAAGTGCTGGAAGCGTTCGGAGAGGAGCGCCTCGAGGCATTGCTGTTGAGCGGCCCGCAGGGAGAATCGCGCATGCCCGCCACTTCACTGTTCGTATTCATCGGCGCGGCGCCGCGCACCGGGTGGCTGCCGCCCTCCATCCTTCGGGACGAGATGGGCTTTGTGCTGGCCGGCCTGGATTTGCGCGCCGAGGGCAAGCTGCCGGAGGGATGGCGGGAGCCGCGCGAGCCGTTTCTGCTCGAGTCCAGCGTTCCCGGCGTCTTTGTCGCCGGCGATGTGCGCCACGGCTCCGTCAAGCGCGTGGCCTCCGCAGTGGGCGAGGGTTCCATCGCCGTGCAGTTTGCTCACCAGTATTTGGCGGGGTTCTAAAGGAATGCGAAGATGAGCCAGGGCGAACCACTGATCGAGATTCAATCCATTCCCTTGCCGGAGCTGGCCGAGGCCCTGAGCCAGACTTCCCCCTTCGCCGCAACCAGCCCCGCAACCTATATTGAAGCCTTGCGCGGCAACGAGCGCGTCGAACGGGTCGTGGCCAGGGCGGGAGCGGAGTTGGTCTCGCCTGGCCAATCGCTCCGCTATTACTGGGTCATCCTCAAGGGCGAAGTGCACGCTGAGCGTCTGGAATCGGACGGCACACGATCTCCGGTGGGCTTAGTGCGCAACGGCGAGGGCTTTGGAGAAACCCCGCTGCTTACCGGCAAACCCCACTCGCCCATCGTCATTCATGTGGTCGCCGATTCCACGTTCATTCGCTTCCAGGAAAACCAGTTCTGGGCGCTCCTCGCCTGCTGCCCTGCGGTGCGCGCCGCGGTGCTGGCCAATTCCGCGCAGCGGCAACATGCCTATCAGGTCGAAGAGCTGCATCGCCAGAAGCTGGTCTCGCTGGGCACGTTGGCGGCTGGCCTCATGCACGAGCTATACAATCCCGGTTCGGCAGCCAAGCGCGCCGCCTCGCAACTGCGTGAAAACCTGATCCGCCTCCAGGAACTTAGCCTCCGCTCCTCCTCCAGGCCAAAAACTCAATCGCAGATGGACTGCATGCACAGTTTGCTGGAAACTGCCGTGCGGGGCTGCCACGCTCCCGCATTGAGCAGTCTTGAGCAGGCCGATGCTGAAGAGGCCATGTCGGAATGGCTGCATGCGGCTGGAGTGGAAAACGCATTCACCATCGGACCGGCGCTGGTGGCCATTGGCTTTGAACAGCAGGAACTTGCCTGCGCCAGGGATGCTTTCGACGGCACAAGCTTTTCCGACGCCCTCAACTGGCTGGAAGCGCTGGTATCCAGCGTTTCAAAGGTCTGCGCCATCGAAGAGAGCATTACGCGCATCTCCGACCTGGTCATGGCAGTCAAGAAGTTCGCCTACGACGACCGCTCGGCAAGCAGGGATTTGGATGTGCATGACAGCCTGCAAAGCACCCTCACCATCCTCGGCCACAAACTGCGCATGAAAAATATCTCCGTTGAAAAGCGCTTTGCGGCCAACCCTTCCATCATCCGCACCCGCGGCTCCGCGCTTAGCCAGGTGTGGACCAATCTCATTGACAACGCCGTGGACGCCTCGCCCCAGAACGCGCAGATTGAGATCGCCACCTGGACTGAAAATGGGACTGAACCGGCCCCTGCATCGGAGCCTGCCGCGGGAACCTCTCCGCAGTGGCTCGCCGTCAGCATCGCGGACCACGGCCCGGGAATTGCGCCCGGCGTGCTTCCCCGCATCTTCGAGGCGTTTTTCACCACCAAGCCCCAGGGATCCGGCACAGGACTGGGACTGGAGATCGTCCACCGCATCGTGACGGAAAAGTTTGGGGGAACGATTGCTGTGGAGTCCAAACCCGGAAACACGCGGTTTATCGTCCGCCTGCCGGTCAACCGTTCAGGCAACCCGGCAGCCTCGGGGACAACCCCTTAAAGAAGCTCTGAATAAGTCGTTCTCTTGAGAGGGCATGGCCGTATTTCCTTCTGGGCCGCGTGCCGTCCCGCGGGAATGCTGGATCGAAATATAGACTTGGACAAAGGCTCCTAAGGTTCAATCCGTGAAAGATAACGACAAGGGAAAGACCGGCGCAAAGGGAAAAAGACCGCGCCTCTTGCCCGGGCTCAAAGTTGCAGACGGCTATACGCGGCATCCCTTCGACCTGGAGTTTGGAGTGCGCACCAGCGGCCTCATTGCCGGTCGCCACCTGGCCAGCGGGAACAAGCATGACCGGCACAACACCGCTTACTACGGGGTCGCGCCTTCTGTGTTTGAGGCAATTGTGGCGCGCTGGCGGCGCTACCGGCCCCTGCCGCCCATCGACGAATTTACCTTTGTCGATCTGGGAGCGGGAATGGGGAGGGCGGTGCTCCTGGCCTCGCAGTTCCCTTTCCGCGCGGCCATCGGCGTGGAGCTCAATCCCACCCTGGCGCGGATTGCACGCAAAAACCTGGCACTGTGGCGGGCGGCGGGCCGTGCTCTGGCTCCGATGAAAATCGTCTGCCGCGATGCGGTGGACTTCGAGTTTCCGGCAGGCCCTTGCGTCACCTTCCTGTTTAATCCATTTGGCGCGCCGGTCTTGCGGCAAATCGTTGCATCGTGGAGCAGGACCTGCGCCGGCCGCGCGCGTCAACTGGACATCTTGTACGTGAACAACGAGCAGGAGAGCGTGTTGGAGCGGCAGGCCGGCTTTGCTCGGCTGTTTCAAGGGCAGGTAAGGCGATCCCGTGCGGACGCAATTGCGGATCACAGGATTCTGGCCAACCAGCCCGAGGGTGAATACGCGTCGGCTAATTATGAGGACTGCTCCATTTACCGCTGGGTAGGCACAGCTCTGAATAGCTGACTCTCTCCTTCCGGTTTTAAAAATGCGCGGCGGATGCTCTCAGGGGTCCGCGCAACAAGTAACTGAAAATATGCGCGGATTTATAGGCTGCGGAAAAATTCAATCTGGAATCATGCGTGGATTCCCCCGACATACGCCAGGAGAATCCACGCTGGCTGTAGCCACGAAGGAATGTTTTTCGAGCTTTTGGCCTGGATAACTGGCCTCTTTCCCTGCCGCTCCAGGGTGACAGCAACAGCAGCTTCGCTGGGACTGAACCTTCTGCATAGCTATACTGATCTGAACCAGTAAATATATCCGGGTTAGAATCCTGCTGGACGCCGAGGTGTGGATGAAGTCTTCCTTTTTTATCTTATCTACAGTTTTGCTGTGTTCTGGGGTGTGCTCCATTACCGTCGCGCAGACTGCCCATCGGCAGACGCTACCTCCCGCATTCCAGCCAGATACAGACATGATAGAGACTGCGGAAAGAGGCTCTACCTACGTCCCGGTCGATAGTTGGATTTATCCGGCAATGGATCGGCTGTATGCATTGGGCTATGTGGACACCGCCTATTTGGGCCTTCGTCCGTGGACGCGGCTGAGCATCGCGCACATGCTGGAGTTGAGCGCGGACCGCATCGAGACAGACACAAACAACGATGAGGCACTTACGATCTATCTCGCATTATTGCGCGAGGTCCAGCCCGACGTCGATCGCGCGGCCGAGCTCATCCACCCCCGGGTCGAACTGGAGAGCGTGTACACCGCCCTGCGCGGCATCGGCAGGACGCCGCTACGCGACAGCTTCCATCTGGGACAAACCATCGTCAACGACTACGGCCGCCCGTATGAAAGCGGGTTTAGCAGCTACAGCGGCTTCAGCGCGCGCGCTGAGGCGGGTCGTTTCTCGCTTTACTATCGCGGCGAAGTTCAGCACGCGCCTTCCGCAACGGGCTACTCCTCTGCCCTGGCGGCGTATCTGTCCAGTTGTATCGATGACATACCCTTGTCCGGCTTTTCCAACACCCCTCCTCCGTCCAGTTGCATCAACGGAATTCCTGCCGGCCCCAGCCCGCAACAGGACACCATCCCGGCAGGACCGATTAGTGCTGTGAATGGCGTCCGCGTGCTGGAGGCGAATCTTTCTTATCATGTGATGGGGCACGAAGTCTCCTTAGGCAAGAACGACCACTGGCTTGGCCCGGGCAAGGGCGCGTCGATGTTATGGAGCAATAATGCCGAGGGCATCTACGACTTCGAGATCGACCGTATCGAGCCGTTCCGCATTCCGCTGCTCTCGCGGCTCACAGGCCCCTTCCGATACGACTTTTTCGTGGGTAGCCTCAAGGGACATACCTATCCCAACGATCCCTGGGTGCATATGGAAAAGATCGACTTCAAGCCCACGCGGAATCTGGAATTCGGCTTTGACCGCCTGGCGATCTGGGGCGGCAAGGGACATGAGCCGATTACGCTGCACACCTTTCTGAAAAGCTTCTTCAGCTTCCAGAATGTACCGGTTTCACAAAAGAACTCGCCTGAGGATCCTGGAGCGCGCCTGGGCACCTTCGACTTCAGTTACCGGCTGCCCTTTCTACGCCACTGGGTAACGCTGTATACCGATTCCGTGGCGCACGATAGCGTCAGCCCTGTCAGCAATCCTGAGCGTTCGGGCGAGCGTCCGGGGATTTACCTGGCGCGGGTTCCGGGCCTCGAGAATCTCGACCTGCGCTTGGAGGGAACGAATACCGATACGCCCGTCTGGACGGTACAGACGGGCCAATACACCTATTGGGAGGGCGTCCAGCGGCAAGGGCCCACGAACAAAGGCTTTCTGGTGGGCGATTGGGTGGGACGACAGGGCAAGGGCGGACAGGGATGGCTGACGTATCACCTGTCTCCACAGGAAGATGTCCAGTTCCAGTACCGGCACGCGAAGGTTGCAACCAGTTTCATTCCCGGTGGCGCCACGCAGAACGACTACGCCTTGCAGGTGTGCAAGCGGGTACAGAAGGATATCGAAATTCGCGGATGGATTCAGTACGAGGCCTGGAAGGCGCCGTTGTACAAAACCGGATCCCAAAGCGATACCAGCGCAACTTTCCAGGTTACCTGGTTCCCGCGCGTGCCGAAGTAAGAGTTGTCTACTGCAATCCGGGTCCGGGACAAACGAAGTTGTGATGGCTTTCTGCACGGTCTGGCGTATCCGGGATGAACGCAATGATGCCGCGCTGATAAGAAGCTCTCGCCAAACGCGCCTCGCGTCCCTGCCGAACACGGCCGCCCTCTAAAGGCCATTCGCCGGCCGGAAACTGTCAGGAAGCCGAGATTTGCTCCGCAGAAACAGAATGACCAAGGTTGGGCGGAATCGGCATATGGGCGAATGCTTTTTCCGTGGCTGCTGCTTCAGCCGCTTCGCTTCGCTGCATGTTGGCTTTCGTCGCAAACGGCCCAGAGTTAAGCAGGTCTTCCATTACAGAGCTGTCCCAACGGCGCAGCACGGTATTAACAATGAGCTTAAGATCGGAAAGAAATGTTGCGCGGGCCATATACTCCCTGTCGAGCTTGCGCTTGGCTGGAAGAACAACCGAGTGATAGCAGTTGTCCAAATGAAGCTTAGGCACACGGGCAAGAACCGCCTCTTCGCGAGCAAAGGCTATGGTGGCCGCGCCGGTGATTCCCGGACGTGCCCGGAGCTTGAACTTCACATGTTCCGGCATCTTGGGACGGGGGCCTACCAGGCTCATGTGCCCGGCAAGCACATTCAACAGTTGGGGTAGCTCATCGAGCTTCCAACGGCGCAGAAAGAGGCCTATTGGAGTGAATCGCTGGTTGTCTGCCGTTGTGACCGCATGACGAACTTTACCCGTATCGTGAACCATCGTTCTGAACTTCAGAATGGTGAAAGTCCGGCCTTGACGGCCCATGCGCCTTTGCAGGAAGAAGACTGGACCGGACGACGTCAGACGCACTGCCGCCACAACCACCAGGAAGATTGGCATCAGCAGCGGTATTGTCAGAAGGACACACACGCAATCGAAGATGCGCTTTGCAGTAGACTGCGACCACGGGCTCAACCGCTTTATTTGACGATCAGGCAGGAAACGAGCCGTCAGCACTGGGGTTCGCACAGACGGCAGGCTTCGCGACCTATCGCCAACGTACTCAGGACGCCGTCGCCTCAATTCACTTATCGCTTTCTGCTCAAGACCAGAACTGAGGGATCCGGTACTCATGTGACCTCTTCTCAAAGCAATTCTAGATGGTGCCATCGATCTTGGAGATGAGAAATTTTCATTCCCTTCATTCTGTCTGTTAATGCCCTTGATCGGTCACCCCGCTGTCAATTGCGAGGGCAAATCCATCCTCCTGCTTCACCAGTGCGAAGTAACAGGAATGCATATTGCAGAAATGCTCTTGTCTGTCTGGTTAACCACTATAGCACCAATTTAACACTGATTCTGTACGACAACATTAATAGGTGCTAATCGCGAAACCATATCGAATACCCAACAGGATGAGCACTACAATCGTCATGGAACGAGGAATGAATTCCGCAAGAAATTGCAGCAATGTATAGAATCGTGGTCCTTATCGTTACCAAAGTTTGATATATAGACAATAATTGCCTTGTTATTTGCTCCCGATGGAGGCCAGGGCTGAAATGATTGCTGCGCGAATGTTGAACAAGAAAAGCCTGCATGGGAAGATAGATTCACTGTGCACCGAGTTTCAGAAGCCGCGAAATAGACACGGCAAATAGTTATTGACAGTCATATTTTTGTCCGCACCAACCTGTTAACTTACCTTACACATAATTATTATTTAGTTAATAATAATTATGTACTTATCACTCAAAACTCCTCACCTGCCAAAAAGTCCTGAAAGCTGGCGCTCAACTAGGTTTCTCCGTCTTGATTATGAAAGCAAAGCCTCACGCGCGCGAGCCCGCGGAGTGGATCGTAGCGCCCGCGTCCTTCCGCACACGGGCGCCATGATGTGACCGCGCATGGCCGTGCTAGACTCGTGGCATATCAATTTCAACCGTGCTGAAGGGGTTTCGGAGGATAAAACTTGAACGCTGTCTATTGTCAGCGCGCATCACGAGTCCACCAGGTGGGGCACATTGGGCTTCTTATACTT
>JARLGF010000145.1 GCA_031296165.1 Occallatibacter sp. | reverse complement strand
GCTCCCGTCAGCAGGAGGAGCGCTCTGTGGTCCGTATCCATGGGGAAACCTCAATATGTCTTGCAATGTCTGAACCGGCACGATTCTAGCATTGGCTGTGGAACAAACCGTGTACCGAACTGACCAGCAGGCCGTCTTTAGCTATCTGCAATTTGGCAACGGTGCAGATAGAGTTTTCGTCAACCACGGCGACCTTTTGCCACAGGGAAGGTTCAGGCAGGATTGAGCCGAGCACACGGACAATTCCATTGGCCATCTTCACCTGGTGCTAACGGCCCAAAGCACTCATCGATCATTGGCCTTGGACTTGCGCACGTGGTTTGTGGGGCGACGCCGAAGCCATTATTCTTCCCAGTCGATGTGTGCATGGCGCAGACCGCGGACTGCGTTGGCAAGATAGATTGCGTTTGCTTCCCGCAGATCGGCGAGACACAGAACGCGTGTTTCAATTCCGGGCTGCGTCTCAAGCAAGTGGCGGCGCTGGACGCCGGGGAGTAGTCCGCACTCGACAGGCGGCGTGGACCAGCGGCCGTCTTTTTCTACGAAGATGTTGCTGATGGCGCCTTCCGTGACCTGGCCATGGCGGTTGAGAAACAGCACATCGTCATAGCCCGCATCTTTTGCCGCTTTAAAAGCCTTTGCGTAGAGGGGGCGATGCGTGGTTTTGTGAAAGAGCATGGGGTCTGCGGGATCGGTTCGCTCCCTGGCGATGCGCAGACGAACAGGGCTGGCGTGGGCGGCGCTGCGGGGGAGAATCTCGCTGGCGATGGAGGGGAGGCCGTCGCTTGAGAGCAGCAGCCTGACCTTGCGCGGCTGCTGGACTGCAAATTGGCCGGCGTGGGCCAGCAGAGCGGCCTGGATGGCGGTGCGGTCGCAGGGAAATCCGAAGTAGAGGGCTGAGTCTTGAAGGCGGTCAAGATGCAGATCTATGAGGGGAAAACCGCTGTGCCAGAGCAGGGTTTCAACCAGGGAGAATTGCTCAGGAAAACGGTCTGCCGGGCGGGTAAGAAACTCCGCCTTCAGGAGGCATTCGCGGAACTCGTCGGCCGCAACGGAGTCGATGACGATGCCGCTGCCGATGCCCATTGTGCCCTGGCCGCCATCGAGTTCCAGGGTGCGAATGGCTACGCTAAAGACTGTGCGCCGCGGCGAGAAGAAGCCGATGGCTCCGGTGTAAACGCCGCGCGGCTGGTTCTCGATTTCTGCGATCAGTTGCATGGCCCGCACCTTGGGCGCGCCGGTGACGGAGCCGCAGGGAAACAGAGCCCGGAAGATCTGCTGGAAGCCGACATCGGGGCGCAGCTCGGCGGTGACGGTGGAGGTCATCTGCCACAGGGTGCGGTAACGCTCGACGGCGAAGAGATCGAGGACGCGGACGCTGCCGAAGCGCGCAAGGCGGCCCAGATCGTTGCGGAGCAGGTCCACGATCATCAGATTTTCACTGCGGTTTTTTTCGTCGTTGCGCAACCACTCCGCTTGCTGGCGGTCTTCGCCGGTGGTGCGTCCGCGCGGTGCGGTTCCCTTCATGGGCCGGGTGGCGATGCGGCGCGTGCCACCCTCATTTTCCACGCGGAAGAAGAGCTCAGGGGAGAAAGAGAGAATGCGCCGCCGCGGCTGCCAATGCAGGAAGGCTCCGTACTCTACCGGCTGGCGCGCGCGCAGACGTGCATAAAGCGCGGCGGCACCGCCTGACGCCTGCACCTGCATGGGAGCGGTGAAGTTGAGCTGATAGATGTCGCCCGCGCGAATCCACTGGTGAATGGCAGCGATGCGCTCAGCATATTGCGGCTCGGTGAGGGCGAAAGTGGCCTGGAGCTGCGGGTCGTCTGGCGGAGCTCCATCGTTGTTAGCAGCCGGAAACCGGACAAGATCGGGTGGATCGCCGCCCACGAACGCTCCGGCGCAATGGTCAAAGAGGTAAGGGCGCTGGTAGATGCCGAACCAGGCCAGAGGTTGATGGTCGTGGCGGGGACGCATTGCGGCTGTGGGTTCAAAGCAGCTTCCGCATTCGTAGGCAAAGAAGCCCGCGGCAAAATGGCCGGCCGCAACCGCAGTTTCAATTTCCGCAAACAGGGCGGGAATTTCTGCCGGCTGGTTGGCTTCAACTACCTGCAGGGGAGCGGTGAAGAGCCTGGTAAGAAATTCCGGGGAGGAGCCGGCAGGGAGACCAGAGGGGTTGGGCTTGGCGCACTCGAGCAGCACCGTGGCCGGGGTATGCTCCACCAGCGCGTAGAGATCCGCGGGAAGGGGATGCCAGCGGTTCATGCAAGCTTGATGTTGCCTCTTACTTTACGGTAAACGCCAGGGTGGTGGAGTGCGTGGTGGCGGTGACGCCATTGCTGGACTGGGCGGTAACTTTCACCGTGTAATTGCCGGCAGGCGTTGCAGATGTGCCGGACGGTCCGTGGTTGAGGTAGTAGTAGCGGGGGTTGCAGGCGGTTGTGCCCAGCACGGTGACCAGGCCCACCAGCGCCAACAACATGAGCCGGTTAAGCCAGGGACTGCGGCGCGTTCCCCAGGCCAGTCCGCCCAGGCCCAGCACTCCGGGCAACAACAGCGCCCAAGCCACGGTGTTTGAGCGCGGATGAGCTGCCGAGGATGTGGATGTGGAGGAAGCCACCTGCGTGGCAAGAACCATGGAGCTGGTAAGCGCGGTGGTGGCGTTGGGCAGAATCTCAACACTCTCCGGCGTAAAGGTGCAGGTGGACTCGTCGGGAAGGCCCGAGCAGGAGAGAGTGACGAACATGGGAGACGTGAGCGCGCTGCTGTTCTCTGGCGTAACCGATGCAATGATGGTGGCAGATTCGCCGGGGGAGAGGGAGACCGTGACCGGCGCGATGGTGATCCCAAAGTCGGGCGTAGAAGTGGCCAGCGCCTGCACTCCGGTCGAGTTTGAAACCGAGCTTTGATGGGTTGTATCGCCAACATATGCCGCGCTCAGCGAGTGACTGCCGGCAGGGAGTGCAAGCACTGTGCTGGCCTGGCCATCGGCATTCAGAGCCACACCGGCCAGTTGCCGGCCTTGATCGCTGATGGCGACGGAGCCGGTTGCCGGAAGTCCATCGACACCGTTCACGGTCACCGCAACGGTGGCCTGTGTGCGTCCGCTGTGGTCGCTAGTGGACACGGTCAGCGCAGTCTGTGTGGCTACGCCCTGCGCGCTCGTCGCGGCCACTGACAACGTGGGCATTGCCAGCGCGATACCCAGTCCTGCAACCAACTCAAGCCGCAGACTGCGGCAGACAATGCCTCTCACGTGCACCTGCTCCAAAGTTCAAAATCGTATATCGCCCATTTGCCGCAGCGTAGAACCCTATTGTATCCGGCGGGACCGCACCGGGGCCATTGCTTAGCTATTCATTGGACGCATCACGGGGAAAAATAGCGCGCTGCGCCCCCAAATGTCCGGATTGGCGTGCTGTTCCCTGCCATGTGTCCCTGGCGGCAGGTATTCGTTGCCGGGGAGGCCGGCTCCTGCCAATTTAGCGCTATTCTCTTTCTTTGAGGTACAACGCCATGTCACAAACCTCGAATCGCCCGCAGCTTGCCCACCTGACCGCCGCGCTGGACGAACTGCGCGCCAACGGCACCCACTTCAAGCTGCGGATTCTGGACGACCAGCAGGCGCCGGTTTGCCATTACGACGGCCGTAAAGTGATCAACCTGGCCAGCAACAACTACCTGGGGCTGGCCAACCATCCCAAACTGATTGAGGCTGCGCTGGAAGCGACGCGGAAGTTTGGAGTGGGGTCGGGCGCGGTGCGCACCATTGCCGGAACCATGCGCATCCACATGGACCTGGAAGAAAAGATTGCGCGCTTCAAAAATGTGGAGGCCTGCGTGGTCTTCCAGAGCGGGTTTACGGCCAACGCGGGCACGGTCAGCTCCATCCTGGGCAAGGACGACTTTATCCTGTCCGATGAGCTGAACCACGCCAGCATTATTGACGGGGCGCGGCTTTCGCGGGCCAAGATCAAGGTCTTCCGCCACAAGGATGTGGCCCACTGCGAGGAGCTTTTGCAGGAGATTGCCGGGGAGCCGGGACACAGGCTGGTGATTACCGACGGTGTTTTCTCAATGGACGGCGACATTGGACCGGTGGACAAGCTGGCGGCGCTGGCGGAGAAGTACGGCGCCATCATGATGGTGGACGACGCGCACGCCTCGGGTGTGCTGGGACGGAATGGGCGCGGATCGGTGGACCACTTTAACGTACACGGCAAGGTGGACGTGCAGGTGGGCACGTTGTCAAAGGCGATTGGCGCGCTGGGCGGCTATGTATGCGGGAGCCGCGATTTGATTGACTATCTTTACCATCGGGCGCGGCCGTTTCTGTTTTCGACCTCGCATCCGCCGAGTGTGGCGGCGACCTGCATTGCCGCCTTCGACATTCTGGAGACGGAGCCGGAACGCATCGAACGGCTGTGGACGAACACACGCTATTTCCAGGGGGAACTCAAGCGCGCGGGCTTCAACATTGGCGGCGTGACCACGCCGGCGACCGAGACGCCGATTACGCCGATCATTGTGGGCGAAGGGCGCGCGGCGATGGAGTTTTCGCGGGCGCTGTTCGACGAGGGCGTAATGGCGACGGGGATTGCGTTCCCCACGGTGCCGGAGGGCAAGGCGAGAATCCGCGCGATTCTGACCAGCGAACACACGAAGGCGGAACTGGACCAGGCGCTGGAGACGTTTGAGCGCGTGGCGAAGCGGCTGGGGATTTTAAGATAGGGACACCATGATCGCTCACTTGCGCGGAAAGCTCATCTACAAGGAACCCGGCCAAGCCATTGTCGAGGCTGGCGGGGTTGGGTACGACGTTACCATTTCCGTGCCTACGTTTACGGCGCTGCCGTCGTTGGGTGCGGAGGCTGCGCTGCACATCCATACGCAGGTGAGCGAGGACCAGATTGCGCTGTTCGGGTTTCTGGAGATCGTGGAGAAGCGGCTGTTCGAGCGGCTGATTACGGTGAGCGGCGTTGGACCGAAGCTGGCCATCAAGATGCTGAGCGGGCTCTCGTCCGAACGCACGGTGCAGGCGATTCGCGGGCAGGATCATGCGCAACTGACGCGCATTCCCGGCGTGGGCAAAAAGCTGGCCGAGCGGCTGGTGGTGGAGTTGAAAGACAAGCTGGACGATTTTGCCGTGGCACCCACGCAGACGAGCGGCGTGCAGGGACCGGCGGTGGAGGATGTGCTGTCGGCGCTGGTGAATCTGGGCTATCAGCGGCCGGCCGCCGAGAAGGCGATTGAGCAGGCGATCACCAAGGACAAGGCTGTGGCCGCCGACTTCGACGGGCTGTTCCGCGGGGCGTTGAAGGTGATTCGGTAGAGCATGATTCGCCGCGGCCCTACGGGACGCGGTGTCATGGGGGGAATTGCCGACCCAGGGTTACGCTGCGCTTCACCCATGGGCTATTTTCGTGTCCTCCCTAACGGGAGAATGGATGCCCCCAAGCTGTACGCCTGTTGCCTTGATTTCCAAACTAAGCTCGCGCTTTCCCTCTGCCGGGAAATGGACGGTTTCCGCGCTCCGCTCATCTTCGCTACACTCCTCTTGTGATGGTTTCCAAAAATAAAGTTCTTGCCGAACCTGTAGCTGTCCCGTATTTTCGTCCCGAAGCTCTGAAGTTTCTGCGCGGGTTGGCCCGCAATAACGACCGGGAATGGTTTCAGCCGCGCAAGGCCGTCTTTGAGGCGGAGCTGAAGGAGCCGATGCTGGCCATTATCCGCAACGTCACGGACGCGATGGTGGACTTTGCGCCGAGCTTTGTGCGGCCGGCGGAGAAGTGCCTGTTCCGGATTTACCGCGACACGCGGTTCAGCAACAACAAGCTGCCCTACAAGACCCATGTGGCGGCGTGGTGGTCGCACAGCGGCCTGGAGAAGACCTCGGGCGCAGGGTTCTATTTCCACGTGAGCGCCAAGGAAGTGGTGATTGCCGCCGGGGCGTACATGCCGGAGAAGGATCAACTGGCGCAAATCCGGCACTGGATGCTGGACCACCACATGGAGTTCAGAAAACTGTTGCAGAAGGCAGCCATACGGAAGACATTCAGCGAGTTTGAAGGCAATGCGCTGACCCGGCCGCCGAAGGGGTTTCCGTGCGAGCATCCGGGGATGGACCTGATCAAATGCCGGCAGTGGGGGCTGGCGGCGACGCTTCCGGCGGAGGAGGCTCTGAAGCCGGGGTTTGCCGGCTTGCTGATTAAGGATTTCAAACTGGCTGCGCCGGTGGTGGAGGCTCTGAATACGCCGATTGCGGCGGCCCAGGAGCCCCGGAGGAAGGTACTTTTCGGGCTGCATTAGGGTGCTGCGCCTGGCAGCCTTCCGGGCAGGTTTCAGAGCCGGAGAACCAGTAAAGACCTGCAAATCACGGTAAAAACAGGCAAAAATGGGCGAAATCCGCCTAAATCGGGAAGAAACTTGTGGAAATCGGGCTTTTGCCATTGACTTTGGTCCCCCCGAAGTCGCATTGTAACCATCGACGGGGTTCTCCGAACCCGCATGAATACAGGGTTTCGCGTAAAGTTACCTGGGAAGCACTCCCTTCATGCGGTACGCATTCAAGCGGCGGAAGCCCGGCAACACGGCAGCCCCGAGGGCTCGCCCACAAGGAGAACATCACATGGCAACTGGACTGACCAAGACCGCTCTTACCCGGCTACTGGCCGAGAAGCTGGAACTGACCAACAAGCAAGTCGCAGCCTTCCTGGATTTGCTGGCAGAGACCGCCGTCAAGGAGACCAAGAAGAACGGCGTTTTTGTGATTCCCGGCATCGGCCGCCTGGTAAAGGCAGACCGCAAGGCCCGCATCGGCCGCAATCCCCAGACCGGCGCGGCCATCAAGATCAAGGCCAAGACCGTGGTCAAGTTCCGCGTGGCCAAAGCCGCCAAGGACGTGATCGCCCCCACCAAGAAGTAGTTTTCCGGACTGCGGACAGAAGGGGAAGAGCCGAAAGCTCTTCCCCTTTGTTATGCGCGAAAGGTCTGCGGCGGGGGATTTGCTCCATCCGCGGGATGGGCTTGCGCATCCAAGTTGTATGGCAACGACGCTTTCCGCGACAGATAAGCAAGCTTCTCCGGCAGCCGCCTATCCGGTGCTCTTCATCCTGCGTCTTGAGGGGCTGGCGATAGCCGCAGTTTCTGCCGTGCTGTACGCGCGCACAGGCGCCAGTTGGTGGCTGTTTGCCGCGCTCTGGCTCGCGCCCGATCTGTCCATGCTGGGCTATGTTGCGGGGCCGTGCTGGGGAGCGCGCACGTACAACGCCATCCACGCCTACGTCACGCCGGCAACGCTGGCGGTGAGCGCGTTGCTGCTGCACCAGTCCGGCCTACTGCCCTTCGCGCTTGTTTGGGTGAACCACATTGGCGTGGACCGTCTGCTGGGCTACGGGCTCAAGTATCCGGCAGGCTTCAAGTGGACACATCTTGGAAGTCCGGTGGACCGTGAAGCTATTCCGGCTCAGCAGACTCTTGCCTGATGCGCGGCATAACCGCCCGCACCACCAGCGAGGCTCCGAAGCTGATCAGGATGGCCTTGAGCATCAGTACATGGTCATAACTCCACGATAGAAAAGCCAGCGTAATGAAGACGCCGATCGGGTTCAACTCCGACAGCAAGGCGGTGAGCCAGTGCGGCTTGTGCCCGGCGGAGGGCAGGCCGGCGCGCAGGCGCGGGACGAGGCGCGGAACAGCGCGCAGATAGTCCCGGTAGGGCTCACCAAACTGGCTGGCTAAAAACGCCTCTTCGCCCAGAATCAGGCGCAGGAAGAAGACGGTCAGCAGTGTCATGGCAAACAGCGCGCCGGTGGGCGGCATGATGAGGGACATGGCGGCCATCATGCACCATCCGCCCAGATAGAGCGGATTGCGCACGTAGCGGTAGGGACCGTCGGCCATCATGACGGAGGCCTGCATCTGCCCATGGTGGACTGTGCCGTATCCCAGGTAAGCCGTGCCCCATACGCGCAGCACCACGCCCACGGCGGCGACGAGTGCGCCCAACACGATGACGGCAGAGGAGGCAACGGTAAAGCTGAGCGGGCCGAGGCGGCTCAACTCGAGGGGAAGCCACCCCAGCAGAGAGATGCGGCGGCCGATACCCCACATCTCAATCCATGGAGACCAGAAGCCTAATGCGACGATGGCAATCATGATTACCATGCGCAGCCGAAATTCGATTGTGCTCGCTTTCATGCACTTGTCCTTTTGGCAGGAGTGTACCATCCGGCCTGCCGGGAAGTGCGCGTTCAAGCCGTTGTCTGTTCAGTTGAATTTTCACGTTGGCCGGTGCAGGAAATCGGCACATTCCGTTGCTGCGAAGTGGGAGTAGAATTCTCAGCAATCGATGGCCCCGGGCACAGAAGCGTGGAAGCGCCCGACGAATTTCCTGCTGCTTGCTTGTGGTAGGCTGCGCATAACGCTGTGTTGCCGTTTGCTTCTGGAGGATTGTTGCCGATGCGACTCTGTGTTTTCCCTGTTGCCGCCTTGTTGGCCGCGGCTTTGCCGCTGGCCGCGCAAAGCACTGCCACTACTGCCGATCTTGCCTCCACAGTTGCGCGCCAGTTGCCTTCCCTGACCGAGACATACAAGCATCTGCACCGCAATCCGGAGCTCTCACGCCAGGAGGAGAAGACCTCAGCCTATGTGGCTGCGGAGCTGCGCAAGCTGGGCTACACGGTGACCGAGCATGTGGGCAAATACGACGATGGCGCGCAGGCCTACGGCGTGGTTGCCGAGCTGGAAAACGGTCCCGGGCCGCGGCTGCTGATCCGCACGGACATGGACGCCCTGCCCGTGGAAGAAAAGACCGGCGTGGACTACGCCAGCACCGTGAAAACCACCAACGCGCAGGGTCAGCAGGTGGGAGTGATGCACGCCTGCGGCCACGACCTGCACATGACTGTGCTGCTGGGCACGGCGCGGGAGATGGCGGAGCGCAAGAGCCAGTGGCACGGAACACTGATGCTGGTAGGCCAGCCCTCAGAGGAAATTATTCTGGGCGCGCGGGCGATGATGGCCGATCGTCTCTACGAGCGCTTCGGCAGGCCGGACATGGTGCTGGCCGAGCACGATACCAACGATGTGCCGGCCGGTTCCATCGCCCTGAAAGATGGGCCGCTGATGGCTGGCGCCAATACCATCACCGTGGTGATTCGCGGCATTGGCGGGCACGGTTCCGCGCCGCAGGCAGGCAAAGACCCCATTGTGCTGGCCGCCGAGTTTGTGCTGGTGGCGCAAACCATTGTGAGCAGGCAGATCGATCCGCAGCAGCCGGCAGTGCTGACGGTGGGCACTATTCATGGCGGGACGAAAAATAACATTATTCCCGACGAGGTGACACTTGGGATGACGCTGCGCACGTATTCGGCGGCGGTGCGCGACCAGATTCTAGCCGACATAAGCCGCACCGCGAAGGGACTTGCCGAGGCTTATGGCGTTCCCGCCAACCTGATGCCGACGGTGACGCTGGGCGAGAGTACGCCGGCCACCATCAACGACCCCGCGCTGAATGGGCGGCTGCGCGCGTCGGCCTCGGCTGCGCTGGGCAAGGACCACGTGCTTGAAGCCAGCGCCGTGATGGGAAGCGAGGATGTGGGCCGGTTCTCGCTGGACGGAAAGATTCCTGCGGTTCTGTACTGGCTGGGAGCATCCGATCCCGGCAAGCTGGCGGAGAGCCGCACAACGGGAGTGCCGCTGCCCAGTATGCACTCCGCGCTGTTTGCGCCCGTGTACACGCCAGCGATTACGGCTGGAGTAACGGCCATGAGCGCGATGGCGCTGGACCTGCTGAAGTAAGCCGGCACTTACGGATCTCGCTCAACTGCGCGTTGAAAGCAGACCGGTTTTGCCGCACACTTTTATGCCAAGAGCTGTGAGGCGCGGCAGACGGGCAAGAAATCGACACTAATAAATCAGCTTGAGCGAAAGCTGGATCTGGCGGGAGTTGCCGGCAGTTTTGCTTATCTCGCCAAAGCCGGTGCCGGTGAGGGTGTTGGTGGGCAGTCCCATGGTGACGATGTTGAAGAGGTTGAAGAACTCCGAGCGGAATTGCAGGTCAACGCGCTCGGCACCACTGGGACGGCGGCCCAGGGGCGTGTCCTTGATGAGCGCAAAGTCGAAGTTATAGAAGGCGGGGCCACGGAAGCTGTTGCGGCCGAGCGTGCCGAAACGGCCCTGGTTTGGCCCGGTGCCTCCGGCCACATGAATGGGAATGGAGAAGAAGGCCGCGGCGTTATTCGCTCCCTGGCCAAAATAGTCCTCGCGAATCCGGCGCGAAGTGGAGAGATGCGGGCGGGCAATCTGGTCTGGACGGTCTACGCCGTCCGATCCGGCGCCGGTTTGCTGAATGCCGGAATAGACGGTGAAGGGCGAGCCTGAACTGAGGCTGGAAATGCTCAGCAATTCCCATCCGCCGGTGGACTTTTTGCCGAGGGGACGGAGGAACTGCACGGTGTCGAGGTGCAGATCCTGAGCCAGGCTCAAGCCGAAGCCGTGGGTTACGTCGAACGACGATGGACCTCTTTCCGGGTGCGTATCGTAGGGATTTTGCGCAAAGCCCTGGGCTACCGCGCCGGTGGACCCCGTACCCCCGATCACCTGGCTGGTATCGTCGATCGACTTGCTCCAGGTGTAACTTGCCTGCACGCCCGGTCCGCCGTGGCCCACGTTTCCTGAAAGCGAAGTTTGCAGGGCGTTATAAGAGGAGTGGGCGGTTGCGGTGATGACGTTCTCCACGCCAAAACCGCCGATGACATTGCCGGAACTGTCAAACTGCGTGTGCGGCGCGAAGGCCGGCGAGGCTCCGGCATAGCCATTGGGAAAGCTGGTGCGGGGCAGTTTGACGCCGGTGGTGCCCACATAACTTGCATCCGCGGTGAGGTTGCCGAATTTCCGCTCCAGGCCGGCGGTCCAGGTGTAGAGCCAGGCATTGCCGAAAGAGCGATCGGTGGTATTCAGGTTAAGCGCGCTGACCACACCGCCCGGGGTGAGCGCAGCTATGTCCTTTTCATAGCGGTCCACATCCATCACCGTATTGGGCGCAACATTTTTGGTGTCGCCGTTTGGGAAGATGTTCGCGCCGCCCGGCGTATAGGCCTGGGGAAGCTGCGAGGGCGTGATCTGGAATCCGTACTGGATGGGCGCGGACGCGGCGGAAAGCAGGCGCGGGTACACGGCAAAGGGCGTGGCGCCGGTAAGCATATTATCCTGCCAAATGTTGGGCGGAATCACCGTGATGGCGCCGCCGGCGTGCGCGGTGAACTTGCTGGTAACTTGCCACGCCGCCTCCACGCGAGGGGCCCAGGAGTTCCACTGGGTGCGGTAGCCGGGCTGCGGGTTGATGACATACTCCTGCACGCCGTTCTCTGTGAGGAAGCCCCCGGTGCGGTGGGCGCGCTCAGTGATGGGCGTGTAAAACTCCCAGCGGAGGCCGTACTCAAGCGTGAATTTCGGAGTGATCTTCCAGGTGTCCTGAACGTACGCGTTGAAGTTATTGCGGCTGATGGCCGCAGGGCCAATGTGCGCGCCATTGGAGAAGTAGGGGGGCGCGATGGCCACGGTATAAACAAAGGGGCTGCCGGACAGAAAACTGGACAACGTATCCGGCATGGCATCGCCGACGGCCAGGTTGTGGGTTCCGCTCTGCGACGCGATGGCTTCATTGGCATAAGCGGCGCCGCCGCCAAAGTCGTATTCACCGTTGGGGCTGGTGCCGTAGTACGTGGTATCGCGATTGATGCGCGCCTCAAAGCCGCCCTTGAAGGCATGGCGCGCGGTGGTGAAGGCAACATTCTGGCGCGCCTGAAAGAGGTTGCCGTAAGACTGTACCACCGACCCGGCAGCGGAGTTGAACGCTTCAAAGAGCCCATCGTTGAATTTGACGGCTGGGTCGGTGGTGTTGGGTGTAGGAAAGCCCGGCGTGGAGCGGACGATGCCGATGGAAGACTCCAGCACCAGCCGCGGAGAAATAGTGCGCGTGTAGGTGCCCACCACGTTGCGCTGCCGGTCAAAGTATTGAATGCCGAAGGAAGGATCGAGGGCGGTCTGATCGGGATTGGTGGTGGGCCCGGTGATGTTGTCTAAAGTGAAACGCGCGAAGAACTGATTTTTGGGTGAGAATTTGTGGTCAATGCGCAGCGAAAACTGGTTGGCGTCTGTGTACACCTTGGAGGCGGTGGCGTAGGTGTTAGCACCATAAGAGCCGGTGGGCAGGTTGGGCAGCGGATAACGCGCCAGGACGGCGGCGATCTTGGAGTCAACGGGCACAGCCAGCGTGTCGACAGATTTATCGGGGTAAGTGACCGTGTCGTAGACGATGTTGCTGCCACCCGCAGGGCGCTGGGCAGCAGTGGGCACGGGCATCACCTGGGTGGTGCCCAAGACCTGGCGAAAGCCCTGGTACTGCACAAAAAAGTAGGTGCGCGAGCGACCGTCGTAGATGCCGGGAATGAAGGCCGGACCGCCGGTAGTGAAGCCGAACTCGTTGCGACGGAAGGGCGGAATGCGGCCGGGATAGGCCGGGGTGGCGTGGTCAAAGTAATTGCGCGCGTCCAAGGCCGAGTTGCGAATGAATTCAAAAACCGATCCGTGAAATCCGCTGGCACCGGAGCGGGTATGGATGTTGGTGAAGCCCGCTGCGCCGCGTCCGATCTCGGCCGGCATCCATCCAGAACTGGAATCGATGCTTTCGACTGCATCCACGTTGAAGTTGGAGAAGGTGGCCCCGCCCATCTCCGGATCGCTGATGTCGGCGCCGTCCATGGCGAAGGTGGCCTCAACTCCACGCTGACCGTTGATGGCAAACTGGGCAGTATAGTTGGTGGCGCCGTTAGCGTCGGTCATGGTGCCGGCGGCCAGCAACAGGAGGCTGCTGAAGTCGCGCTTGTTCAGCGGCAGCTCGCTTACTGCCTGGCTGGACAGCTCTTCACCGCCGGTAGCCGCCTGGCTATTGAGAACAGCAACGGTGAGTTCGCCGCGTCCAGAAAGAGTGAGCGCAACGGCAGGCGCGGCAGGGGCCAGGTCGATCGGCTGGCCGTAGTTGACGGTGCGGCCATCGGCCTTGACGGTGAGCCGGTATTGGTCCTGCGGCAGGGCCGCCAACTGGAAGCGGCCGTCCGACCCGGTGACAGCCTCAACATGAACTCCGCTGCCTGCAAGCCTCACTTTGGCGGCGGGAATGGGCGCACCCGCGGCATTGCGCAGAACTCCCTGCCAGACAGTCTGCGCAGCCTGCTGCGTCCATCCCCCGGCAGCGAGCAGAAGCAGCGCCGCCAACACCCAGAACTGGAGACGTTTCTTCTGCCGTACATCTTTCACGACGGCGCATCCACAGCCGTTCCCGCGCTGAACTTTCAATTGAATGGAACCTTTTAAATGAGTGATGAGCGACGCGCGGAGAGCCACGAACGTATGGAAACCGTTTTGTCTGCTTTGCATAGGATTATAGCTTTGCCGCTGTGGGCGCTTGCCGGTGTCATTTGGCCCGCGTGAGGTTCGGTTCATATGCGGCAATTTCAGTTCCCTTGCCTACAATGAATGCAGCCCTATGACCGATGCCAACCCAACTACTTCGGAAACGACTGCCGTTACGGTTGCCGACACTATCGCCGCCATCTCCACGCCGCCAGGCCGCGGGGGAATCGGCATTGTGCGCCTGAGCGGGCCTGACGCTGTGTCGATTGCCGCGCAATTGGTGAGCCTACGGCAGCCTATGGAACACGGACGGGCGCGGCTTGCGGATGTGCTGGATGCGGCGGACGGTCATACAGAGCGCATCGACGAGGCGCTGGTCACATTTTTTGGTGCCCCCAACTCCTACACCGCTGAAGACCTGGTGGAGATTGCAGCGCACGGCTCGCCGGTGGTGCTGGAGTTGCTGCTGCGCCGGGCGCTGGCTCTGGGCGCTCGTCTGGCCGAGCCCGGCGAGTTTACGCAGCGCGCCTTTCTCTCAGGCCGCATGGACCTTACACAAGCCGAGGCGGTTCGCGACCTGATTGAGGCGCAGACGCTGACCCAGGCCCGCCAGGCCGCCAGCCAGATGGGCGGCGCGCTCAGCCATCGCGTGGCGCCGGTCAAGGAGTTGCTGGTTGAACTGATCGCCCTGCTCGAAGCGGGCATCGACTTTGCCGAGGACGACGTGGACGTGACGCCGGGGGCCGAGATCGCGCAGCGCATTGCCGAGCTGACACCGACACTCACGGCGCTGGAAGCCTCCTTTGCCCGCGGGCGCCTGGTGCATGACGGCCTGACCCTGGCGATTGTGGGCCGGCCCAACGCGGGGAAGAGCTCGCTGTTCAATCGTCTTGTTGAGCGTGAGCGGGCCATTGTGACCGCAACCCCCGGCACCACGCGCGACACAGTAACCGAACGCATCTCGCTTGATGGAATTCCGCTGGAACTGGTGGATACGGCCGGGCTGCGCGAAGGCCGCGAAGAAGCCGAGCAGTTGGGCATTGCCCGCAGCCGCGAAGCGCTGGCCGATGCCGCCCTGGTGCTGGTGGTGCTGGACTCCACGCTTCCGCTGAACGACGAAGAGCACCGTCTGCTGCAGGCGGTGCAGGGCCGTCCCGCGCTGGTGGCCCTGAACAAGTGCGACCTTGCGCAAGGAGACTCGCCGGTTGAGGAGGTTGGCGGCGCTCCCGCGCTGCGCACCTCCGCGCTGACGGGCGAGGGCATTCCCGAACTGCGCGAGAGGATTCTAGCTCTGGCTACAGGCGGAGCGGCATCGGAGCCGGGCATGTTGACCAGCCTGCGCCACCACCAGGCGATTGCCACGGCACTGGCGGCGCTAGCCGACGCCGCGCAGGCCAACGCCAGCGCCATTCCCCACGAGATGATCCTGCTGGACCTTTACCGCACGCTGTGGGCGTTGGACTCGCTGACCGGGCAAACCACTTCAGACGACATTCTGAATCTGATCTTTTCTACCTTCTGCATCGGAAAATAATTGGGCTTTCGTGAGGTGCGATCACGAGCTCATTGCCGGTTTATAACGGTGGCTGCTTGCCGCTGGTCAGGTCGCGGATGATCTCCACTTCCCTCTCGCGGTAGGGCTTGCCGTCGGCGTGGAAGACGTCGTGAAACCAGATGGTGGGCTGGTGGTCCACATACGGACGCTGCCACGAGTCCCAGGGCAAG
>JARLGF010000144.1 GCA_031296165.1 Occallatibacter sp. | reverse complement strand
TTTCCAGGCGGGAAAGATTGTGAACACGGTAATTATGTGTGGTATATACTATTGCCATAGATCAAAAGGGGAACGCAATGGCCATCGACAGCCGGACCGAACCGAAGCACACAGACGCCAAGCTGTTCTGGAATGGCCGCAGCCAGGCAGTGCGCCTGCCCAAGGAGTTCCGCTTTGAGGGCGACCGGGTGCGCGTGACCCGTATGGGCGCGGGCGTTCTGCTGGAGCCGGTGCCTGAAACCGGGAAGGAATCGGTCGAGGAGTGGTTTGCGCGAATTGATGCGCTCAAGGGCGATCCACTGTTCCCCGAGGGGCGCAAACAGAACCTTGCGCCCATTCGTGAGTACTTCAAGTGAACTACCTGCTCGACACGAACGTCTGCATTGCGCTGATCAACTCTTCATCGGCTTCTGTACGGGCGCGCTTCACGCAGGCAACCCAACGCAAAGCCCCGATCGCAACATCCTCGATTGTGGCGCACGAGCTCTGGTACGGCGTGGCCAAAAGCCAGCTGGCTGATCAGAACGCTCGAGCACTCACAGCGTTCCTGTCCCGCAACATTGCCGTGCTTGATTACACCGAGCGAGACGCACAGGCCGCCGGAGAGATTCGCGCCGAACTTGAGCGGGAAGGTCAGCGCATCGGCGAATACGATACGCTGATCGCCGGTCAGGCGTTTGCCAGGAATTTGATTCTGGTCACAGGGAATACGCGAGAGTTTGCACGGGTGAAGGGGCTGGTAGTAGAGGACTGGACGATATGAGTGAGGTGCACGAGTCGCAGTTTGACTACAACTACGTGCCGGAGCACTTGAAGGAAAAGGTGAAGAACTGTAAGAGTCTTTCTTTCAGCCAGCGACTGGAGTTGTCGTTCGAGTTAAGCCAAGCTGCATGGG
The DNA here is from genome assembly GCA_031296165.1 of Occallatibacter sp. GTDB lineage: Bacteria > Acidobacteriota > Terriglobia > Terriglobales > Acidobacteriaceae > Telmatobacter. The sequence continues at coordinate 25,857 of JARLGF010000144.1, read as the reverse complement.
CGAAGATTGGCGTTGTTCGCGATCCAAGCAAGCCGATGGATAAGACAATCCGGCGGGTTACATCGATCTGAAATTGATTGTCTGGTAATACGCGCCCCAGGTCTCAAGTCTGAGACCTGGGGCTTTCTGCCGGATGCGCAGTCCCTACTGCAGCAGTGTCGGCTCGTCGTCCTTCAGTTCTTCCGGCGGAATAATCACCGCAGCGGCTACCTTGTCGTCCGGCTCCAGGTTCAACAGGCGCACGCCTTGCGTGGAGCGTCCCGCCGCACGGATGCCGTTGGTGTCGATGCGGATGATCTTGCCGAACTGGCTGATGACCATCAACTCCGAGGTGTCATCCACAAGCAGGATGGACGCGGACTTGCCCACCTTGGCGGTTGCCTTGAGGTTGGTGACGCCCTGAGCCGCGCGCGCCGTCAGGCGATACTCGTCGATATCGGTGCGCTTGCCGAAGCCGTTTTCCGTGACTGTCAGGATGAGGGATTTGCTGAGTCCGAGGCGTTCGTCCAAAGCTTTCAGCGCTTTGTACGCATGATCCACGTCCTTCTCCGCGGCCTTTTCCGCGGCCTTCAGCGCCTCGTCTCCCTCAGCCCCGTTTCTCTTTTCCTCGCGAGCCTTTTGCAGGGCTTCCTTCGCCTCTGCGAGTGCTTCACGCAGGCTGGCAAGCTTGGGAGTCAGACCGAGACTGGCGGCGTACTTGTCGCGACTCCGGTCCCGCGTTTCATCGGAGTCGGTAATGGCGACGCCGATGACCTGATCGTTCTTCTTGAGCGAGATGCCCTTGTTCCCAGCGGCATTGCGGCCCATGGGGCGAAGGCCTGCGCCGTTGCCGTCCGGATCGTAATGCTCCTCGAAGCGTATGGCCATGCCCTCGCGCGTGGCCAGGAAGATGGTCTGCTTGCCGTCTGTGATGCGCGCGTCGATCAGGTCGTCGTCCTTGTCGATGGCGATGGCGATGATGCCGCGCGCCATCACATTGCTGAAATCCTTCAGCGGAGTCTTCTTGACGATCCCGTTGCGCGTGGCGAAGAAGATATACTTGCCCTCTTCCTCCAGGTCGCGCACCGGCAGAATGGTGCGGACATTTTCGCCGGGTTGCAGGTTCAGCAAGCTCTGCATGGACTTGCCCTTGCCCGCTGCGCCCACGTCGGGAATCTCGTATACCTTCAGCCAGTACACCCGGCCGGTGTTGGTAAAGCACAGCAGGTACGCGTGCGTCGAGTTCACGATCAGCTGCGAGACAAAATCCTCCTCGCGCGTCTTCATCCCGGTGCGCCCGGTGCCGCCGCGCCGCTGCTGGCGATAGATGCTGATGGGCGTGCGCTTCAGGTAGCCCTGGTGGCTCACCGTCACCGCTACCTGCTCGTCGGCGATCAGGTCTTCAAGCTGCAACTCGGCGCTCTCATCCACAATCTGCGTGCGCCGCGCGTCGCCGTACTTGTCGCGAATCTCTTCCAGTTCCTTCACAATCACCGCGCGCAGCTTGTCCTCGCTTGCCAAAATCGCTTCATACTCGGCGATCCTTTCCAGCACCTGCTTCAACTCGTTCAGCAGTTCGTCGATGGAGAGCTGGGTCAGGCGGTAGAGCTGCAACTCGAGAATCGCGTCGATCTGCCGGAGCGTGAGCCCCTTCTCTTCGTGTGGCTGCCGCACCCGGTCCAGCGTAATTACAATCTCAGTGCCTTTGCCCCACGCATACAGGTTCTCGCGCGCTTCCGCTCTTGAACCCGAACCGCGAATGATGCGAATGACCGCGTCGAGATTGTCGAGCGCAATCTTCAAGCCTTCCAGAATGTGTTCGCGATCGCGGGCCTTGCGCAGCAGAAAGACCGTGCGGCGCTGCACCACGTCTTTGCGGTGATCGATAAAGCAGCGGATGGCCTGATCCAGCCCCAGTTCCCGCGGCTGCCCGTTCAGCACCGCCAGGAAGATCATGGAGAAGCTCTCCTGCATCTGCGTGTGCTTGTAGAGCTGGTTGAGCACGATTTCAGGCTGTGCGCCGCGCTTGAGTTCGATGACAATGCGCATGCCGTCGCGGTCGCTCTCGTCGCGCACGTCGCTGATGTCGTCTACGATCTTTTCATTGACCAGCTCGGCGATGCGCTGGATCAGTACGGACTTGTTTACCTGGTAAGGAATCTCGGTGACGATGATCGCCTGTTTTTCCTTGGTCAGGTTTTCCGTGGCCACTTTGGCGCGCATCATGAAGCGCCCGCGCCCGGTTTTGTAGGCCTGAACAATACCGCTCTTGCCGTAGACAAAACCGCCGGTCGGGAAGTCCGGTCCCTGCACGTACTTCAGCACCTCGGCCAGCCCCGCTGCGGGGTCCTGCAGCAGCGCAATGGTGGCGTTTATCACTTCCGTCAGGTTGTGCGGCGGAATGTTGGTCGCCATGCCTACCGCGATGCCGCTGGAGCCATTGACGATGAGATTCGGAATGCGCGTGGGCAGCACCGTGGGCTCGAACGTGGACTCGTCGTAGTTGGGCGTAAAGTCCACGGTCTCCATGTCGATGTCGGCCAGCATTTCACCGGCAATGCGCTCCATGCGGCACTCGGTATAGCGCATGGCGGCCGGCGGATCGCCGTCAACCGAGCCGAAGTTGCCTTGGCCGTCGACCATGGGATAGCGCATGGTGAACGGCTGCGCAAGGCGCACCAGGGTGTAGTAGATGGACGAGTCGCCGTGGGGATGGTACACACCCATGGCCTGGCCCACCACCTTGGCGCACTTGGCATATTTTTTGTTGTATTCGAGGCCCATCTCGCTGAGGGTGTAGAGCACGCGGCGATGCACGGGTTTCCAGCCGTCACGGGCATCGGGAAGCGCACGCCCGATGATGACCGACATCGAGTAGGCAAGATAGGAGCTGCGCATTTCCTCTTCGATGTTGATGGGGAGGAGGTTCGTGCCGCTGTTGGGCGGCGTACCGCCTTCAAGAGGGAGCTGTGGATTTTGTTCGTCTGCCATAGGGGTTTTTTCTAAGCCTGCGCGAAGGCGGCGGGAAAGGTCCGGTGTAAGCAGGGCCGGGTCCGCAGACTGTGCTTCTATTTTACCTGTCTGAACCCCGTTTAATCAAGGCGGATGACGATAAATAAGTCCTTATTATGCATGATTTTATACTCGCCAGATGGTCCGAACTTCGCCGCCGTTGGAAGCTCAGGCCGCGCGACGCGATTTCGGCTTGGAGCCGGCATCGATTCGGGCTTTCTTTTTTGCCTTTTTCTCAGCATCGACCTCGCCCAATCCCGTCAGAATAACCGGCGCCCGATCGGGCAGTTCAACCACCAGCTTCAACTTGCCTCCCACTCCTTCGACATAACTCCGCAAGGTCGAAATGTAGAGATCGGTGCGCTTCTCGATGCGCGAAACTCCCTCCTGCCCAATCTTGAGCTGTTTTGACAGGCGGGCCTGGGTCAGCTTGCGTAGACGGCGCACCTCACGCAGGTTCAGTTCTTCGGCGATCAGTTCCGCCGCACGGCTTTCAATCCGTTGCCGACGCTCCTCCGGAAGGTCTTGCAGAATTTCTTCAAGAGAGACTGTCATTTCTTCCTCCACTTTTGGCCGATGCTTTTCAAATGCTGCCCGTAGCGTGCATCGGCAACGCGAATCAGCGACGAATAAAATCGGTTCACTGCAATTCCGGTTTTGCTTCCGCCGGTGAGCAGAATGGCGCGCCTTGCCGGGTCAAAGGCAAAGGCAATTCGCCAGACTCCCCCGTCAGCATCCACGCGCAGCTCCTTCATGTTGGGATAGATGGAGCCCTTCAGTGTGTCTACAGTTGGCCGCCCCAGGGAAGGCCCGAATGCCCGTAACTTACCAAGCTGGCTGAGAACTGCATCCTGTACCAGTTCGGACCAGCTTTCAAACTCCGCGAAAAATCTGTCGTGGAATCGAACCTCCCACGACCTGTCCTCATTATGCTCTAGAATGCCTAATGTCTTCAAATGCCTATTCCTTTTATCTGGCAGCTAGCAGAATTTCTAAATCTAAGTGCGACCTTCTACAGCAGCCCCGGCAAGCTGAGCACGCAGAACACCGCCTGCAGCAGCAAAATTGCCCCGGCCGCCGCTATCGCCAGCCGTCCGCGCGGTCCCTCGTACGCGTCGGCAAACACTCCGCCCACAAACGTCAGCAGAAACGGTAGCGCCCACAGCCACGGAGCGCCCGGGGTGCCCGTCATCACCAGAAGAAACAAGGCCAGGGCACAGAGCAGCGGAGCCGTATTGCCGAAATAACGCGACTTGCGCAGTCCCAGGTACAGCACCAGGGACGCACCAGCGGCCACTGTGATTCCGGCGTTCGCCAGCGTCAAGAAGAACCGCCGGCCCGGGTCCAGCGAAAACCAGAGAAATCCAGCCTCCGAGCGGAAGACATAGCTGAACGCGTCGGGCGAGAATCCATAGCAGGCAAACACCAGCAGCAGAGCGCCGGCTGCGGCTATCAGCACCACCGGCAGAACCTGGCTTCTGCGTCCCTCGGCCACCCACAGCATGGCCAGCAGTCCCAGCAGCGCCCCCACCGGCAGCGCGGCAATATGCGCTGCCGCCGCTATGCCAAAGACCGTCGTCAGCAGCACAATGCGCGGCCGCCACCTGGCTGCCGGTCCCTGCATGGCGTGCGCCACGCCGATGCACGTGTACACGCCTGCATATACGCCCAGCGCCGCCAGCACCTCCGCATTGGGCGCCACGCAGGCCTTCAGCACCGCGGGAGAAAAGCAGTAAAGCCCCAGCGCCGTGTAGCCGCCCAGGTTGCCGTAGAGCCGCCGCGTCACCCACCACAGCCCGCCGCCCAGCACACACCCGGCCAGCAGAAACGGCAGCCGCAGGAACAGCAGAATGTGCGTAAGCTGGTGGTGCAGTTCCCAGGTGCTCACCTCCGCGCCTGCGCCAGCCTGCACCACGCGATCTTCCGGCTTGCGCAGCAGGTCCAGCCCGCGCTCCGCCAGCAGGTTCAGGGTCAGCGGCAGCCCCGCCAGCCGGTACCCCAGGATTCCATCGTGAATATTGCCGCAGGTGGTGTAGTAGCCGGTCAGGGAGGAAGGCCGCTCCCAGGTCTCGCGCCCGCACCGCGCATATTGGTAATCGCGGTCGCTGAGCGTCTGGTGGCCGGTCAGCCACAGTCCCTGCACCAGAAACAGCGCCAGCAACCCCGCCGCAATGCGTTGCGGCAGATTGAACTGAAAGCGGCGAAGAGATTGGAACCGGTGGGTAGTCATGATCGATAGGCCGTCTGCATCGGGAAAGAGAACCTTACCAGTCTATACGCTGGCTCACAGGGCTCCATATCTCAGCACCGGGCAACCGCTTCGGTGCTATCCTCCTCTGGAAGGGCTTGCGCATGAGTAATTTCTTCACTATCGGCCATTCCAACCACGCTATCGAGGTGTGGCTTGCCCTTCTCCGCCAGCACCGGGTAGAAGTCGTGGTCGATGCGCGCAGCTCGCCGTTTTCAAAGTATGTTCCGCAGTTCGACAGGGAACTCATGCAGCGTTCTCTGGAGGAAGCGGGGATACGCTATCTCTTCCTCGGCGCGGAGTTGGGCGGACGTCCAGCCAACCCGGCCTACTACGACGCCAAAGGCCGCGTCCTCTATAGCCGGCTCCGCGAAGACGCCCATTTTCAGGCGGCTATCGTCCGGCTGGAAACCGGCATGGAGCGCTTCCGCGTGGCCCTGGTTTGCGGCGAGGAGAATCCCGCCCATTGCCACCGCCGCTTACTCATAGGCCGCGTGCTCACAGAGCGCGGCCATACCATGCTCCACATTCGGGGCGACGGCCACATCGAATCCGATGAAGCTGTCGCCGCAGAAGCTCGAAAGCCGCTGGTCGGCAACCAGCCCGCTCTTTTCGCGGAACTCGACGAGGACCAATGGAGATCTACAGCATCGGTTTCACCCAAAAGAGCGCCAGCCAGTTCTTCGGCACACTGAAGGAGTACGGCATTGAGCGCCTGCTCGATGTGCGGTTGAACAACACCTCCCAACTTGCTGCATTTGCCAAGCAAGCCGACTTGGCCTACTTTCTCCAGGAGATATGCGGCGCCTCCTATGAGCACGAGCCTCTGCTAGCCCCTACGCAGGACATCCTGGATGCGTTCAAGAAGAAAAAAGGAAGCTGGGAAACTTATACCGAAGCCTATCTCACTCTTATAAGTTCACGAAAAGTCGAGTCAGTTCTCTCCAGGGAAAGCTTCCAGAAGAAAACAGTTCTGCTGTGCAGCGAAGCCACCGCGGAGCATTGCCACCGCAGACTTGCGCTCGAATATTTGCAGGAACACTGGGAAGGTGTAATAATTCGCCATCTTTAAATCTATAGTCCGGGGGTAAGTCTGGCTCCATGAGCTTCGACCGGATTCTCTGTCTCGCCAACTCCTACAAGCACGACCATCGTTGTGTCGCTGGAATCAGTCTCGTCACAAAGAAATGGGTGCGGCTTGTTGGAAGACAAGTCCCCGGCTGTCTCACCGTGAAAGAGACCTGCTATGCAGACGGGAAACAGGCGGCACTCTTGGATGTTTTTGAAGCCGAACTCGGCGAAAATTGCGGCTCCAATTGTCATCCTGAAGATGTGTTTGTCACGGGAGAGGTGTGGCGCATGGTCCGGCGCTTCGACAATCCCCGCGATGCTCGCTATCTTGCCGATTACGTGAACAAAGGGCCGGCGATTTTGCAGGGATACGGAGACAGGGTCTATGCGCGAAAAATTGACGGCTTTCCCGTGGACAAATCTCTGGAACTCATTCATCCGGAAGATTTGTGGTGGTGGATTCGCGACGAAAGCGGTAAACGCAAGAACCGCGCCATTTTTCGGGCAGGTCACGTCAGTCGTACCCGCTATGACCTGGCCGTCACCGACCCGGCATGGCTGGATCAACTTAAACTGCTGCCCGCAGGCATCTACCCACACGCCTTTTTCTTCAAGGACAAGCCTGCAAAAACCTTCCTTACCGTGAGTCTTAGTGAACCTTTCGATGGCTTCCACTACAAGCTGGTGGCTGGAGTAGTCTATCTGCCGTCCTGAGCGTCCGGCTCGAAATGCCTGTCCGGTTGCAGCCGCAACCCCGGCCCGCTACACTTCCCTCAGCATGGCAATTGCCCGCGACAACACTCCGGAACGGTTGGTCAGCGCCTCGCGCGCCGACGAAGAGCAGGGCTTTGAGCTCAAACTGCGCCCCCACTGGCTCAGGGAGTTTATCGGTCAGTCCAAGGCGAAAGAGCAGCTCGCCATCGCGCTGGAAGCCGCAAAATCCCGCGGCGAAGCCCTCGATCACGTGCTTCTCTTCGGGCCTCCGGGCCTGGGCAAAACCACTCTCGCCACCATCATTGCCAATGAGTTGGATGTCGGCTTTCAGCAGACCTCCGGGCCGGCTTTGCAGATTCAGGGCGACCTGACCGCCATCCTCACCAACCTGCGCGAGCGCCAGGTGCTCTTCCTGGACGAAATCCACCGCATGCAGCCGGTGCTGGAAGAAAAGCTCTACACCGCACTCGAGGATTACAAGCTCGACATCATCATCGGCCAGGGCCCCGCCGCGCGCACACACGTCATGGAGATTCGCCCCTTCACTTTCATTGGCGCCACCACCCGGCCCGGCCTGCTCAGCTCGCCCTTGCGCTCCCGCTTTGGCATTCTGCTGCGCTTGGAGTTTTACAACGAAGAGGAATTGCGCTTCATCGTCACCCGCTCTGCCGAGGTGATGCAGATTCCCATCGACCAGGACGGCGCAGCGGAGATCGCCCTGCGCTCCCGCGGCACACCGCGCATTGCCAACCGCCTGCTGCGCCGCGTTCGTGACTACGCCCAGGTGCGCGGCAACGGCGAGATCGACCGCCCCACCGCCAACGCCGCTCTTACGCTGCTGGAAGTGGACGCGCATGGTTTTGACGAGATTGACCGCAAGCTGCTCCTGGCCATCATCCAGAAATACGATGGAGGTCCCGTCGGCCTCAGCACCCTGGCCGCAACTTTGGCCGAGGAACAAGACGCACTAGAAGAGGTCTACGAGCCATTCCTCATCCAGATCGGCTTTCTTGACCGCACGCCCCGAGGCCGCGTCGCCACGCGCATGGCCTACGAACATTTCGGCCTGACCATGCCCGGCCACCAGACCCCGCTCTTTTAATGGAGCAGACGGGGTGAGCGATTGCTCCATTTCTAACTCCGCTAACTTCTCTAACCCCGCTAACTCCTCTAACCCCGCTAACTCCTCTAATTCCCGCTAACTCCGCTTACTTCGCTTACAACGCAAGCCCCTTTAAATATTCCCTGAACTTATCCGCAAACTCCGGCCGCTTCAGCGCGAACTCAACGGTCGCCTGTAACATGCCGAACTTATCCCCGGCATCGAAGCGCCGGCCCTTGAAGGTATAACCGAAAACCTTCTCTTCCTTCAGCAGAGCCATGATTCCGTCGGTTAGTTGAATCTCGCCGCCTGCACCCGGCGTAGTCTTCTCCAGTAGCTCAAAAACGCGCGGAGTTAGTACATAGCGGCCGATAATTGCCTGCTTTGACGGCGCATCCTCAAACTTCGGCTTCTCCACCATTCCCGTGCAGTTATAGATGCGCACGTTGTGCGCGTCCTGCGAGCCGGCCAGCACGCCATACGCGCTGATCCCCGGCCCCTCCACGGTCTGCGTCGCCAGCACCGACCCGCCGCGCTCGTCGAACACGTCGATCATCTGCTTCAGGCACGGCGGCTCGGCTTCAATCACGTCGTCGGGCAGGATCACCGCAAACGGCTCATCGCCCACCAGTTCCTTGGCGCACAGCACTGCGTGTCCCAGGCCCAGCGGTTCCTTCTGCCGCACATAACTGATCCGCGCCAGCGAAGAGATGCTGCGCGACAGCGCCAGTAACTCCTTTTTGCCTTTGCGCTCCAGGGTCGCATCCAGTTCGTAACTGATGTCGAAGTGGTCTTCCATCGCGCCCTTGCCGCGGCCGGTCACGAAGATAATATGCTCGATCCCCGACGCGATCGCCTCTTCCACGCCGTACTGGATGATGGGCTTGTCCACCAGCGCCAGCATCTCTTTGGGAATCACCTTGGTCGCCGGCAAAAAACGCGTGCCCAGCCCGCCTGCGGGAAAAACCGCTTTCCGAACCCGATTGCTCATTTCATCCGCCTCATTTCAGCAGCATCCACGCATGGTGCGGCCGGATTTTGTTTCCAGCTTACTACAGCATTTTCGATTCAGCTCTTTACCGAATCCTGGAAGCTGAGGGGCTTATTCCTTAAGAAAAAGCCACCTTCCACGATCTCCAAACGTCAACATGTGAATCGAAAATGCTCTGGGTTCAATGCATTTCCGGCGTGCCCCTTGCGTGGGATGCGCCGGACTGAACGATGTACGGCTTTCACAGCGCCGGCGAATCATCCCCCAGCAGCGCCTCCCGCACAATCTTGACCGGCGGAAATCCCTGCTTCAGAAAATCGTCGTGAAACTTCTCCAGCGAGAAGGCCGCGCCCTCTTTCTTCTTCAGGTCCTCGCGCAGCTTCATAATCTCCAGCTTGCCCAGCGTGTAGTAGAGATAAGTTGGGTCGCTGGTTCCGCGCTTGGCCTCCACCAATGCGGTTTCCTTCGACTGGTAGCCCTCCTTCTGGAAAAACGCCACCGCTTCGTCGAAGCTCATCTTGCCGGTATGCATTTCGATGCCAACAATGAAGCGCGCGTTGCGCAGCAATGCATCCTGCAGTTGCCCCAGGCGCAGAAACTTCGCTTCGCGCTCATCCTTCGCCCCCGCGCCCGGCTGGCCGTAGCCTTCGTCCAGCATCATCTGCTCGGTGTAGTGCGCCCACCCTTCCACGTTGGTGTTCGCGCCCAGCAACTTGCGCACCCGGCTCGGAGCCTGCGGCACCCACAAAAATTGCACGTAGTGCCCCGGATAGGTTTCATGCACCGCCGTTGAAATCACCGTGCCCACGTTGAATGCATGCATGTAGCCTTGCACCTGCGCGGGAGTCATCTTCGGGTCGGGCAGGGTCACGTTGAAGTAGGCCTCCGTCGCGTGCGTCTCGAACGGCCCCGGCGTGTCCATGCTGGCCTGCGTCGTTGCACGCATGAAGGGCGGCGTCTCTTCCAGAATCGGCCGCACATCGGAAGGAATGGTCACGATATGATGCGTGCGGATAAAGCTCACCAGCCCATCGAACGTGGCGCGAAACGTGTCCAGCAACTGGTCGGGCGCTGGATGATTTTCGCCCAGTTCTTCCAGCACCTGAATCGGTGTCTTATTGGGTTCAAGTTCCGCGGCTACTTCTTTGAAGTGCTCCTGATTCTTGCTCATATCGGCCCGGGCAATCACCAGCAGCTTATCGAGCGGCAGGTCCACCATCTCGTCGTATTCCAGCTTCTTTGAGAACGTATCCGCGCCGATGCGGAAGTCGCCGTTGGACTTCGCCAGCAGGTCCGTCTTTAACCAGCCCAAATAATCCTTGAGTCCCGCAATCACCGCCGCATTGGTTTGCGCAAACTCTGCATTGAGCGCCGGATCTTTGGCATCGGCAAAGGCAAGCGGCACATCGTGCTCAAAGAAAGCAATAATGTCCGGCAACTGCTCAATCGCAATCTCCGTGTACACGCGCGGCGGATTCTTCAGGTTCGCGCGCGCATCGGCCAGCAGCGCCGGCATCTGTTTCTCGCGGGCAATCAGCGACCGCAGCCGCTCGTCCGGCGAGGCAAACTTGCGCTCCATCAGCGTGAACGCCCCATTCGCGCACAGGCTCGAATAGTTGTCCGCATTCTTCTCCCACGGCCGGATCACTTCCAGTGTCAGCAGCGTCGAGCGGATGTTCCCCAGTACGATCTCCCGGTCGCTCCGCGCAACAAAATTCGCTGCGCTCGCATCCGGATGAATTGACTCGATGCGCACTTCATATTTCTTCAGCGCCGCAATCTCCGCATCGATATTCTTCCGCGACAAATCTTCCAACTGCGCATCGTACTGGTGATAGCCCACCAGCGTTCCCTGTGTGGGAGCGTAGGGAAAGAACACCCGGTCGAAGTACTCGTCGGAAACCGTCTGGAACTGCTGCTTCCAGTTTCCATTCGCGGCATGGGCCGTAATCCCGGCAGTCATACACACTCCAATCGCAACCGTCGCTAAAATCTTCTTCATTGCATCTCTTTCATCGCTGAGATCCAGAATTTATGCACTCACCGGAGCCGCCGCCAAGTTGGCCAGCACCTCGTGAATTTCCAGCAAAACTTCGTCGGATCGCGAGGCGCTCAACGGATATTTCAGCAATCCCTGCGGCGTGAACTGCGCGCCCCGCTTGGCGTTTCGCGCCACCAGCCGCATCAGATGCTGCGGATCGACGTTCGCCTTTTCCATGAACCGTATCTGCAACTCGCTGCGTTTGCGATCGACCTGCGCAATCCCCATCCGTTCGCATTCCAGGCGTATCAACGCGGCCTCCAGCAGGAACACGGTCGCGTCCGGCGGTGCGCCGTAGCGGTCTTCCATCTCCGCGCGCACCTCGGCCACGGCAGCCTCGCTCGTGGCGCCCGCGATTTTTTTGTAGAGCCGCAGCCGCTGATTTTCTTCCGGCACATAGCTCTCGTCGATGCGCAGCGCAATGCCCAGATTGAGCTGCGTGGCCGGACGATCCTCGCTCGATTCGCCCTTCATTTCCTTCACCGCGGCCTCCAGCATCGACGTGTACAGCTCGAAGCCCACCGCCTCGATGTGTCCGCTCTGCTCGCCGCCCAGCATGTTGCCTGCGCCGCGCAACTCCAGGTCCAGCGCCGCAATCTTGAACCCCGCACCCAGGTCGCTGAACTCCTTCAATGCCGCCAGCCGCCTGCGCGCAATCTCCGTCAGTTCCTTCTCTGGAGGAATAAGTAAATACGCATACGCGCGCCGGTTTGAGCGGCCCACGCGCCCGCGCAACTGGTATAACTCGCTCAGCCCGTGACGGTCCGCGCGATTGATCAGGATGGTATTCGCCAGCGGAATGTCCAGTCCGTTTTCAATGATCGTGGTGGCCACCAGCACATCGTACTCGTGCCGCATGAAGGCCAGCATCACGCGCTCCAGTTCCGTCTCGCTCATCTGCCCGTGGCCCACTGCAACGCGCGCCGCCGGCACCAGTTCCTGAATCCGCGCGGCTAACTCGTAAATCGACTCCACGCGGTTGTGCACAAAGTAGACTTGCCCGCCGCGCTCCAGTTCCACCTCGACTGCCGAGCGCACAATCTTTTCGTCGAACTTGGCCACCACCGTCTGAATCGCCATGCGGTCCTTGGGCGGCGTCTCGATCACGCTCATATCGCGCAAGCCCACCAGCGACATGTGCAGCGTGCGCGGAATCGGCGTGGCGCTCATGGCCAGCACATCGATCTCCTTGCGCATCTGCTTCAGCCGCTCCTTGTGGCGCACGCCGAAGCGCTGCTCCTCGTCCACAATCAGCAGGCCCAGATCCTGAAACTTGATGTCCTTTGAAAGCAGCCGGTGCGTGCCGATGAGAATGTCCACGCGGCCCGTCTCCACCTGCTCCACGATCAGCTTTTGTTCCTTCGCGGTGCGGAAGCGCGAGATCATTTCAATGTTGATGGGAAACTGCGCAAAACGCTTCTTGAACGTCTCGAAATGCTGAAAGCTCAAAATCGTTGTCGGCGTCAGCACCGCAACCTGCTTGCCGTCCTGCACCGCCTTGAACGCCGCGCGCATGGCGACTTCGGTTTTTCCATAGCCCACGTCGCCGCACAGCAGCCGGTCCATCGGCATGGTCGATTCCATGTCGTACTTGATGGCCCGGATCGCCGATAACTGGTCGTCCGTCTCGTTGTAGTCGAACGAGTCTTCAAACTCATGCTGGAATGCATTGTCTTTGGAGAAGGCCGTGCCCTGCGCCGTGGTCCGCTCGGCGTATAACTTCAATAACTCGCCGGCCATATCCTGCATGGCCTTGCGCACCCGCGCCTTGGTCTTGGTCCACTGCTGCGAGCCCAGCCGGTTCAGCACCGGCGCCGGTCCCGCGTCCGTCGAGCGGTACTTTTGAATCAGGTCCAGCCGCGTCAGCGGCACATATAACCTGGCCGCCTCGGCAAACTCCAGAATCATGAACTCGACCGAGAGCCCGTCCTGCGTAATCTCTTTCAGGCCCTGATACTGCGCAATTCCGTGCTCCACGTGAACTACATAATCGCCCACGGCCAGGTCGCGAAAGTCGGAAACAAAGGCCGCCGTCTTTGAGCGCTTCGGTGCGGGCCGCGCCGTCACGTCCGCGTCGTCGGAGAGATCGTTGGCCCCAAACACAACCAGGTTCGAGTCGGAAAAGCTTACGCCCGTCGCGATCTGCGACTTCACAATCACCGGCACGCGCAGGTCGCCGGCCATGTAACTGGCTTCGTCCAGAACGGTTTCGCCGCCGGGATGAAAGAACCTGCTGCCCAGCCGGTAAGGAATCTGGTATTCCCTCAGCATTGTGGCCAGCCGCTCCACGTCGCCCTGGTGCGGAGCTGCAAGCACAATTCGCGTCTCGGTCTGCATCAGGCTCTTCAACTGCTCGGTCAGCGCCGGAATCGATCCGTGAAAGCGAAGCGTGGGCCGCGTTGGAATCTCGATTTCGCCCAGCGTATTATCCGCGTCCAGCACGTCCACCACGCCCAGTTGATCCAGGTCCAGCCCCATGTGCGAAACCAGCGAGACTTGCAGCACCTCGGGCCGCAGATAGATGTCCTCGGGCTGAATCAGCGATCCGATCCCCGACCGCTCATGCCGCTGTTCCACCTTGTCCCACCAGCGGTCGATCTGGTTGCGCACCATGGCCGGCTCCTCCACAAACAGCGCGCATTTGGGCAGCAGCGTGAGCAGAGACTTCTCCGCTCCGGCCACGGCAGTGAAAAACTCCCACCCCGGAAACACGCTCACTCCGCCGGCCGCAGCCATCTCGGCCGCCATCTCCTCGTCTTCGCCTTCCAGGCGAGTCCGGTTCAGTCGCCCATGCACCGCGGCCAGCAGCCGCTCGGTTACCGGCGTCTCGGTCAGCGGCGAAAGTTGTGTCTCATCCAGGGCGCTCTGTGAGCGCTGCGTCTCCGGATCGAATTTGCGGATGGTCTCAATCTCGTCGCCGAAAAACTCGATGCGCACCGGCCGGTCGGCCTCCGGCGAATACACGTCCAGAATGCCGCCCCGCCGCGTGAACTGCCCCGGCATCTCCACCAGGTCCATCTGTGTATAGCCCACGGCGGCCAGGTGCCCGGTCAGCACCTCGATGTCCACCTCTTCGCCGCGCTTCAGCGTCACCGCCAGGCCGGCGTAGTAGTCCCGGTCAAACAGGCGCATCGCCGCCGACTCCACCGGCGCAATCAGGATGGACACGGCCCCGGTGGCCAGCTTCCACAGCGCCGCCGCGCGCTGTTCCTGCACGTCCGGATGAGGAGAAAGATTTTCAAAAGGAAGCACATCGTGAGCCGGGAACCGCACCACTTCGTCCGGGTCTATCGCACCGGTCAACTCGCATCCGGCGCGCAACATCGGCTCCAGCGCCTCCGCAGCCTTGTTGTCGGCCACAATCACGATTACCGGCTGCTTGGCAGCCCGCGCCATCAGAGGCAGATAGAGCGACCGCGCCGTTGCCGTCAGCCCGGACACACAACGCCGCCCCGCACCCAGGCTCAGATGCCTGCGTACGCGCTCAAATCCCGAACAGTGCTCCAGCTCCGCAAAGATTTCGCGGACAAACGGGAGGATCATGTAGTTCCAGTTTATCAGTGGAGGCGCGCCGGCATCGCGGCAGGGGAGACGTCGGACTCTGGGCCGAATTCGAGGCTTGGCGCGCCGGGATGGGGGCCCGATGTACGGGCGGGGAGAGCGGCCGGCTTTTGCACCGGGGAGTCGGAGGCAGGGAGCCGCCGGCACTCCGTGCATTCCAGGTTGTAGCGGGAGAATCCCGCTCCGGAAAAATTATCTGGGATAAGCTCCTCTGCGCGGCCTATGATGGATGCGCTGCTGGAATAGCAGATTAACGGCACGATTCCCGAAAAGCTTTTGCACTTGAGGAGATCCATATGACCCACTTTGCAATACATCGTAAGCACTCATACTTGACTTGCTTGGTTGTTGTCTCGATATGCGCCTGTATGTTGTTTGTGCCTGCACTTTCGGCACATGGCCAGACGCAGAAAACCACTCCGAATATCGGAGTCTGGCCCGCCGGCTCGGACCAGTACACCTTTCACATGATCGGCAATGCGCACATCGATGCGGTGTGGCTATGGCCGTGGTATGAAGCGATGTCGGTCGTGCACAGCACCTTCCACTCGGCGCTGGACCGCATGAATGAAGACCCCAAGGTCTCCGTGACGACCAGCTCGTCGCAGTTTTACGAGTGGGTGGCGGCCAACGATCCGGCGATGATCGCGGAGATCAAAAAGCGCGTGGACGAAGGGCGCTGGGGCCTGGTGAACGGCTGGTGGGTTGAGCCGGACGTGAACATTCCGAATGGCGAGTCGCTGGCGCGCCAGGGTTTGTATGGACAGGAAGTTCTGCAAAAGACGTTTGGCAAAACCGCGAAGGTGGGCTACAATCCCGATTCATTTGGGCATACGGGGAACCTGCCGCAGATTTTGAAGCTGGAAGGCATGGAGGACTACGTCTTCATGCGGCCGGGCGTCACCGAGAAAAAGATTCCCGGCAACCTGTTCTGGTGGCAGGGCATTGACGGAACGCGGGCGCTGACCTTCCGCATCCTGTTTTCCTACGGCGACGATGGCCATTCGGTTGAGCCGCTGATGAAGCAGTCCATCGAGGAGCTGAGCAAGCAGCCGCTGCGCGATGCAATGGGATATTTCGGCATGGGCGATCACGGCGGCGGACCGACCAAGGCCAATATGGCGTCAATCAAGCTGGTGCAGTCGGAACCGGGCGCGCCAAAGGTTTTATACAGCACGCCCGACCGGTACTTTGCCGAAGTACGGCAGAAGCTGAATATGGCCGATATTCCGGTGCTGGCCGACGATCTGCAGCACCACTCGGTGGGCTGCTACACGGCGGTGGCCTCAGTAAAGAAGGGCAACCGCGAGTCTGAAGCGGAACTGGCGACGGCAGAGAAGATTGCCGCGGTGGGCTCGCTGGCGTGGGGCGCGCATTATCCCAAGTACGACTTTACGGAATCGTGGAAGCGGGTTCTGTTCCAGCAGTTCCACGACTCGATGGCCGGAACCTCTCTGCCGGAACACTATGTGTCGGCGACCGCGAGTTATGGGCGCGCGATGGACGTGGCGGAGCAGTCGATGTTCACGAACGCGCAGAAGCTGGCGTGGCAGGTTCCAACCACCGATCCGGATTCGCACTACCTGTTCGTCTTCAATCCGCACTCGTGGAGCACGACGCAGGTCATCGCGTATGACCTGAGCATGAGGGCATGGTCGCCTACCAAGGTGACGGACTATGCAGGCAACGAGATTCCGTTCCAGTGGACGCAGGCGACCACGGTGGCTGGGCGCAAGCGGCTGGTGGCTGAGGTAAAGCTGCCGGCGTTCGGCTATCAGCAAATCCGCGTGATTATCGCAGAACCCAGCACGAAACCGGCGACCACACTGAAGGCCGAAGGCAACGTGATGGAGAATGAACACCTCCGCGTAACTTTCTCGCCGGAAGGGACGCTGAGCCTCTTTGACAAGGATGCAGGCAAAGAGGTCTTCGCCGGCGGCGCAACTGGCGCGCGCGGGGTCGTGTACAAGGACGACAACGACACCTGGGCGCACAACTTTGTGGCGTATACGGACGAACTGGGTTCGTTCAAGCAGACCAGCATCAAGCTGGAGGAAGTCGGACCGCTGCGCGCCATCATGCGGGTCAGCTACGCCTACGGCAACTCCACGATCAACACGGACTGGGTGCTCACTGCCGGCAGCCGCAGTCTGGAAGCGCTCGTGTCTCTCGATTGGCATGAGCACATGAAGATGCTGAAGTATTCGTTCCCGGTGGACGTGCAGAGCCCGAAGGCGACGTACGAAGTTGCCTACGGCGCCATGGAGCGCGCGACGAAGAACGAAGAAGATCCGGGACAGCGCTGGGTGAACGTGGACGGCGACCGCTCGGGCAGCACCTACGGCCTCGCCGTAATCAACGATGCCAAGTACGGCTACAGCGTCAATGGCAGCGACCTGCGCGTGTCCATCGCACGCGGCGCCGTATTTGCAAACCACATGCCGAATAAGATCGATCCGGCGAAGGATTACATCTGGCAGGATCAGGGAGTGCAGACATTTCGCATGATTCTGATGCCTCATGCCGGCGGATGGCAGGACGCAGGTGTGGTTCACGCGGCTGAGGAGATGATGGCGCCGCCGCTGATTATCTACCAGGGCATTCACCCCGGCACGCGGCCTCTGACGGACTCGTTCCTCTCGGTGGATGCGCCGGACGTGGTGATCTCGGCCATCAAGCAGGCTGAGGATGGAGAGGACACCATCGTGCGCATGTATGAGACGTCGGGCCTGGCCGCCACGGCGCATGTCGATCTGAAGTTCGCCAAAACGCAGTGGACGGGGCAGTTCCATCCCTACGAGATCAAGACGATCCGGGTCAATGCAAAGACTTCGGCCATCGCCGAGGTCAACATCCTGGAACAGTAACAACCCGCAGTTATCTGAGGGTCGAAAAAAACAGGGGCGCAACCCGGATGCGGGCTGCGCCCCTGCTTTTTTTGAATGAAGTGGCGCACGATGTGAGGAGCCCAGGTTTCGGCTGCGAGGCCTGGACCGTCTGCTCTAATATCCAGCCTCCCGCCCATGCCGCACCGCCAGAATCACCACTTCTTTTCCGTCGTAGCGATACAGCGCCAGATAAGCCCCGCTCCCGAACTCAATCACCCACTCACGGAACTCGGGCGGCAACTCATCCACGGGACGGCCAATCTCGGGATGCGTGCCGAGCGCCTGCACGCCCTGCCGGATGGCCCCGGCTGCCCGCCTGGCCGCTTCCCGGCTTTGGGGAGCCAGAAAATCGTGCAGTCGGGCCACATCGCGCAAGGCTGCCTGCGACCACCTCAAACGTGGCATTCCGGAGCCTCGGCGTCTTCACCGGCTTCGAGTTTGGCCAGCCACGTGTCGGCTTCCTCGGCGGTTGCGTGCAGGCCGGTCGCCTGGTAGTGATTCCAGGCCGCCAGCGCGTCCTGCCGAAGCTGTTCGCGCTTCTCCTCGCGCCCAACGTACTGTTCCACGGCCTCGCGCATCACCCAGTGCGGCGACCGCCGCCGCGCCGCCGCAAGCCGTTGCACGCGCTCTTTCAGCTCGCTGTCGAGTTTCAGGCTGGTCGTCGAAGAGGCAGTCATACTATGTGCTCCAAGGTGTTACCTGGTCACACTATAGCACGGAATTCGCGCTTATCCACTGCTCACTTGCCGCTCGCCGCGGGAAACGCCTCGTCCATGCTGAGAATCGCGTGGTTCTTGCGCAGAATCTGCTGTAGGCGATCGATGGGCACATCCTGCACGGCAACGTGTCCCTGAATCGCCAGCGCCGCGGCCACTCCCGCGCCCTGGCCGATAATCATGTACTGCGGCTCCATGCGCACCGACGAATACGCCGCGTGGCTTGCCGACAGGCACACCGGAACCAGCAGGTTCGTTGCTTGCGCGCGCTGTGGAGTCATCACGCGATAAGGAATCTCGTACGGTTTGACGGGAACCTGCACATCGCCCTCGTTCTGCACCGTGCCGTCCGGCATGGCCACGCGCTCCTCGTTGTGCGAGTCGCTGTTGTACGACCCCATGCCGATCGCGTCCGGCTTGGTGCGCTCCGTCTGCAAATCCGATTGCCTCATCACGTACGCGCCCAGCATTCTGCGCCCTTCGCGGATGTAGAGCTGGTTGGGCCAGTGGTTCGTGTCGGCGAACTCGTCCTTCGGCAGTCCCCATGTGTTCATGTCCGCGCGCAGGCCTGCGGGAACGCTTGGGTCCTGCGAAAGAAAATAAAAGTACGACTGCGTATAAAGCAGGTGCTGTTGCCAGATCGCCGCCTTCTCCGCATAGCTGCCGTCTGGGTACTTTTTGCTGTGGCCGATAAAGTCCGTTGAGACCGGACCGTTGTTGTTGAAGTCCGCTTTATGATTCGGAATCGCCACCGGGTTGAACACATCGTGAACATTCGGCTCGCGGCCCATGTGTTCTTTGAAGCTGCCCAGGTAGCGCTCCAGCAGCGCAAACCGCGAGCGGTCGTACCCATCCGGGTGCGTAAACGGCAGCCGGTTGTCCGGGTCGGTGGTCAGAATCACGCGGAAGTTATACGCCTGCTCATTGTCGTCGCCCGAGCCTGGCGCGGCCATCGGTCCCGGGCCGATCTCCGGCAGCAGACGGTGCTTGTCGTCATAGGCTGAAACCGCCCAATGAAACTGGTGCCCCGGCGTCTGCGCGCGCACCCCGCCCAGGTCTTCTTTATATTCTGAAGCAGACTCGCGCCCCACCGTATAGCTCACCCGTGTCTGCGCCATCAGGTCGCCTTCATAGGTACAGTCGGCAAACACCTTTGCTGTCCAGCGCTTCCCATCTTCGGTAGTGATGGAGACAATCCTGGTCCCTTTGCGCTCCACTCCGTCGTGCTCGCGCAGCCGTTCGTGCAGGTAGACCTTCACATGCGCCTCGGCCAGCAGGCTGCGGAAAATCTCCGCGTCCACATGCGGCTCGGAGAGCCAGTTTACGCCGTGGTCCAGATCGTGCAGCCCGTAGTGTGCCGCGGCCTGCATGTAGAAATCCCGCGCATAGCCACCAATAATGTGGAAGTTACCCAGGTCGGTAGCAGAGAGCCCGCCAGTGACCATGCCGCCCAAATGCGCGCCCGGTTCCAGCAGAACCACATGCAAGCCTTCCCGCGAGGCCGAGTAGGCCGTCATGATTCCCGAGGCCGTGCCTCCGTAGACCACCAGGTCGCTGGCCACCGCTGCCGGCGCGGCGTTCAGTTGCGTGCCGCACAAAAACAAAGCGCAAACCACGGAAACGCGCGCCCACGTCGATTTCAAGTTATATAGTCGTGCCAATTCCATTGCTTTCTCCTAATTCGTCACGCGGCCAGCGTGCAGCCCTCTTACTCCCCGCCCACCGCCTTCGCAAACGAGTAAAAAAAGTCCAGCGATTTCCAATACGATTCCACCGGCACCCTCTCGTCGCGTCCATGCGCACGCCCGTCGTCCCGCTCCATCGCAATCGCGGAGTAGCCGTAGCAGGGAATGCCCGCCTGCGCAAAGTAGATCGAGTCGCTGGCCCCGTTTTCCATCACCGGAGTTACCTGTATGCCCGGCCACAGCGCCTGCGTAATCCGTGTCAGCGGCTCAAAGACTTCGGGGATCGGAGCCGGCGGAACCATCGCCTTGCGCTCCGGCGCCGTCGCGGAAACATCGCCCGCATCGGAAACGTACTTCACCACCAGCTTGTTGTCCGCAAACAAGTCCATCAATTGATGCCGAATCTCTTCCGGCGCGTGTCCCGGAAAAATCCGGCAGTTCACATTGGCCTGCGCCGTTTGCGGCAGAGCGTTGTTGGCGTGCCCGGCGTTCAGCCGCGTCGCCACGCAGGTGGTCCTGAAGTTGGAGTTGAAGCTGGGATCGGCGCTCAGCCGTGCAGCCGCGGCCAGGTCCGGCGGCGTCGCCAGAATCGCGCGCATATCCGCTGCCGTCTGTCCGGTCTCCTGCTTCACAAGATTTGTAAAATAGGTGCGCGTAACCCCGTTCATCTCAAAGGGAAAACTGTAAGCCTGCAGCTTGTTCAGCGCGGCCATCAGTTCATAGATCGCGTTGTCCGGCCGCGGCAGGGAACTGTGCCCCCCGCGATTGGTGGCCGTTATCTGGAAGTCCGAATACACCTTCTCCGTGGCTTCCACATCCGCCGCAATCGCGCGCCCGTGGTCCAGTTCCACGCCGCCGGAGTCGGGATTGATGGCGAACGCCGCGTCCACCAGGTCGCGATGCCTCTCCACCAGCCAGCGCGCCCCGTTGAAGTGGCCGCCCTCCTCGTCCGCCGTCAGCGCCAGAATCAGGTCGCGCCGCGGCTTGTACCCCTCGCGGTGAAGCCGCAGAAATGTGGCCACCAGCGCGGCGTCCCCGTCCTTCATGTCTTCGGTCCCGCGCCCGTAGTAGTAGCCGTCCTTCTCCACAAACTGGAACGGATCGGTCGACCAGTCCGCGCGCAGCGCCTCCACCACGTCCACGTGGCACAGAAACAGCACCGGCTTTTCGGTCGTAGGCGCGGCGGCACGTATGCGCACCACCAGGTTCAGCTTGCGCTCGTCGGGCCCCAGCAGTTGCACGTCCCCTGCGGCAAAACCCGCATCCAGAAACAGCTTCTGCATGGCGGCCGTGGCTCTGGTTACGTTGCCCTGCGGCGTGTCCGTGGTGTTGATCTCGATCAACTGCTTGAAAATCGCCCTGGCCTGTGCACGATCCTTCGCGGAAGCCGCAGGCACTGAGTTGTGGATCGCCGGCGTCTGGGCCGGCACGGGCCCTCCCAGGCAACCAGCTAGAACGAATACGGCTATAGGCGCAAGCAAGTTTTTTTGAGGCATGAACGCATTGTAAGCCGGTCTGCGCGGAAGCCTCGGCAGAAGATCGGTAGACCTCCGGTTTGCGCCTTGCCTGCAATCGATTAATCTTGGTCCATCCGCAATCTTTGAGGTGCTCCATGCTTTCCAGGTTTCTTGCCGGTGCTCTTCTCGCCGTACTTTCCGTTGCCGCAGCCGCTCAGTTGCCTGACAAGCCCCCCGCGCGCCCCAGGATTACCGGCATTTCGCACCTCGCCGTTTACGCCTCCGACCCCGCCGCCACTGACACGTTTTACCGCGAGATCGCTGGCGCCGTAAAGCTCCCCGATCCTGAGAACCGGGATGGCGTCCGCTACGCTCTCAGCGCAACGCAGTTCGTTGAGGTGCTGCCGCTTCCTGCCGATGCCGGCATCAACCGCCTGGACCACACCGCCTGGAACACTGAGGACGCTGAGGGCCTGCGCCGCTATCTCGGCGCCAAGGCATGGAAGGTGCCGCCCAGCGTAAAGAAAGGTGCGGACGGCAGCTTCTGGTTTGACGTAAAGGACGCTGAAGGCAACAAGGTCGAGTTTGTCCAGCCCCCCAGCCCGCTCAAGCCCGTGGACGCTCCGCAAGCCATTGGCCGCCACATCATTCATGTCGGTTTCCTGGTGCACAGCCGCTCCGTCGAAGACATCTTCTACCGCGATCTCCTCGGCTTCCGTCCTTACTGGTACGGCGGCAGGCAGGATAGCGAAGTGGACTGGGTCAGCCAGCAGGTTCCCGACGGCCACGACTGGCTGGAATACATGCTCGTCCGCGACCCCTCGGGCTCCGGCATTCCGGCCGGCACTACGCAGCGCTCGCTCGGCGGCATGGACCACCTCTCCATCGGAGAAGTCTCCGTTCCCGAAACCTACAAAATGCTGGCCGCGGACAACCGCCTCGCCGGAAACGCCGCCGCGCAGCCCAAACTAGGCCGCGACGGCAAGTACCAGCTCAACCTCGTCGATCCGGACGGCACCCGTCTGGAACTGATGGATTTTCACGCCACGGAGAAGCCCTGCTGCTCGCCCTTCACCGCCAGCGACCCGCAGGATTAGATCGTTTTCCGAGTACACAAAGACCGTTGAAAAACCGTAACAGGTGGCTTTTTCTTAAGGAAAAAGCCACTCAGACTGATGCTCCCCTCCTTTGCTTTTTCGGAGGGAGCGTGAGGCTTCAGCCTCACGAATAAAACCCATTGATTGAGTAGGGCTTTAGCCCCGGATCTTTCCCCGAATCGCGAATTTGACTTTGTCTGCAATCTGAGGCGGCTTCTTCTTAAAGGAAAAAGCCACCCGGGCGCATGGATTCGGTCCACACCAATTCCGGGAAATGCCCTACTCTTCCAGCTTTCCGCTCCGCCGTTTCTTCATCCACCACCAGGCAAAGCCAATCGCCGCCAGGCCGCCTACAATGCCCAGCAGGGCCAGCCCGTGGTGCGCCACCACTTCCACCGCGCCCGGTCCCAGCTTGAACACCAGCAGAGACAGCGCCAGCCAGCGCACCATCCTTCCGCAAAACACCGCTGCCAGGAACGGGACCACCCGCATCTCAAACACGCCGGCGGCAAACACGAAGGCCTTCCACGGCGTGGGCGGGGGCAGCATCGACGGAATCATCATGGCCAGGAATTCCTGGTTCTCAAAGCGCGTGCGCATCCGTTCGTAGCGCGCGCGGTTCACGCGCTTCAGCAGGAACAGTTCGCCGCCGGCCCGGCCCAGACCATAGGGCGCCAGGCCCCCGATTGCCGAGCCCGTGGCCGCCAGCAGGCAATACAGCCAGAAGTGGCTCTTGTCGTTCCATACATAGACGGCGACAAAAAAGTCCATGGGAACAGGAATCGTGGAGGAGTCCAGCAGCGCAATGGCGCCTATGCCCCAAAAGCCCAGCTTGGCCACGGCGGGAAGCAGCACAAACTTCCACTTGGCCATGATTCCAGCAAAAAACTGCTTCAAACAGAGTCCCTTTCCTTCTGCTCATCCGTCCATTCAGTAAGAACCATTGTACGGGCAGCGGCATGATGCATGAATTGAGTACCATTCATGCTTTCCGGGCAAACCTTGCCTGGCTTCCGGTTTCGCCGGGATGAGAGAATAGAGAGAAAGGAATCGAAGCGGAACCGGCATGGGGCCGTGTCCGCCCAGCCAGATCCCTCAGGAACGAATGCCCACCAGCCAACCGCCAGCTAATGAGAACGAGCCCAACCAGCCGCCCAGGAAGAAACGGGCTGCAGACGTAGTCGGACTCGGACTCACCGATTACAGCGCGAAGCCGCGGCCGGCCGACGCCCCCGGCGAGCCCACGCTGCCCATCGTCAGCACTTCGCGCTGGGTGGACTACGATACCCACGAACTGCTGGAGATGATCAGCGATCTTGAGGACGAGCGGCGCTGGGCTCGGCTGCGCGAAGGGTTCTGGATTGCCATCCTCCTGCATCTGGCGCTCATCTCCGCGCTCACCTGGATTCCAAGATATGTTTTCAAGGTGCCCCCGGTCGTGGACCCCTTCAGCGCCATCAACCAGCGCAAGGACCTGACCTACCTCGATCTGCCGCCCGACGCGCTCAGCAAGATTCAACCCAAGCCCGCCGTGAAGCCGGTGCCGCAAAAGCCGGTCGTCGTCGACAAAAAGACGCTGGACGAAATGAAGCGGATGACTCCGCCGGCCTCCGAACCCAAGCCCGCCGAGACGGCGCCTGCGCCTGCACCCGCGCCCGCACCCATTCCGCCCAATCCCCAGTCGCAGTCTCAGCTTGAGGCGCCGCACCCCGCCGCGGTTCCGGCCCGGCCCAACTTTGCCATGAACTCCGGCAACCCGGCCGATCAGTTGCGCGATGCCATGCGGGGCGCTTCGCGCAGTCGCGGCACGGGCGCAGAGGGCAACCTGGGCTCGCGGGGCCTGGCTCGGCATCCCGGCGCTGGCGCGGGAAGCATCCAGGTTCTGTCCGACACCCAGGGCGTGGATTTCAGCTCCTGGATACAGCGCTGGCACCATGAGACGGAAAACACCTGGGACCCGTTGATTCCCGACGAGGTCAACCCGCCAATCAACAAGGCCGGCGTGGTGGCGATCCGCTTCAAGGTTCTGCCCAACGGACGGCTGATGGATGGAAGCCTGGTGCTCGAAGGCCGTTCCGGCGACACGGCTCTGGACCGTGCGGCCTGGGGTGCGCTCACCGGTTCCAACTACGCGCCGCTGCCCAGGGAGTTTCACGGCCCGTACCTGGAATTGCGCGCCTTCTTCTTTTACAACATCGATCCGAACCAGGCGCGCGACCACTAGTGTCCTGAGTCTGAAGTTCTTAACAAAATTGCCGCTGTCATTCTGAGCGCACGGGGCCCCAAACGCTCTTCAGTTTGGGGGTGGTAAGCGAAGAATCTGCGGTTGCTTCTCCTTTATTTTTGACGCGAACTTTAGACTCACCACACTAGAGGCGGGCGCCCCAGGTCTGACTATCCAATAGGATTGAGTGCCCCATGTCTCGCTATTGAGCAGGAAACTGGCCTTGGCCGATACGTTCCCACGGAAATCCAGCCTGTTTTTGCGCGGAAAACACGCCAAAAACAGCCAATCCATCCGAAATGACGCGCTGGCGAGCAGGTTTCACTGCCTCTGCAGCGCCGCATTTCGCCGATTATCGCCGCCGCGTGCCCACTCGGACTGAAGCACCACGATCTCTAAACGTCAACGTGTGAATCGAAAATGCTCTGGCTACGCGGAAAGTCTCCCGTTAGGGAGGACACGAAAATAGCCCAGGGTGGAGTCCGCCGCGCGGACGAAACCCTGGGTCATCGCCCCCCACAGCCCAGCCAGTCCCGTAGGGACGGGACGAAACTCGCATCCATAGAACGAGCGCATTCAGACCAGCAGCCCGGTGCCCCATTTCACAGCTCCATCGTGAAATGGATGCGTTCCCACAGAAATCCAGCCTGTTTTTAAGGGCAAAATACGCCAAAAACTGCCAATCCATCCGAAATGACGCGCTGGCCAGCAGGTTTCACCGCCTCTACAGCGCCGCATTTCGCCGATTTTCGCCGCCGGACTGAAACACCACGAACCAAAATCGAGCAGCGTGTCTGCCCCACCGCAGAAGTTTGCAGATAATTACCCCACCCAGGCGCACAATCAATTCATAGTGTCTTTTTGAGCCAGCGCAGCATAAGCAGACCCCGGCACTCCAGCCGAAAAGAGAAAAATCCCGGGGGACCACAGACTCACGAAAACCTCCTCCTTTGCTTCTTCGGAGGGAGCGTGAGGCTTCAGCCTCACGAATAAAGCCCATCGGTTGAGTTGGGCTTTAGCCCCGGGCCTTCACCGCTTTTCCGGAGCCTGGACAGAACGCACTGAAAGGAG
>JARLGF010000027.1 GCA_031296165.1 Occallatibacter sp. | reverse complement strand
TCTAATACGACGAAAAATACACTTATAGATGGATGGAATCAGCTAAAGCGCTGCAAATAACGTCAATAAGAACAAACGCACATTTACAAGTGGATTGAAGGCGGGAAATCTTGCTGGCCAAAGGCGCAATCATCGGAAAAGGGATCAATCGGTACCGCGTGCCGGGAAGCTGGCCCCACAGGATTTCCGCATGGGGCCGTAGCTTTGCTTTTCTGACGTTGACCGGGTTTGCGGCGCTTGCATGGACACAGCAGGCCAGACCACCCGCAGCCAGCCCGGCCGCCGATAGCTCATTACCAGCTGCGCCGCAGGTCCATGCCACCACTGCACAAGCAGAGGCCGGCCAAGCCGTGACGGGCAGCATCAGCGGCACCGTGGTCGATCCGGATGGAACCGAGTACGAAGGCGCCCGCGCCGCGCTCACAGCGTCCGATGCGACTTCTGGCGCGGCGCCAGTGCGGATGGAAACCACCGACAGCAGCGGCAGCTTCAGTTTTAGCGGGATTCGGGCAGGGACTTACAAGCTCACCGTCTCCTGCAATGGATTTGCGACCCAGGTCAGGTCCATTGTTCTGAACGACGGGCAGAGCTACCAGACGGAGCCAATTGTGCTGCTGGTGACTCGAGCGGACAGCGAAGTGCGAGTGACGGCATCGACCGCGGAACTGGCCCAGGTAGAGGTTCAACTGGAGGAAAAACAGCGCGTCCTCGGTTTTATCCCCAACTTCTATGTCGCCTACGATCCGCACGCGCCCGCCCTCAGCAGCCGAGAAAAATTCAATCTTGCCTGGAAAACGGCGATCGACCCGGTCTCCTTTCTCGCCTCCGGAGCCTTTGCCGGCGTGGAGCAGGCAGGCAACACGTTCAGCAGCTACGGGCAGGGAGCACAAGGCTACGGCAAGCGCTTTGGAGCCACCTTCGCCGACAGCTTTTTCAGCGACATGATTGGCAACGCCGTGCTGCCCTCACTGCTAAAGCAGGACCCGCGCTACTTCTACAAAGGGACGGGCACCACGCGAGTGCGCATCTTTTATGCCATTGCCAATGCGGTCGTCTGCAAGGGCGACAACGGACACTGGCAGCCAAACTACTCCAGCATTGGCGGCAGTCTGGCGGCTGGCGGCATCTCGAACCTCTACTACCCGGCAAGCGATCGCAATGGAGTGTCGCTGACCTTTGAGAATGCCCTCATCGGTACGGCAGGCAGCGCCGCGATGAATCTGTTTGAGGAGTTCGTCATTCGCAGGATGACGCCAAAGCTGCCCAGTTACGGCTCGTCGCAGCCGTAGAGAAACACCGACAAAAGTTGCGGACCAGCCCTGCGCGGCCAGACGGCAGACTCTTGACATTGCCGCTGTCTGAAGTTCAGGGTGGAAGTGTGGCTTTGCGCCATGCGGCACATGCTCGCAACCGCACGATTTCAGCACACTGAATGAGGCATTTTCATGAACCGTACCGGAATTTTCTCCCGTAGAAAGTTTGTAGGAACCTCGGCCCAGGCTGCGGCCGCAGGGCTTCTGGCGCAATCGCTGCTGCCTTCCGAGATCCTAGCCTCCGTAAGTCCCTGGGAACCGGACGGCTACAACCACAAGGCCGTGGCCAGAATCTACGATCCGACCGTTGCTTCCGAGTACACCTTCGGTACGCCCTACTATTGGAGAAAGTTCGATGCCGACCGGCTTGGGGCCATGCTGGAGTTGGGCATCCTGCAGCTTACCGGCACGAACAAGCCGCAGCGCGCGTGGGAGAAGATTCTGCCCGGAGTCTCCGGAAAATCCAAGATCGTGGTCAAGGCCAACCTGAACAACACGGCGAGGGAATGGAAAGCCGAGGCGCTGAACACTTCGCCGGCCATGATGGTAGCGCTCACCAAGAGCCTGAACAAGGCCGGCGTGCGCAATGAAAACATCACTTTTCTGGACTGCTCGCGGCACATCCCTGACGAGATGAAGAACGATGTATGGGCGGAGTGTCCGGGCGTGCAGATGGTGGGCGGGCCGCAGACCGGCTCCGCGGCCACGCAGGAGATGCCTTACGGCCCTGCTTACGTGATTCCGCAACTGGTTCTCGACTCCGACTTTCTCATCAGCTTGCACTTGATGAAAAAGCACGACGGCGGCCAGACCGGGGCGATGAAGAACTTTTTCGGCATGAATACCTCGGGCAAAGTGACCTTTGCGCACAGCACTCCGGGGTGGATGAATGGCCACCAGTTGCGCAGCCTGATTACCAACCCCGAGATTCGCAAGCGGCTGAAGCTGTGCATCAATGAAGCCATTCTGGCCGCCAATTCACCGGACTCGCTGGACGCCTGGGGCGTGGGCGAGCTGTTTCCCGACGGCCGGCCCAGCAGCCTCATCCTCTCCCGCAATCCCTTCCTGCAGGACGTGGTGGGTTGGGACTTTGTAAAGGCGGAGTGCGCACGCTACCCATGCCGCGTGGGCCCATCCATCAACTGGCTGAAGAACTGCGCGGGCTACCTGCCCACGTGGTCCGAGGCGGCAATCGAAAGCGGCGTCCTGGTGGACGGCGCGCCGGGCATGCCCGCCAAGGACATGCACTACGATCCGGCGCTGGTGGAATACATCTCGCGCTGTGTGTAAACGCATGACTGTGCCGACTACTCCAGGCAAGATGGACAACGAGCGCATCCGCGCCTTCTGTCTGGAGTTGCCGCATGTTACCGAGACACTGAACTGGGGCCATCACCTGGTGTACTGGGTGGGCGACCGCGAAATTGGCGGCAAGATGTTTGCCATAACCGACCTGGACGGCACAGGCAGCGGCGTCCTGTCGTTCCACTGCGGAGCGGAGCGGTTCGATGAGCTGCTGGAGACGGAGGGCATTGCGCCCGCGCCCCACCTGGCCAGAGCGTTCTGGGTGGCCCTGGAGCGCTGGAATGCGCTGCGGCCGCACGTGATCGAGGACGAACTGGTGCGGGCACACGCACTCATCTACGAGAAGCTGCCCAAACACACCAAAGCCGTACTGGCACTTCCGGAAAAAGAGCGGCGCAGGATCATTTGCAAGCGCAGGAAGTTGCTGGCCGAGCGGTCTGAGAGCAAACAAAAGTGAGCGGGAATCCCATGTCTCAAAATCGAGACATGGGGCACTCGGCATTGCTCTGCGCCGAAAAGCGCCTGATGACAGGAACCGTAACCAGGCAGCGTGCGTATTCTGTTGCGGGCGCAGATTTGCGCAGTGAGGTGCTTGAGCCATGGCGAAGTTTCTTTTGTGGTGCATTCTTCTGGTGCTGTGCTGGCCACTGGCGCTGGTTGCACTGGTGCTTTATCCGCTGGTGTGGCTGCTGCTGTTGCCGTTTCGCGTGGTGGGCATTGCGGTGGGCGGCGCGCTGGAGCTGGTGAGCGCCGTCATCTTTCTTCCGGTGCGGCTGATGCGAGCCATCTGACACGGCGCGCGCTCGACTTCTTCTCAGACAATGCGATAACGTGAGGACCAGACCTCTGGCCGCCTTATCCCGTCCAATAAGAAGAGGAGTAGATCGATGCGCAAAGTTTTGCCGGCCATGCTGGCTGTATTGATACTGGCAGCGCCGCTCACCACCTGGACACAAACAGCCGACGATGCCGGCGCAAAGAACGCAAAACAGGCGCGCGCGGCGCTGGACGCCATGGTGCAGGCCTTGGGCGGGCAGGCCTGGCTGACCATGAAGAACCAGATGCGCGAGGGACATTTCGCCGCCTTCTTCCACGGCAAACCCAGCGGCGGCACCACCAAATACTGGGAGTTCCACGAGTGGCCGGACCAGGACCGTATCGAGTACACCAAGCACCGCGACGTGGTGCAGTTTTACCTGGGGCGCACGGGGATGGAGGTCACGTTCAAAGGCAAGGCGGCGCTGCCACAGGAGCAGGTGGACGACTATCTGCGGCGCCGCGATCACTCGATTGAGACCGCCGTGAAGACGTGGCTGAAGGATCCGAATACCATCCTGATCTACGAAGGGCAGCACCTGGCCGAGCGCCATCTGGCCGATCAGGTAACGCTGATCTCCGCACAGAACGAGGCGGTGACCATTCTGATGGACGCGCAGACCCACCTGCCGCTGCGCTGCACCTTCCAGTGGCGCGACCCGGTGTACAAGGACAAGAACCTGGATGCCGAGGAGTACGACGACTACCACACGGTGGATGGGTTTCCCACGCCGCTTACCATCACCCGCTTCGCCAACGACGACATGATCCGGCAGTACTTTGTGGATCGCGTGAGCTTTAACCAGCCGTTGCAGTCCGATTTCTGGAGCGTGGATGCAGCCACCCAGCGGATCAAAAAGTAAGAGCGCCAAGCTGCTGTGTAGCTTCTTAAACTTTCGCTTTATCTACGCTGTAGTAACCACATAGGTCCTGGTGGGGCAAGGCTGGCACAAGAGCCGGTCCTGCCGGTTTTGAATAAGTTACTGTGCCGGTGTGCCGATTTAGCTGGAAACGCTGCGCGTAATATATCTAAAGACTAAATAACACATAAGTTGCAGTTTAACATGGCAATAAATTGCAAATTAATGCGACAATATGGTTGCGTCCAGGCATTTTGGCGAATGAAAATAGTATATCTTCCTCGCCTGTCCGCAGTGGATCGCGGCGGCTTTTGGCTCCACATTCGGGATTTACACAATTCCGCTTACTGCCTATCAGTACCCTGAGAATGGTTACTTCCGATGCCAACCCTTATTCATCCCAAGAAGACTCGCGGTCGTCCCAGGATTGACCTGCCACCAGGCGCTGAGCGTAAGGAAGAGATTCCTGGCTATGGCAGCGATCCCGATGAGATAGCGAGGCTGACGATGCTTCTGGACGAGGATGCCGACGACGCATTGGACCGGCAGATCCTGGGTTACAGCCAGCGTTACGACATCCAAACCGGTCTGTTGAACTACCCGGCCTTCCGGGTTGCTCTTGCGGCGCAGTTAAAGGGCGATCCGGCAGCGCGAGAGGTGGCGCTGATCTGGATTGACCTGGTGAATCTCCGCCGGGAGTTCACCCTGTGGGGCTGGGCGGGCGCGGAGGCGCTGGCGCGCCGCGTTGCCGGAGCCCTGCGCTCGGTGGTGGATGCGGATGCGCTGTTGGGCCGTATTGGCGGCCGCAGCTTCCTGGTAGCCATGAGAGCCGGCAAATCGGACAAGGACGGGCGACGCCGCATCCAACTGGTGATGGACTCTCTGTTGCCGCTGCGGGTTCACGGTTCAGAGATCAATCCAGAGGTGGCTGCGGGCGTGGCATTCTTCCCTTGCGATAGCGAGTCGGTGGAGGAACTGGTGCGTTTTGCGAGCCTGGCCGCCACCCGCGCCGGCTATGTAAGGAGTCGTGCCGTGGTGGCCTTCCACGCCGGCATGAACAGCCTGATCATGCGCGACCATCTCCTGGAAGTGGAGATGCGCAAGGGATTGGAGCAGGACCAGTTCTCGCTGGTCTACCAGCCAAAGGTGGATCTGACGACAGGGCAGGTGCTGGGCGCGGAGGCTCTGATTCGCTGGAACCACCCCGGCTGGGGCCAGGTCACTCCTACCGAGTTCATTCCCATCGCGGAACGCTCCGATCTGATTCATCGCATCTTCGACTTCAGTTTACGGACCGCCCTGGAACAGACCCGGCGGTGGAACGACCTGGGCCTTTGGCTGCCCATGGTCGCGGTGAATGCCTCCGCGGTCAATGTGCGCAGGAACGATTTTGCGCGTTCCGTGCGCAGCATACTGGGGGAGATACCGATCGCGCCTGCACAATTGGAACTGGAGATGACCGAATCGATGGCCTTCGACGACGAAGACTTGTTCACCACGCGGGTGCGGCAATTGAAGGCCATCGGCGTAAGTATCGCCATCGACGATTTTGGCACGCGCTACACCGGCTTCAACGTGCTGAAGCGGGTGCCGCTGAATGCCATGAAAATCGATCAGTGCTTTATCCGCGGCATCGACCGGTCCCAGGACATGCGCGCGCTGTGCCAGACCATCGTGGCGATGGCCCGGCAACTGAAACTGCGCACGGTAGCCGAAGGCATCGAGGAACGCGGAGAGCTGGAGGTGATGCGGCAGATCGGCTGCGACGCCGGCCAGGGATATCTCTTTCAGGTACCGGCGCCGGCAGAGGAATTCGGCGTCTTCCTGCGCGAGTGGCCTGAGCGGATGCGCAGCTTCGGCTTTGCGGATGGCCGCCAGGCGCCCGCCATCGATCCGCTCTGAGAATCGGCCGGCACAGGCGCGGCTTGTTTATAATCCAGACGAGTGCATAGAGCCTTTTCGGAATACACGTTGACTTTTTGAGAGCCAAAGCTGGCGGCTTTTTCTTAACGAAAAACCACTGGAGCGCATGGCGTCGGACTGCGCCAATTCCGAAAATGCTAGAGCGGTCAAACAACCGCTTTCTGGAGCCAGAAAATGACCTTCAACATCCAGGAGATCCTGGATTTCCTGCCCCATCGTTATCCGTTTCTGCTGATCGACAAGGTCGTCGAGTTTGAGCGCACCAAGCGCCTGGTGGCCATCAAGAACGTGACCATCAACGAGCCGTTCTTTCAGGGCCACTTTCCCGGCTACCCGATCATGCCCGGCGTGCTGGTGGTGGAGGCGATGGCCCAGGCCGGCGGCATGATCATGCTGGCCGAGATTCCCGACCGCGAAAAGAAGCTGGTGGTATTTACCGGGATCGAACGTGCCAAGTTTCGCCGGCCGGTGACGCCGGGCGACCAGTTGCGCATCGAGGTGGAAGTACTGTCGTTCAGGATGCGGGCAGGGCGCATCGAGGGCAAGGCCTACGTGGATGGCAAGCTGGCCTGCCAGGCCACGCTGACCTGCCAGGTGGTGCCACGGGTGCGCGAGCCACAACCGGCCGCGGCAGAGCCCCCCGCAGAGCCCGCAGCGGCCATTGCCGTGCCGGATACGGGGACTGCGGAGTGAGCATTCATCCCAGCGCGGTCATTGCACCCGGAGCCATTGTTCCGGATTCCTGCACAGTCGGTCCCTTCTGCACCATTGGCCCCCATGTGGTGTTGGGGGAGAGCTGCACGCTCATCTCGCATGTGGTGCTCGAAGGCCGCACGCGCATCGGCGCACGCAACACGATTCACCCTTTCACGGCCATCGGCGTGGCGCCACAGGATTTGAAATATGGCGGCGAGCCCACCGAGACCGAAATCGGCGACGACAACACGATCCGCGAGAATGTGACCATCAGCCGCGGCACAGTGGGCGGGGGCGGCATCACCCGCCTGGGTTCCGGCTGCCTGCTGATGGCCTGCGTGCATATCGGCCACGACAGCCAGGTGGGCAGCCACTGCATCCTGGCCAATGCGGCCACGCTAGCCGGCCACGTAATCATTGAGGACTACGCAACCGTGGGCGCCTTCTGCCCGGTTCACCAGCACTGCATTGTGGGCAAGTACGCATTCATCGGCGGCGGCACCATTGTGACCCAGGATGTGCTGCCGTTCTCAAAGACCTCGGCGCGGCGGGAGAACAAGGCCTTCGGAGTGAACTGCGTTGGACTGGAGCGGCGCGGATTCAGCCCGGAACGGATCAGGGCCCTGCAAAGAGCCTTCCGACTGCTGCTGGTGTCAAAGCTGAACACCACGCAGGCTGTGGAGAAGATGCGTGAGCTGGAGGGCGAGGACGTGGCGCTGTTGGTTGAGTTCATTGCGCGCAGCGAGCGCGGGGTGATCAAGTAGCCATGAAGCTGGGCCTCATCGCCGGCAACGGCCGCTTTCCGTTTCTGCTGCTGGATGCGGCGCGCGCCCAGGGGTTGACCGTGGTCGTTGCCGCCATCCGCGAAGAGGCCGACGCGGAGATGGACCGGCGCGCGGCCGACGACTCCGAGATCACCGTGCACTGGCTCTCGCTGGGCGAGCTGTCGCGGCTGATTGAGCTCTTCCATAAGGAAGACGTCAAACAGGCCGTGATGGCCGGCCAGGTGAAGCACAAGCAGATTTTTTCCAGCATCCGCCCCGACTGGCGGCTGGCCAAGCTGCTCCTGAACCTGAGGACGCGCTCCACCGACATGTTGCTGGGCGCGGTGGCCAAGGTGCTGGGCGACGAGGGGATTGAGCTGATCAGCTCCACGGCGTTCCTGGAGCCGCTGCTGGCCCAGGAGGGTCTGCTCACCGAGCGCGCTCCGGACGAGGAAGAGTCCAGGAACATCGAATACGGTCTCAGCGTAGCCCGCTCCGTAGCCGGCTTCGACATTGGCCAGACCGTGGTGGTGGCAGCGCAGGCCTGCGTGGCTGTGGAAGCCATGGAAGGCACGGACGCGGCCATTGAGCGCGCCGGCGCACTGATGCGGTCGCTGAGCGGCGACGCGTCCACACTGGAGCGGCGGCTGACCGTGGTGAAGATTGCCAAACCCAACCAGGATATGCGCTTCGACGTACCGGTGATTGGCATGGCAACCGTGGAGGCGATGATTCGCGCCGGCGCCCGCTGCCTTTCCGTGGAGGCCGGACGAACCCTTCTGTTCGACCGCGCCGCCCTGCTGGAGCGCGCCGGCAAAGAAGGTATTGCCATTGTTGCCACTCCGCGCGGATACTGAGTGCGGGAAGATTCTCCTGTTCGCTGTTTCCTGTTCCCCATCACTGTTTCATCACATCCGGAGGTCCTGTAGTGAGAAAGCCAGTTCTCTGTGTCTTGGCCGCAGTGCTTGCAGCTTCTGCCCTGATCGTCACAGCACATGCCAAAGATCAAGCCCTGCCCGAAGTCGGGCAGCCTGCCCCCAACTTCACCCTGCCTTCGCAGGACGGCACCAAAATTGCGTTGTCCAGCCTTCGCGGCCACTGGGTGGTCCTCTACTTCTATCCCAAGGACATGACTCAGGGCTGCACCATTGAGGCCCATAACTTCCAACGCGACCTTAGCCTGTACGAGGCAAAGAACGCGGTCATCCTGGGGGTGAGCGTGGATTCCGCCGAAAGCCATCAGCAATTCTGCACCAAGGAAAGCCTCACCTTCCATCTGCTCTCCGACACCGGGCATAAGGTGGTGCAAAAATATGGCTCCATGAACGTCAACAGCGCAACGCCCATTGCCGATCGCAATACCTTCCTGATCAATCCCGAAGGGATCATTGTGTCGGAGTGGACCAAGGTGAGCCCCGCCGCGCATTCGGCGGAAGTGCTGGCCACGCTGCCTGCCGGCCAGAGCCCTGCCACGGCTTCTTCGGCCCATTGATTTCTTTGCTCTATTGGATTTGTCCAGACGCAAAAAAGCCCGGCGCGATGCCGGGCTCTTTTGCTTGCCTTGAATTACATGTTGCCTGTGTTACTTGGTTGCCTTCTTCGCTGCAGCCTTCTTGGCTACCGCCTTCTTTGCAGGAGCCTTCTTCGCTACTGCCTTCTTGGCGGGGGCCTTCTTGGCCACAGCCTTCTTCGCCGGAGCCTTCTTGGCAGGAGTTTTCTTCACAACTGCCTTCTTGGCGGGCGCCTTCTTTGCTGCTTTCTTAACTGCCAATTTCTTACCTCGTTTTGTGGATTTACTGACGCTCTTGCCTCCCACGGCCTTCTTGGCCGCGGTCTTTCCGCCCTTTGCGCCAGTGCTTTTCGGTTTTGCGGCGGATTTCTTAAGAACCTTGACGGCGGCGGTCTTGCCACCCTTCGCGCCTGTACTCCTGGGCTTCAAAGCTGACTTCTTGGCGCTCTTTTTGCCAGCGGTCTTGCCGCCCTTGGATCCCGTGCTCTTGGACTTTGCAGCGGCTTTCTTTGGAGCTTTCTTGGGAGCCTTTTTGGCTGCGGTCTTGCCACCCTTCGCGCCTGTGGCCTTGGGCTTGGCGGCCTTCCTCGCGGCTGGCTTGGTTATGGGTTCGCTCACGATCACGATCACAGCCTCATCCGCCACTCCCTCATCGTCGTCCGAAGAGGTGAGTATGCCGGAGGTTTCAACTTCTTCTTCCTCATCAAAGTCCTGGTCGTGATCGGGGTCCAATTCCTGCGGCTCCCCGTTGGGGGTGTCGTCACTCATCGCATACGTCCTGAACACTTCATCCATCCGATTGCCTCCAGCGGCTAGCCGCTGCCGTTGTTAAATTATTCTCTTCGCGCAACGGACGCTTCTGCTCCGTCTGCCGAAGCTTGTAGCAATAGCTTGCACGCAAACACTAACAAAACACAAGTATGTAATGAGGTGCCTGGCTATTTTTGTTTCTTTCGAGAAGATTTTTCATGCGCGGCGGGCTTCTGCGCAGGATGATTCTTTGCGCCGGAAGCCGCCTTGTGGGTCTGCGCGCGCTTCTTGCTTGCCGCCGGTTCCCCGCCCTGGTTTGCAGTTGCGCGCGCCGCGGACTTTGCGCCGGAACCCTTTGCAGAGGCCGTTTCATGCGCCTTTGGCGCTGTTGTTGTAGTCCTGCGACGATGGCCGCCTGAAGCGCGCGATGGCTCAGCGCCTTCCGCTGTAGCTGCAGTCTTGTGACGATGACTACCGGCAGTACGCGATACTCTTGCAGGCTCGGCCACATGCAGGCGGCGTCCTGGAGCAACCTTGATGCCTGCGATCTTGTTCCAGCTCCGCAACTGAGTGAGCGAGACACCGAAGCGATCGGCGATGGTCACCAGCGTATCGCCCTTGCGCGCGGTGTAAAGCAGCGTATGTGCTGAAGGAGCGGCGACTGGAGCCACAGGAATCACCAGCGCTTCGACACCCTGGAGACTATCGCTCCCGCCCAGTTGGTTGGCCTCGGCTAGCTCCGCAACCTGCACACGATAGCTGTGCGCCACAGAGGCCAAGGTGTCATCTGCCGCGACGCGATGGTACCGCCACGCGTTGCGCCTGGACTCTGGAACCACGGCAACGCGCTGCGTAAACAGCGTGGCCGTGCCCGCCGGCAGATGAAGATCGAACGAAGTGTCGGGCGGCGTAATCATGCGCAGCAGGCTGGGATTCAGCGCCATCAGCTCGTCTACCGGAGCGTTCACCAGGTCGGAGACCAGCCGCAGGTCCACGGAATAATTGATGGTCACGGTGTCGGTCAGCACCGGAGGATCAAGCGTTACGTCATCGAATCCATACTGCGTGGGATGATTGGCAATGATGATCGCCGCCAGAATCTCCGGCACGTAGTTCTTGGTTTCCACGGGAAGATTATTGCGTCTGTAGAGTTCCCAGAAGTCTGCGTAGCCGGTCTTTTGCACGGCACGCTGCACATTGCCCGAGCCCCAGTCGTATCCGGCCATGGACAGATACCAGTCGCCCAACTGGTTATAGATAAACTTCATGTAGCGGGCGTAGGCGCGCGTGGACTTCTCGGGATCGAAGCGTTCGTCCACATAGGCGTTTCGCACCAGGCCGTAGTTTCCGTGGGGCATGAATTGCCACATGCCGCCGGCGCCGGAGCCGCGATTGACAGCGCGCGGATTGAATCCCGACTCGGCCACCGCCAGGTAAATCAGATCCTGCGGCACGCCTTCTTCCGCCATGACGCGCTGAATCATCGCCTTGTAGCGCCCGGCGCGCTCGAAGGAGTGGAGCAGCGTATTGTGTCCGCGCTGCGAACTGGCAAAGAAATTGATGTAACCGGCCACGTAGTCGTTGACCATCAGCGGCAGATCGGACTTGGTTGTAGCCAGATCCTCCCTGGCCTTGGCCACGACGTTGGGGTCCACCGTGAAATTCACGTCGCTGGCCACGTCGGCCGGCGTGGGCTCCTCCTTGGGAACAAAACCGTTGCCCTGCTTGAGGGCCTCCATCTCCAGCGCGTTCACCCCGTCCACGACACGGTCGAACTCGTCCTGCAACTGGGAATCGCCCTTGATGTCGATGCCGCTGGCGAGCATCAAATCCACGGCGCGATCGAACTCCGTCTTGGCTTCGAGCAATTGCCCTTTGTGGTAGGCTGCCACGCCTTTGGCGTAGGCATCCTCCACCTGTCCGATGAGCTGGCGTACACGCTGCTGCTGCTGGGTAAGCGGCGGCGGCGCTGTGGGCTTGGCGGCTTGCGGCGAGGCTGCCGCGGGCAGAGCAGGCGCCGTGGCCTGCTGCGTTGCGCCCGCGGAGCTGCTTGTGGGCTGAGGAGGAACGCAGCCTGCCAGCAACAGGAGCAGCAGGGACGAACCAGGCAAACGATACCGATTCCAAGTTATATGCATGAGTGATCGGGCCGCCCCAGCCTCAATCAGGCCGCGAGAGACACTATGCCGATGATAAGCTATGCCATGGAGGCAACGCTTGCATAACAGCGCAATTTGCCTCGTTGAGTAAGCCCCCATGGACGCACGCTTCCTTAGAAATTTTGCGATCATCGCCCACATCGACCACGGCAAGTCGACACTGAGCGACCGTCTGCTGGAATTGACCGGCTCGGTGACGGGCCGCGAGATGCAGGCCCAGATCCTGGACGACATGGACCTGGAGCGCGAACGCGGCATCACTATCAAGGCCCATGCCGTGCGCATGATGTACAAGGCCCACGACGGCAACACCTACCAGCTCAACCTGATCGACACACCGGGCCATGTGGACTTCAGCTACGAGGTTTCGCGTTCGCTGGCCTCCTGCGAGGGCGCGCTGCTGGTAGTGGACGCCTCCCAGGGCGTTGAGGCGCAAACCCTGGCCAACGCCTATCTCGCCATCAACCACGGGCTGGAAATCATTCCGGTGATCAACAAGATCGACCTGCCCTCGGCCGATATTGTCAGGACCCAGGAGGCGATCGAGAAGGCGGTGGGCCTGGACGCCACCGACGCCATTCCGGTGAGCGCCAAGACCGGCCAGGGCGTTGCCGAAGTGCTTGAGGCCATTGTCAACCGTCTGCCGCCGCCCACGGGCGACCCCGACGCGCCTCTGCAGGCGCTCATCTTCGACTCCTGGTTCGACGCCTATCGCGGCGTCATCGTGCTGGTGCGGGTGATGCAGGGCACCATGTGCAAGGGCCAGCGTATTCGCCTCATGTCGAACGGAAAATCGTTTGAAGTGGAATCGATGGGCGTGCTCATGCCCAAGCCGGTGGAAATTGCCGAACTGCGCGCTGGCGAAGTGGGATTTTTTGCGGCCACCATCAAGACCGTAAGCGACACCAAGATTGGCGACACCGTAACTGAGGACGCCCGCCCCGCCGCAGCCCAGTTGCCAGGCTTTGAAGACATCAAGCCGATGGTCTTCGCCGGCCTCTACACCGTGGACTCGCACGAGCACACGCTGTTGCGCGACGCCTTGGAAAAACTGCGTCTCAACGATTCCTCGTTTTTCTTCGAGCCGGAAAGTTCTGCCGCGCTGGGCTTCGGCTTCCGCTGCGGCTTTCTCGGCCTGCTGCACATGGAAATCATCCAGGAGCGGCTGGAGCGCGAGTACGAGCTGGACCTGATCACCACAGCTCCCGGTGTGCGCTACCACATAACGCTCACCGACGGCAGCGTGCTCGAAGTGGACAACCCGTCGCGCTGGCCCGATCCCACCAACATCGACATCATCCGCGAGCCGGTTATCACCGCCAAGATCCTCACCAACGAGGAATATGTGGGCGGCATCCTCAAGCTGGTTGAGGAAAAGCGCGGCAAGCAGTTGAACTTTGAGTACGTGACGCCGACCCGCGTAATGCTCACCTACGAGCTGCCGCTGAATGAGATCGTGCTTGACTTCTACGACCGCCTCAAATCCATCTCGCGCGGCTACGCGTCGCTGGACTATCAACTTGCCGGGGAATGGGAGTCGCCCATGGTGAAACTGGACATCCTGGTCTCCGGCGAGCCGGTGGATGCGCTTTCCATCATCGTGCACCGCGACTTTGCCTATGAGCGCGGGCGGGCGCTGGTTTCCAAGATGCGCGAACTGATTCCCCGCCAGCAGTTCGAGGTTGCCATCCAGGCCGCCATCGGCGCCAAGATCATCTCCCGCGAAACCGTGGCTCCACTGCGCAAGAACGTGCTTGCCAAGTGCTACGGCGGCGACATCTCCCGCAAGCGCAAATTGCTTGAAAAACAGAAGGAAGGCAAGAAGCGGATGAAGCGGATCGGCAAGGTGGATATTCCGCAGGAGGCCTTCCTGGCAGTGTTGCGGATAGGCGAAGACCAGCAAAAGTAGCTTTGGAACAATTACCCATCAGATACTTTAGTCATATTCCATTCATCTGGGATTGTGGGAAAGTCACAATAACAGACTGCGCGCCCGCGCCCGCCGGTCAGCCTCTGCTACCCCCGGCGCTCCACTGGTTTCTATTTGATAAATAAGGGGTTACTTTATTTATCAGAATTGAATGCAAGTTGACAAGAGCAGAACAGGAAATATTTTCGCGAGATCACGAGAAGATATCCACATTTATTTCCACAGATAATGCGGGCGAGGGTACGATTTTTCTTTACTGTGCCGTTAGTCCTTTTTACTATGCACGCAGCAGCACCGCTGCATACAAGAAAGGCCCCGCTTTGCGGGGCCTTTCTTGCGTAATGCTGCCTGTCTACTAGTGCGCGGCGCCAGGCTTTGCAACCGGGGCTGCTGCCGAAGCAGGCGGAGCGGGTACGCCTGACTTCACGTTGTAGGCATCGATGATCTGCTGAGTGATATTGCTGGCCTTGTTGGCATAGAGCACAGGCGTAGACTGCTGGGCTACATCAAGCACCAGCGTGTAATTGTGCTGCTCTGCGTAGGTTGACAGAACGTCATACACCTTGGAGGCCAAGGCGTTGTACAGATCCTGCATCTCCTGCTGCATGTCGTTCTGCGCATCCTGGGCATCGCGCTCCAACTGCTTCTTCTTGGTATCGATGGCAGTAGCGCGGCTCTGCTGTTCGACAGGGCTCAGCTTGTCGCCCTGGGCCTGCAACTGCTTGGTCAGGCTATCGACTTCGTCGCTCAGGGTCTTGAGCTGCTGGCGCCGGGGTTCGAACTTCTTCTGCAGATCGGCAAAGTTGCGCTGACCTTCGTTGGTTTGAGCTACCGCCACCTGAAAAGCTATGACGGCAATCTTGGCCGGTCCGGCGGGCGCCGCGGGTGCGGCCGATGTTTGGGCGGCGGCGCTCAGGGCAAGGCCCGAGGCCAAAGTGACAACTAGTGCAAACGAACTCTTCATTTGAATGGAAAACTCCTTCGAAATTCCTGCCGGTCTGTTCGCATTGAAGTGCGAGACCGAGGCTGTGCCTCCTGAGAAACCTCACTGTCCTTCACAAGAGGCTCCGCGCCGGATGGGGCAGAGACAGAAAAGACGCGCATGGAGACATCAGCAGGAACTAGATGGATTATAGGAGGACGCGGTAGGGGCGTCAATCAGGCGGATTGTGAATTTAGCAGCATTCCACCCAGTTTGCGATCTTCCGGCGCACAGAAGCCGCGCAGCGCAGAGAAAAGGCCGCTCGCAAGGAGCGGCCCTTCAAGTGCATGTTGCCGATCTCCGATTAGAAAGTCGTGGAGACGGTGAGGCGGAAGGTCTTGCGCGGCTCCCGGAAACGGTCCCGTGCGCC
The DNA here is from genome assembly GCA_031296165.1 of Occallatibacter sp. Classification (GTDB taxonomy): domain Bacteria; phylum Acidobacteriota; class Terriglobia; order Terriglobales; family Acidobacteriaceae; genus Telmatobacter. The sequence goes on along the minus strand of JARLGF010000027.1, from coordinate 12,381 downwards.
GTAAGCCTCAATCGATTCCTGGTAGGTGTAGTCACCCGCGCCGCCCGTGGGGAACATATCGCGCGTGATCAACTGAGCCGTGCAGCTTCCGTTGTTGCTGCCGATGTTGACCGTATTGCATTTGGGTTCCTCATACAGGCGCAGCGGGTTATAGGCATAGTAGAGGCGGAAGGGCGCGTTGATAATCGGCATGATGACCGAAATCTCGGCGCCGGTGGACATACGCGGAAGAAAATTTGTTCCGGATATGGGCCGGATGTTCCTCTGGAATCCCACCTTCGAGCCTTGAATGCCACCCTCGCATGAACCGTTGTTGTAGACCGGGCAGCCGTAGAGCGGCGAGGTAAGCGAAGCAAAGCCCTGCGGGCTCTGCTTTAACTGTCCCTTGTTGAGCGCCGTGTCGATGCCAAAGTCGTCAAAGAAAGAGAACATGACCGAACCGGCAATGGGAATGCGGTACTCGACATTGGTCGTCAGGTTGGTATCGCCACCGATGGAGGCCACGCCGTAGACGGGCAGCGGCACCTGGATGCACTGGTTCAACTGCGGATTGGTCGGGTCGCGCGGAACGCAACTGCCGTCCGGATTGGTCAACTGCACATTGACCCGGGTGGGGACGTAGCCATACGGCGTGGCGGCACGGACGTCAAAGCCGCGCAACTCGCCCTCGCCACCGGAGTAGAAGCGGTTGTTGGGTGGGGCCACGTCGCCGCCAAAGCCCTGTACGTAGCCCAACTGCGCGCGCAGGCCAAGTACATTGCGTCCGGTGGGCGAAAACTTCAGGTAGTGCATGCCGATGAAGTGCTTGTACGCCACTTCCGGCGTGATATAGCGCACGTTGCCCGCGATGCCTGCCACCTGAAAGACCGCCGAGAATTCCTGGCCGGAACGCGGACGCATGGGATTGTTGATGGTGTTGTAGGAATAGCTGAACGAGGCCGAACTGTTGACGATGCCCGCCAGCGCATCGGAGCCCTGGATACCGGAGCGGAAGCTGATGGTCTGGAAGAACGTCTCCGAGGCGTCACTGAACGCCGTAATCGTCGACCTGGTGAGCGAATAGGTCATGCCCACGCGCTGGAAGGCATTGCGCCGGAGCGGATAGCTGATGGAGAGATTCAGGCCCGTCATAGCCTGGTTGTAGTTCTGGGAAAGCGACTTCGCCGCAGCTGTAAGGTTGGCCGACAGGCCCGAGCCAGTCTCGACGCCCTTGGCGCTGTTGTAGTCAGTCTTGTTGTTGAATATCTGGAAGCCAAGCTGGAAGGGGCGGTTGTGCACATAGGGCTGGGTGAAACCGAACGTGAATGTGCGGGCCATGTTGCCCAGGTTGCCCTGCAAACTAAGCGTTTCGCCCAGTCCCAGAAAGTTATTGGTCTGGTAGTTGACGCCCAGGAAGGCGCCCGACTGGCCGCTCATGCCGCCGTTCAAGCCGATGGAGTTCTTGCCTTTTTCCTTCACCTTGAGCAGCAATTCCACGGTGCCGGCATCGGCATCCTGATGGGCCTCGGAGTCCTGATCGACCTTGAGCGGCTCGAAGTACTCCAACTGGTTAAGGCGAAGCAAGCTGTACTCCCACAACTGGGAGTTGTAGACCGAGCCTTCATCGAGCATCAGTTCGCGGCGAATGACACGGTCGCGCGTGATGGTGTTGCCCTGAAACTCGATACGCGATACGTAGAAGGGCTTGCCCTCGTCGATATCGATGTTCAGCGAGACGGTCTTCTTCTGGTCGTCGTAGATGGGCTTGGGGATGGCGCCGAAGTTGATATAGCCCAACTGGCCATAGGCCTTCTTCAGGTTCTCCAGACCCTTGGCTATCAGCGTTGCGTTGAACCAGTCGCCGTCCTTGACCGCGAAGGTGCTGCGCAGAACCTTGGTGTTGCCGACCGCCTTGTTGCCGGTAAACGTGATGGAGCCCAAGCGGTAACGGGAGCCTTCATCGATGGGCATCAGGATGTCGATGCGCTTGCCCTTGTTCGGCCGGAAGGTAAATATGTTCAGTCCGCCCTGGTCGCGGAGCTGCGTCTTGGGTTCTTCCACCGCGGCGTTGTAGTAGCCCTTGTCGCGGAAAGCCTGGCGCACCCGCTCGGTGTCTTCCTCCAGCTTGGAGGCATCGAAGGTCTGGGCAAACAGGTCTTCCAAGATGAGGGAATAAGGAATGCCGATGGGCTTGAGATTCTTCATCGAGCGGCGCAGGGTGAGGGAGTTGATGTGCTGGTTGCCGGTGAACTTGATGACGCCGACCTTAACCTCAGGGCCTTCTTTGATATTGAAGTTCACCTGCACTGAGGCAGGAGGAATGGTCTTGACTTCGGTCTTGATGGTGGCGAACTGGTGCCCGTGCTCCGCCAGCAGGGCCTTGATTACGGTTTCGGCCCGTTTGATCCTGGTGGGGTCATACTGGCTCTCCACAGAGAGTCCGACCTTTTCCTTCTTGAGGCGATCCAGGGTGTCGGAGACAGAAACGGAGCTGAGTCCCTTGTAGTTGATCTCGCGAATGGTGGGTTTCTCCACCACGTAGATATTCAGGATGACGCCCTTCTCCGAGTCCTCGCGCTCAATGCGCAGATTGTCGAAGTAGCTGGTGTTCCACAGCGAGTTGAAGTCGCGCTCGATGGAGATCGGGTCATAGGTGTCGCCGGGGTGGCTGAACAGCCGCGCAAGGATGGTCTCCTTGGGAATGCGCCGGTTGCCGATGACGCGAATTGAATCGATAGTCTGCGCCTGCTGAGACAGGGCCGCAACAGCGGAGAGCGCCAGCACCAACAACAACATGGTGCGCGCCAGACGGCTTGCGGTCCGCACGGTGCGGGAGATGGAAGTGTGCTTGATCTTCACCGGGCTGCAGCCCTGCGGCGGGCACACGTACTGGTGCGGTCCATAGTTCACCTTCAGGTTCGGCTTCACGGGAAGAATATCGACACCCTCATTGCTTAAAATCTGGTCCTGGTCCTGCCTCAAGGAAAGAATGATTATATTGGACCGCGGCCACCCCGCCCAAACCGCCGGGCTGTGACTCGGCTCGAAAACCATATCTTTCCCCGTATTTCCCTGCCGCGATTGATCCCCGCGGCCCCAGTCTGGCTCCCAACAACCGCCCCTGCGACGTTGACTTGTCACTGGGGACCCCGGTTTACCACCCCTGCAACGATGACCTGTCGCCGGAGCCCCGGCTACTACCCCGTTATTGGAACCCAAACCACAGTCTACCGGAACCAAACGGGTTGGGGAGCCTGTGCATCCTCTTCCCGCCTCGCAGCATCCTTTTTAGACGCAGAGCGAACGCAGAATACACCGCTCAGCGGGGAGGTTTTTCAGTGAATGCAGAGCCCGCGCAGACGGTTTATGAATTTTCCGCCCCTCTCCTGAACGGGCCCATGCTCAGGCTGGAAGAGTTCAACGGCCGTGTTCTGCTCATCGTGAATACCGCCAGCCAATGCGGCTTTACCCCGCAATACGCCGGTTTGGAAAGCCTCTACCGCGCGTACCGGGACCGCGGATTTTCGGTGCTGGGCTTCCCCTGCAACCAGTTCGGCGCCCAGGAACCCGGCTCGGAGGAGGAGATCGGCGTGTTTTGTCAGAAAAATTTCGGTGTAAGCTTTCCTCTTTTCGCCAAAATTGACGTGAACGGCCCCCAGGCTCATCCCCTCTATCGCTTTCTCAAGAAGAAAATGCCAGGAATTTTCGGCGTCCGGAGCATTAAGTGGAATTTCACAAAATTTCTGGTCGACCGGAAGGGCAACGTCGTGGGACGTTACGGCCCCTCCACCAGGCCAATAACCCTGGCGGCCACCATCGAGGGACTTCTGGGCAGCGCATAAAGCTCCGCAACCGCTCCGGCAGGGATGATCAGAGCAAAGTCAGAGTTCTCGTGGGACCCAAAAGTCAGTGCGAGGTGGAGTTTGCTTGAGAAAAATGTTACTTGGCCGCATCGACTTCCCTAACGGCAACTCCGATTTTGCTATACCGTTGCTCTTGAAGAGACCTGCACGTCCTGCGCGGTTTAGGCGCATGGCTCGTGGAGAACCGCTCAAAGCCGCTCATATCCCGGTATGCCGAGCCGCTACAATTGAATCCTTTTAGACTCTCGGGCCGTCCTAAAACTGAGCGGAGTGTCGTTTTAACCGCGCGCCCTTTTTCGCGTGCGTCTTCGACTACCATTGTAGTTTCAATAGAAGTTGGATCGGGCTTGGGCGGTTTTGCCGTCCAGCCCCGGAACCCGGTGAGCAGGTCAGAACCGGACCAGAGTTGCTGCCGACTGGTTTTCGATCGCCAGAATCGGTGACAAACCGGTCACAGGCAACATCTTCACGAGCAACCCGGCTCAGGAGCGAGTACCAGCCTTATGTGGATTGTCCGGCTTGCGCTGCGGCGGCCCTACACGTTTGCCGTCTTTGCGTTTTTGATCTTGATCCTTGGCGTCTTCAGCATCCTCTCGATGCCGACGGACATCTTTCCCGACATCGACATCCCCGTGGTGACGGTGGTGTGGAATTTTTCTGGCCTTTCTGCGGATCAGATGGCCAACCGCATCGTCATCAACAGCGAGCGGGGCATGACCACCACGGTCAACGACATCGAGCACATCGAGTCGCAGTCGCTCAACGGCGTCAGCATCATCAAGATTTTCTTCCAGCCGCATGTGAACATCGGCAACGCCGTGGCCCAGGTGACGGCGATCAGCCAGGTGCAATTGCGCAGCCTGCCCCCGGGCTCCAACCCGCCTTTCATCATCCAGTACAACGCCTCCAGCGTGCCGATCCTGATGCTGGGCCTCACCGGCGAGGGCCTGAACGAACAGCAGTTGAACGATCTGGCCACGAACAGCATCCGCAACCAACTGGCCACCATCGAAGGGGCGCAGACACCCTTTCCCTACGGCGGCAAGGTTCGCCAGATCCAGGTGGACCTGGACCTGCACGCGCTACAGGCCAAGGGCCTTTCGCCGGCCGATGTGGTGAACGCCGTCAGCGCGCAGAATCTCATCGCGCCCTCCGGCACCATGAAGATCGACCGCTTCGAGTACGCGGTGGAAACCAACTCCGCACCCCGCGCGGTCGCCGATCTGAACAACCTGCCCATCAAAGCGGTAAACGGCTCGGTCATCTACATCCGCGACGTGGCCCACGTGCGCGACGGCAATCCGCCGCAGACCAACATTGTGCGCGTGGACGGCCACCGCGCCATCATGATGGCCATCATGAAGACCGGCTCGTCCTCGACGCTGGATATTATCCGGGGCGTGCACGAAAAGCTGGAGAGCATCAAGGGCCAACTGCCGCCGCAACTGCGGATCAGTTCGCTCTCCGATCAGTCGATCTTTGTGCGCAGCGCCATTGACGGCGTGGTGCGCGAGGCCATCATCGCCGCGTGTCTCACTGCCATCATGATCCTGGTCTTCCTGGGCAGTTGGCGCTCCACCATCATCATCGCGGTCTCCATTCCACTCTCGATTCTCAGCTCGCTCATCATGCTGTACGCGCTGCATGAAACCATCAACATCATGACTCTGGGCGGCATGGCGCTGGCCGTCGGCATCCTGGTGGACGACGCCACCGTTGCCATTGAAAACATTAATAGAAATCTGGAGGCGGGCAAGGAACTCGAACAATCCATTCTCGACGGCTCGGCACAAATCGCCGTTCCCGCCTTCGTCTCCACCATCGCCATCTGCATCGTCTTTGTGCCCATGTTCTTCCTGAGCGGCGTGGCCAAGTACCTGTTCGTGCCCATGGCCGAGGCGGTGGTCTTTGCCATGCTGGCCAGCTACCTGCTCTCCCGGACTCTGGTGCCTACCATGGCCCTGTATCTGCTTAAGGAGCACGACGACGCAGAGGCTGCCAATAAGAAGGCCAGCCGCAATCCCTTCACCCGCTATCAAATGGCCTTCGAGGCCCGCTTTGAGAAGATTCGCCTGGGCTATCTGCGCCTGCTTACCCTGTGCGTGGACCACGCTAAGGTCTTCCTGGCCCTCTTCCTGGTGTTTACGCTGGCTTCAGTAGGTCTTCTGTTGCCCTGGCTGGGACAGGACTTCTTCCCCTCTGTTGACGCTGGACAATTCAAAATTCACGTACGCGCCCATACGGGCACGCGCATCGAAGAGACGGCTGCGCTGTGCGACCGCATCGACGCGACCATCCGGGAACAAGTCCCGGCCAAGGAACTGGTCACCATTCTGGATAACGTCGGCCTGCCCAACTCGACGCTGAACCTCTCCTACTCAAGTTCGGCCCCGGTTGGCCCGGCCGACGCGGATATTCAGGTGCAGTTGAGTCCCGACCACCATCCCACCGAGGCATACGTCGAGCGCCTGCGCACCGTGCTCAACCGCGAGTATCCCGGCGTCACGTTTTATGTGCTGCCGGTGGACATCGTGACTCAGATTCTCAACTTCGGCCGCTCCGCGCCCATCGATATTCAGGTCGTCGGCATGGACCTGTATAACAACCGCGCTCTGGCCGACCGCATGCTCGATGAGGTCCGCTATGTTCCCGGCGCTGCCGATGCGCGCATTCAGCAGCCCTTCAACGCGCCCAATGTAACCGTGAATGTGGACCGCACCCGCGCCCAGACCATCGGCCTGACGCAGCAGAACGTGGCGCAAAGTATCCTGGTGGCCCTGAGCGGCAGCTTCCAGACCACGCCCAGCTTCTATCTGGACCCCAGAACCGGGGTAAGCTACAACGTCGCTGTCCAGGCTCCGCAGTACCGGCTCGACTCCCTGGCCGCGCTGGAGAGCCTGCCCGTCACCAGCGCAGCCTCTACGCAGCAGGCTGCCGCGCAGCAAGCCAACGGCGCAGCGACGACGGCCGTGCCAGGAGTTCCGCGGCCGGTCAATGTGCTGGCCAACCTGGCCAACATCGTTCCAGGAAACGAGCAGGGCACGGTAAGCCATTACGATGTGCAGCCGGTCCTGGACATCTACGCCAACGTGGATGGAGCCGATCTGGGCAGTGTGACCAAGGCAATGGAGGGCATCATGGCCCGCCACGAGCACGAGCTGCCTCGCGGCTCGCACCTGGTTCTGCGCGGCCAGAGCGAAACCATGAAAGCGTCCTACTTTGGTCTGCTGGCCGGGCTGGCGTTTTCCATCCTGCTGGTCTACCTGCTGATCGTGGTCAACTTCCAGTCCTGGCTCGATCCGTTCCTCATCATCGCGGCCCTGCCGGCGGCGCTGGCCGGCATCGTATGGTTCATGTTCCTCACCCACACCCGGCTCAGCGTTCCGGCGCTTACCGGCGCCATCATGTGCATGGGCGTGGCCACGGCCAACTCCATCCTGGTGGTGAGCTTTGCCCGGGAGCAGTTGGAGATTCTGGTGGGCGATGCGCGCCGGGCCGCGCTGAACGCCGGTTTTGTCCGCCTGCGCCCCGTGGTAATGACCGCCCTGGCAATGATTATCGGCATGGTGCCCATGGCGCTGGGCCTGGGCGATGGGGGCGAGCAAAACGCCCCGCTGGGCCGCGCCGTAATCGGCGGTCTGCTGCTGGCCACCATGGCCACGCTGTTCTTTGTGCCTGCATCCTTCTCTGTCGTCCACAGCTGGCAGGAACGCCGCCACAAGACGGCCCATGGCGCAGCACCGGCCGGGACCATTGACGAGTTTGACGAGCTATCGGAGTAATGCTTCCATGACCAACGAATCCAACACGAACCCGCATCCGGCCGCATCGGCCACACACGATGACCTCACCGCCCCCCCGCAGCAGCCCATCTCGCCGCGCAAGGCGCTTCTGGGCGTAGCCTTGCTGCTGGTTGTAGCCGTGGTACTCGCCGCCTTCGGCATTTTGAGCCGCAAGTCCGCCGATACAGTGCTTGCAGAGCGCACCAGCAAGCTGGCTCCTCCTTCGGTTATCGCTATGAGTCCCACTCCCGGCGCGCCGGTAGACAGCTTCATGCTGCCCGGCAACGTGACCGCCTACACGGATTCGCCGATCTACGCCCGCACCTCCGGCTACCTGACGCGCTGGTACTACGACATCGGCTCCAAGGTGAAGAAAGGCGCGCTGCTGGCCGTTATCGCCTCCCCTGAAGTGGACCAGCAACTGGCCCAGGCAGAGGCCGACCTGGTGACCTCCCAGGCCAACGCCAACAACGCCCGCATCCAGGCCGAGCGCTACACCGGACTGGTCAAATCCAACGCCGTCTCGCAACAGGACACGGATACCTTCGTCAACCAGGCCGCGGCGTCATCCGCGGCCGTCCACTCCGCCCAGGCCAACGTGCAGCGGCTCCGCGAACTGCAATCCTTTGAAAAGATCTACGCGCCCTTTGACGGAGTGGTCACTGCCCGCACCGTTGACACCGGCCAGTTGATCAACCAGGGAGCGGCCAACGAGCTCTTCCACCTGCAGGCCATTCAGACCCTGCGCGTCTACACGAACCTGCCGCAAATCTACTCGCAGAATGTGAAGCGCGGCGCCAAAATCGACCTGACGTTTGCCGAGCACACCGGTAAAATCTACCAGGGAACCCTGGTGCGGACATCCGACGCCCTCGATCCGGTCAGCCGCACCCTGCTGGTGGAGATTGACGTGGACAACCGCGCCGGCGAACTGCTGCCCGGCTCGCTGGCGCAGGTCCACTTCAAGACCCCGTCCGCCGGCCCAACTTTCCTTGTGCCCGCCGCGGCGCTCATCTTCCGCAGGGAAGGATTGCGCATCGGCACTGTGATCAACGGCAACGTAGCGCATCTGGTCCCTGTTGTCATCGGCGAGGACGACGGCGCAAACGTGCAGATTGTCACCGGGATCGGCGCTGGCGATAAGGTCATTCAGGATCCGCCCGACTCGCTCATCGACGGGGAAAAAGTCTTTGTCGAGCCTCCCGGCAAAACCTCCGGCGCGGGAGGCAGGTAACAATGCAGGCGCTTTCGCTCCATCTCGCCCATCGCCTTGCCGGCCGCGCCACTCCCATGGCCGCCTTGCTCGCCCTCGGCCTGCTGGCCGGCTGCAAGCCTGTCGGCCCCAACTACAACCGTCCCGGCTATGAGGCGCCACAGGTCTACAAAGAGACCGGAGCCTCCACGGTTGTCGTCCCGCCGCCCAACCCGGCCGGCGGCGGCTGGCAACCCGCCACACCCTCTGACGGCATGTTGCGCGGCAAATGGTGGGAAGTTTACCAGGACCCGCAATTGAACAAGCTTGAAGAGCGCATTGCCACAGACAACCAGGGACTGCGTCAAGCGCTGGAAACCTATTTGGCCGTGCGCGACCAGGTCACTGCGACACATGCCAATCTTTATCCCTCGCTCTCTGCCGGGCCTTCCATCTCCCGCGATAAAGTATCGCGGAACGGTCCTTCCTACTCCGCCAGCAAAGCCAACGGCTACAACGATTTCGCCATTACCGGCCAGGCCAGTTGGGAACCGGATTTCTGGGGCCGCATCCGCCGCACCGTCGAGGGGGCCCGCGCCAACTCCCAGGCCAGCGCCGCCGATATGGCCAGCGTGGACCTCAGCCTTCATGCCGAGATGGCCGCCGACTACTTCCAACTGCGCGGCCTGGACTCCGAGATTAAGCTGCTCAAGGCAACCGTCACCGATCTCGAGCGGCAACTCGATCTGACCCAGCGCCGACTGGCCGGCGGAGTGGCCACAGAAGCCGATGTGGCCCAGGCACAGACGCTGCTTGAAACCGTGCGTGCGCAATTGGTCGACTTCGGGGTGGCCCGTGCCCAGTACGAACACGCCGTGGGTACCATCGCCGCCTACACACTCTCCGATTTCAGCATTCCTTTTTCGCCGCTTGACCTGCCGCTGCCCAAGGTTCCCGTTGGCGTGCCTTCGCAGCTACTGGAGCGCCGGCCGGACATTGCCGCAGCCGAGCGCCGCGCCGCAGCCGCCAACGCCCAGATCGGTATCGCTGTTAGCGCCTTCTATCCCACCATCAGCCTGGGAGGAGGCGGAGGCTTTGAGAGCATGCACGGCGGCACCTGGCTGCAGGGTCCAGGCGCGCTGTGGAGCCTGGGAGGGCAAGCCACGCAATTGCTCTTCGACGCCGGCCAGCGCCACGCTCTCACCAGCGAGGCCCGCCACACTTACGAGGCCCAGGCCGCCGGTTACCGGAACTCCGTCTTCCAGGCATTCAACGACGTGGAAGACCAGCTCTCCGGGTTGCGGATTCTGGAGCAGGAGTCGGGCGTGGAACAGCGCGCCGTCGCCTCCGCGCAGCACTCCTTCGACCTGTCAAACCAGCGCTACAAGGGCGGCGTCACCAGCTATCTTGAAGTGCTCACGGCCGAGGCCACGCTGCTCCAGAACCAGCGCACCGCCATCGACCTCCAGACGCGCCAGTTTGTAGCCAGCGTCGGCCTGGTCCGCTCCCTTGGCGGCGGCTGGGATGCATCGCAGTTGCCGAAATAGGCATCGGACAATGGACAACACTCTAGACCAGACAACCAGGCTCTGGTTGTCTGGTCCCTATTTCCTGTCCCCTGCTTTTACCGCATCCTGCCGGAAGTGACTGAACGCCGAGGGCGGCACGTCGATCAGCGGCAGCCCCGGCCCTTCCCAAAGCAGCCGCGGCGTGCCCTGGCTGACGGAGTGTAAACCTTCGACGTGAAGCGTGTGCTTGCCCGCGCGCAGGCCCAGCGAACCTCGATCGTAGCGCATCGCGTTGCCCGGCGAACCGCACACCTGCGAAAACGGTGGGCCGGTCTTTGCCACTTCCACGCCGTCGATCGCCAGCCGCGCTCCGTCGCGGGCCAGCAGGTGGAACGTGTAGCCGCCATCGGCCGGTATGTCCAGGAGGCCGTCCCACGCAGCAGCATACCGCGTAAAACCCTGTGGATTGGCGGTGAGGTTGGGCGACTCACCGATGAAAACCACTTGCTCTTTTGCCAGGTTCGGCAGCTCCGTCCAGACTCCCGGATAAATCTTCCAGGTCAGGCCTGGCAGCGTTGGGACGGCTTCATACACAGCGTCGTGCCAGCGGGCCACTGCCACCACTCCCTGCGCGGCCCAGTCCTGTTTGCCTGCCTTGTCCGCCACGTGGAGCAGAACCCTGAACCGGCCCGCGCCGTTTTTCCCGTCCAACTCCGTGCCCTCGGCGTCGGGAAAGAGATGGCTCACCTTGCGCCCCGTGGCCACAGAACTCTTTGTCCCATCGCCAAACAGCCACGTATAGTGCGCGCCCGGCGAGGCCATGGCAGTGAACTGAACCTTCTGTTTCGGCGCAAAGACAGGCGTGTCCACGGTGAACGCAGCCAACGGGTCGCGCGGAGCGCTAAACCTGGCCGGCTGCGCGCCGCCGCTCACCACCAGCGGCACTTCAGCATCCGTATCCACACGGGTTTGCCCGTACTTCACATTGTCGAAGGTCACGTCGGACACGTTGCCTATGAACGTGGAGCCGGCCAGCGGCGGCTGATCCAGCGCCCAGATGTTGCGGAAGGTGAATCCGTGCAGCCCCGGGTACTCCTGTTCAATCTGCACCAGCGAATACCAGTTGTCCAGAAACAAATTCTCAAACGTGTAGTTGGTGCTTTCGCCTTTGGCGCCATTCGCGCCCCAGTAGCCGAGCAGGCCAAAGGTCTGCCCGCAGGCCCCGATGCCGGCGTGGAGAATGTCGGAGTTGCGCAGGGTAAAGTTGCGCGAGTTGTGGATCTTGCGCGGCCAGCCGGCGCGCACGATGTTTGAAATGCTGGTCGACAGTTCGCTGTTCTCGATGAGAATGTTCCGCACGTCGTGGCCGGGGCGCACCATGTCTTCGTCGCGGTAGCCGTCCCAGTTGCCCTGCATGGCAAAAACGTCGTCCGAAGCCCGCAGAAAGGCGTTGCGCACAATCGTGTCTCCGCCGCCCAGCCAGTCCATGCCGTCCTGGTTGGCGTTGCCGGGATTGCCGCCGATCACGCGCAGGTCGTTATACGTGAAGCCAGTGGAATCCTTCATCTGGATGGACCAGGTGCGCGCCCGCACAATGCAGGTCAGTCCGTCGATCTCCACCTTGTTGGCTTCCAGCGCGCCAATGCAGTGCCAGTCGGGCTTCTGCATCCAGCCCTCGTCGTTGTTCGGGTCCTGGGAGCCCTCATACACAATGGTTCCGCGGCCCAGCACCTTCACGTCGTGCACTTTCCACAGGTTGAGGCTGCCGTAGAAATAGGAACCAGGCGCAAGGTAAAGTGTCTCGCCGCTCTTGGGATTCAGGCTTTGGTGGTAGACCCCCGGCTGGTAGGCATGGATCTCCGCCTTGCGCGGCAACGGCGGCGGCGGCGTGCCGGCAAAGAGGAAAAGCATTGCGGCATGGTTCAGGAAGTCGCGGGGCCGCGAGATGGAAAGCTTGGCCGGCCCTGCGAGCCGGAAACGGATGGTCTGGCCGGTGCGCGTGGGACGCAAACCAAGACGCCAGGGCTCAATATCGACGCCTTTCTCCCAAAAGCCCG
>JARLGF010000026.1 GCA_031296165.1 Occallatibacter sp. | reverse complement strand
CTCGCATTACGGTACCAAAACCTCCAAAACCACCCAAAAACCGCCTATAAGTCCTTTGTTATCTAATTTTTGATATATAACCCCTTTAGAATCTAATTTTTGCGGCGACAGACCCCTCGCATCTCGTTGAAACTGGAGAACATGACTTAATACATAGGGGGAGGGGGGGGGAGGGTAATCAAAGAATCAACAGATCGCATCCCGGGCAACCTCAATCACCCGCTATAGCCGCTGCAGCAATGGCATGGAATCATGGATGAGCGTTTGGCGGGCCGGGACTTTCCTCCCGGCCCTGAAGACACAAACTCTTACACCGGAGGCAGAGCGTCGAGAACGGGAACGCCGGGCGGCGGGGTGAAGTGGAAGGCCTGAGCGGGGATGGCGGCGTTGGGCTGCTCGCCGGTAAAGGTGAAGTGGGTCAGGGCGCCGTCGGTCTCTTCAATTTCAATGGCAGTGATTGTGCCGTCGGCAGTCACGGTGAGGGAGAGGCGCGCAACGCGGGCTTCCTGCCCTTTCGGCTGGCCGGTGAGGGTGAAGCGGCCGTTGGAGGCTGAAGCCAGGGTAAGGTGGTTCAGTTCCTTGGCAAGCTGCGTGTGGCCCAGGAGAAAGCGCAGCGGTGAGCGCAGGTCGTCCAGTTGCTTGGAGAGGATGCGTTGCACCTGGGGATCGCCGCGGGTGTAGAACCAGGCATACTTTCCGTCCAGCAGGAAGAGCTTGCCCGCCGGTGAGCTGTATTCCCACCTCATGCGGCCGGGCTTGAGCAGCAGCAGGGTCCCGCTCTCGGAGCGCTGGATGCCCAGGCCCCGATAACTCTCGGCGAAACCGGCCCGGAGCGAGTGAAGCTGGTTGTAGTGCTGGTCGACACGCTTGGCCAGGTCCTGCGCGGACGGCGCGTGCTGTTGGGCGTTGAGGCAGATAGAGAGCATGGCGGCGGCCAGAAGTGGGCCGCCGCGCCGGAAAAGTTTTTTCATGGTTATTGCAGTGCCTGGGTACAGTTGTTGCCACCTGCTGTGTCGTATTTGATGGTGCCGAACTGGTCGCTGCAGAAGCCGCGATCGCCGGTCTTGCCCACGGTCTGCGGAACGGCGGTGACGGTGTAGCCGGTGTAGCGGTCCGTGCCGTTGATGGTGACCTTGCTGCAGTTGGTGATAGTGAAGATGTAGCCGGATTTGTAGCCGGCGGCGAGGTCGGACTGCAGAATCTGAGAGGCCGTGGGCGAGGGTGCGCCGGCGGCTGGGTCGCCGCCCAGAGAGGTCAGCGCGCATGCGTAGCCGTTGGCCGGGTAGCTGGACTCGTATTGAATCTCCGCTTTGGCAATGGTCTGCACGGAGTTGATCGCCGAGGTTTCATTGGCCTTTTTCTTCAGGCTGCCGATCGTGGGGATGGCCATGAGCATAAGGATCAGGATGATGGCGATAACGATGAGCAGTTCCATCAGCGTGAAGCCATTGGACCTGTCGCCGTTGTTGACTGGCGCTGCGCCGAGTAGGCCGCGGCTGCTGCTGCAAAGCGAAAACTTGCTCTTCATGAGAATCCAGTGCCTCGTGGAACGGGCCGCAACTCCGGCCTGCCCGTGAAAATGCTACAACGTACGGACGCGAAAGGGAAATGGGACGCTCGGAGAAGCCGTGGCAAGCGGACTGGAACCGGCTCTTAAAGTTGTTTTGCTTTTGCTCTTCCCCGAACGCAAACCGTCACAAGCTCCGCACAAACGCCTTGATGGTTCCCAGCGGCTTGTCCGTTTTCTTCGTCGGTGAAATCCGGTACCGCCCCACGCAAGCCGGCACAATAAACGTCTCCGCGTAATGCACCACGAACGGCTCGAAAGCCTGCTCCGGGCTTTCCACCACAATTTCATCGCCCTCCACCAGGTTCAGCACATTCACCGTGCCCCCGGTGTCGTGCAATACCGGCCCTGTAAACCAGTGCCGCCGGGTCTCAATAAATTCGAGTTCGTGCAGCCCCGTCGCCTCTTCGCGCCAGCCCTCGCCGCGCGCAATCTCGCGCACCTGGCCGACAAGGTTGTTCTTCACCCAGTCCCGATCGCGGTTCCATTGGATGTTTGCAAGGCCATGCTTCAAGTGGATCGGACGCGGCAAGCCATTCATCCCCAGCCGCGCCCAGTCCCACAGCTTGAAAGTAAAGATGTACGGCGTCGCGCTGATCTCCAGCACCATGCCGTTTCGGCCCGAGCAGTGAACGGTTCCAGCCGGAATCAGAAAGTGGTCGTGCTTCTTTGCCGGCCAGGCGTTCACATACTCTTCGGCTGGAAACGCCGGCCCGTCGCTCTGCGCCGCCTCCAGATCCTTCGCCATCCGGCCGGCATCGATGCCCTGCTTCAATCCCAGGTACACCACCGCATCCGGCCCGGCATCCATCATGTAGTAGCTCTCGTCCTGCGTGTACGGCATCCCGAAATGCTCCGCAATATAGTCCCGCAGCGGATGCACCTGCAGCGATAGATTGCCGCCCTCCACCGTGTCCAGGAAATCGAACCGGATGGGAAACTCCGCGCCGAACCGCTTCACAATCTCGCCGCCCAGCAACTCCTGTGCATGTTCATGCACCAGCGGCAGCGCCGGCGTCTCCACTACCCGGTCGCCAAACCCGAAGCGCAGGCTGTTCTCCTCCGGCACGCAATCGAAGCACCAAGCAAAGTTCGGCGGCCCCGCAGGCAGATCGAAGTGCCGCCGCATCCATTCGCCACCCCATGGCCCCGGATCGAAAAACGGCACCACGCGAAATGGCCCCCGCACCGCCTTCGCTAGCGCTTCCCGGTAGCTCGCCCCCGCAATCATCGCCGGATGCTGCGCAACATTGGTATCGATGTAGAGATCGATCGCAGCATGGAGGCGGTGCTTCTCCGCGTCCGCCGCGCGCCAGTCGATGAAGTACGCCCGCTTGTATAACTGCGCCGGTGTATCCGATGCGTTGTTGACGCCGATATTGCCGGCCTTATGCGCGCGCTGCCGCTGCTGAATCTCCCACCGCGCCACATCGCAATAGAGCAGCAGTTCCCAGTGCTCCGCCACAAACGCCGCCCCGGTTCCATACACCACCACAACACCGCAAGCGGCTGCAATCTCACTTCGTATCTGCTCTGTTTTTGCCGGGTCGAACAGCGAACCCAGATCCCACGCAGTCATCCTGCCAAAGACCGGATCGTCGCCCAGCCACGGAGCCAGAAACTTTGCCAGCTCATCCGGCGACTTCAGTGCCTGCTCCGCCAGGATCAGCGTTGCGTCGGCAATGCCGGCAAGTCCGGCCCGAATCTCCTCGGTGTCCACGCCCGGATAAAACTCCGCAACAACGACCGTGCGCTGGCCGCACGCGAGCCTGCCACGCAACTCCTGCGCAATCGCCGCCCAACTCGTAACGCACCCGGAACCGTCGTCGGAAACCCGGATCGTCGGATGCATGTCGTAGTTCAAAGCCTTCATCGCGCCTGCTCCGGTGCTCGATTCCCATCGCGTGATTTCATTGAACCCGATCATAACGGACGCCGCTGCGCGGGCAGAAATGGCTATCTTCGGAGTTGTTGGATAAGACAAAAACGGTGAATTTCGATTTTGGCCCATTTCAGGGGTAAAAATGCTCATAATTGCCCGAAATGAGAGGCTTTTGCGAGGCTCTGACGAAGGGAGATTATGCGTGCATCGCTTATTCTAAACGAGTTACCACCATAGGCGCTTCACAGTTTCACAGAAAGGGGTGGGGGGTATTCATTTTCGAGTTCCATCCCGCTGCGCGGGGCGAACAAGCCCGCGGACAAAAAGCCCAATGACTGTTGCTCCGCAATCGAGCGCGCATTGGAGCGAATGCGGCCTATTTCGATGGTGCGCCTGCTAAGGGTTATTTTCGGCAATACCGGCAAGATAAATTTCGCGACTCCCACGCCTTTGCCGGGAACACGCGGAAGAGCGGGGCGCAGGACCAGTTGTGCCTAAAACATTCGGGTATGCTACCCGCGCAGCGCCTTCAGCACCTTGGCCGTGGTCACCACCTGCCCCACATGCCTTTGCATGTGGTCGGCCACATGGACCAGCGCGCCGCCAATCGAGGTAGGCAACTGCTTGCGCCCCACGCCGCGAAACGTCTCCAGGTTGGCCGTGGCCAGCACCCGCACCCGCTCCACCGCATTGCTGAACGAAGCCTCAACCTCCGCGAGCAAAGCCGCCAGCGGCTCGTCCCCTGCCCGCTCAGCCTTGAGCACCGCCAACTGCTCGGCTGAGAGTTGGCTGCCTTCCGCATAGCTCAGCAGCCGGTCCGTGGAGCGGGCAATATGCCGCAGATGGAAGGCCACTGAGTTCAGCCCCAGAGGCTCCGCGTGCACTTCAGCGTCGGTGAGCCCAGTGGCCCACTTGGTCAGGTCGTCCAGAGCCAGGTCGAGCGCGTGCAAAACGGCGCGGCCCACCGCAGGCACATCGGCGTGCGTTCCGCGCAGCCATGGCTCTACATATGCTTCAGGGGAAGTACTCATGGGGAAACTGTCCTTTTTGACCTTTACAACCTTCAGCCCGCGCTCTTCACGCGCACCACGGTGATCTTCTCAAATCCCTCTTCAAACACCGGCGGTTTCAGCTTTTCCGCCATCTTGCGCATCACGTCCTCGCTCACCGAGCGGTCGCGCTTGCTGTTGCGCTCCAGGCAAACATCCAGCGGCACGTCGAAGAAGACAGCCTGCACTTCGTAGCCAAAGCTCTTGGCCATCTTGATCCACTGGCGGCGCTCGTGAATCGACAGATTGGTCGCGTCCACGTAGTTCAAAGGCATGCGTGCAATCAGCCGGGCCCGCAACAGCGACCGCAGCGTGGAAAAGACCAGTCCCTGGTAGCGCTGCTCCTCCACATCGTCGAAAAGAATATTGCGCAACAGGTCGCTGGACAGTGGCGTCACTCCGCGGCGCCGGAACCATGTCGTTTTGCCGGAGCCGGGTAACCCAATGGCCAACACCACAAATCCCTTGGGTTCCTGCGGGGACCGCGCTGCGGCTTCTGCCTCCGGCTGAGGCGCAACGCCCAACTCCGGCTGCGTCTCCAGCTCAAAGCGGCCTGATTCCGCCGGCTCATTCCATTCTTCTCTCGCCGGCCTGACCGGCGCTGCGGGCCGGGAAACCGGGGTTCTGTGCGCCGCAGGCGGCTGCGTCACCGCTACGGCAGGGAGCTCGTCCGGATAGAAAGGCACCAGGGGAGCTGGTTGATTCGATGGGAGTTCCTGGCCAATTTTGCCAGTCGATTCCGAAGTATTGGGAGTGTGCCGGGAACGTCTTCTCATGCCGCCTTGTGTACCTTCTTTGTGTTACCCGAATACCATACTTGCCGATACCGCTGCAAATGGTGTGCACTCCGTCACATACAGTCCCGAACCAGGAAAGGCATCCTAGCGGTGAGCGGTTATTGGCACGGACTCCCGCAGTCAAGGCGTTTGCGTTTCGCCCACGACGGCTTCAGTGTTACGATCAAGAGTTTGGTGGAAGGCCCTTCGGGTGCATTCCAGAAGTAGTAAGACCCAAGCTGAAAAACCACAGCCTCACCGATTACGAAGGAGAAATCACACATGGCAGTTAAGGTTGGTATCAATGGCTTCGGCCGCATTGGCCGCAACGTGTTTCGCGCTGCTCTCGGCAATCCCGAGATTGAATTTGTTGCCGTCAACGATTTGACCAGTCCGGCGACACTCGCCCACCTGCTCAAGTACGACTCGATTCTGGGCAACCTGAAGAACGAAGTCGTTGCCGGCGAAGACTTCATCGCCGTCGACGGCAAGAAGATCAAGGTCTTCTCCGAGCGCGATCCTGCCAAGCTGGATTGGGCTTCAACCGGCGCACAGGTCGTGGTCGAGTCGACCGGCTTCTTTACCGACGCGGACAAGGCGAAGGTTCACCTGGGCAAGACCGTCAAGAAGGTCATCATCTCGGCTCCCGCCAAGAACGAAGACATCACCCTCGTGCTCGGCGTCAACCAGGACAAGTACGACGCCTCCAAGCACAACATCATCTCCAACGCCAGTTGCACCACCAACTGCCTGGCGCCTGTGGTCAAGGTCATTCTGGAAACATGCGGCATCGTCTCAGGCATCATGACCACCATTCATAGCTACACGGGCGATCAGGTCATTCTGGACGCTCCTCACAAGGACCTGCGCCGCGCTCGCGCCGCTGCCCTGAGCATGATTCCGACCTCGACCGGCGCCGCCAAGGCCCTCAAGCTGGTCATCCCCGAGTCCTCGGGCAAGCTGGACGGCTTTGCCATCCGCGTTCCCACACCCAACGTCTCCATCGTCGATTTGACCTTCATCGCCGAGAAGCCCATCACCGCCGAAGCTCTGAACGCAGCCTTCAAGAAGGCCGCCGAGGGCGAACTCAAGGGCATTCTGGGTTATGACGAGAACCTGCTGGTCAGCTCCGACTTCAAGGGCGACGCTCGCAGCTCCATCCTCGACGCTCCGTTGACCAAGGTAGTCGGCAACAGCGTGAAGGTCCTGAGCTGGTACGACAACGAGTGGGGCTATTCCAACCGCGTGGTCGATCTGATCGGCTTCCTGGCCAAGAAGGGCCTGTAAGCAACCTTTCCACCCGCAACGCCCGGAGCACCCGTCTCCGGGCGTTTCAATGCTACGTTCACCGTTAACTTCCTTCCGTTCCCCGCCCGCCTGTGATCGATTCGCCTCATTCCGGGCGGGGAACCGCAAGTTCTCTTCCGGAGTCATTCCCATGCCCAAGCTCTCTATTCGCGACATTGATCTGACCAACAAGCGGGTCTTCATCCGCGTCGATTTCAACGTGCCGCTCACTGAAGACGGCTCCGCCATCACCGACGACACCCGCATTGTGGCCACGCTGCCCACCATCGTCTACGCCCTCCAGCACAAAGCCAAGGTCATCCTGGCCTCGCACCTGGGCCGGCCCAAAGGAAAAGTCAATCCCAAGTATTCGCTGCGCCCGGTCGTCGACCGCCTGCGCGAACTGCTCTACAAAGAGCTGAAGACCTCTGTCAATGTGGCCTTTGCGCCCGACTGCATCGGCCAGGTTGCCGCCGATCTCGCCCACCAGCTCGAGTCCGGCCAGGTATTGCTTCTGGAAAACCTCCGCTATCACGCCGAGGAAGAGGCCAACGATCCGGCTTTCTCCAAAGCGCTGGCTTCGCTCGCCGAGGTCTACGTCAACGACGCCTTCGGCAGCGCTCATCGCGCCCACGCCTCGACGGAAGGGATTACGCATTTCCTCAAGCCCGCCGTGGCCGGCCTGCTGATGGAAAAGGAAATCACCTACCTGGGCAAAGCTCTTGAAAACCCCGAAAAGCCCTTCGTAGCCATCATCGGCGGCTCCAAGATCTCCGGCAAAATCGACGTCATTGACAACCTGCTCGACAAGGTGGACACCCTGGTCATCGTCGGCGGCATGGCGTACACCTTCCAGCGCGCGCTCGGCGTCACCACCGGCAAGAGCCTGGTGGAAGAGGACAAGATCGACATGGCCAAGGCTGCGCTCGACAAGGCCAAGGCCAAAGGCGTCCAGCTTCTGCTCCCCGTCGATAACATCCTGGCTGACAGTTTCTCAGCGGATGCCAAGACCCAGCCGTGGGACTGCTCGGTCAACTTCCCGGCCGACTGGCAGGGCCTGGACATCGGTCCCAAGTCCATCGCAGCCATCGAAAAGGTCATCTCCACCGCGAAAACCATTGTCTGGAACGGTCCGGCCGGCGTCTTCGAGTTTCCCCGGTTTGCTGTGGGCACCAACGCCATCGCCAAGGCTGTAGCAGCCAACAAAGGAGCCATCTCCATCATCGGCGGCGGCGACTCGGTCTCAGCCATCAACAAGACCGGTTTGGCCGACCAGATCACCCATATCTCCACCGGCGGCGGCGCCAGCCTCGAATTCCTCGAGGGCAAGAAACTGCCCGGCGTGGAAGCACTAACTAACAAGTAGAAGTTTAAGATCGACATTCGCTGGCCTGGGTGTGCTCATCCGGGCCAGCTTTTTCTTCGGCCTCCTAAGCGCCTTCCATCGGCGCGATCACATTTCCCTATAGACATCGCTTCAGATAGCTTGGCCTCGGACAGCTATCGTTTCCGCCGCCTTCATCCACTGGATCGGGAGTAACATTTCCTTGGGCCGCTCAGGCTCTGGTGCCCAAGCAGGAGAAATACATTGGCATATTACACGCGGGTCCTTTCCAAGCAGGAAGAGTTCCCTCCCCTGGAAGAACTAGCGCAGTTCATCGCCGCCGAGCATCCCGACTACGACCTCACCATCGAAGACGGAACCGAAGACGAATGGGAGTCTCTGCTACTCGCCGGCAAGGACGGCGTCGAAGTCGCGGTGGTCGAACGCAACCCGGTCTTTGACGGTTCCCTCGGTCAGGACCAGATCGCGGATTTTATTGAGGACCTCCAGGACTGCAAGCCGGAAAGCGGCGTTGCATGGCTTCTGAAATACTTGGATGAGGTCAGAACCATCTATGCATTCCAGCATCTGCAAGGATCGGAAACCGAGGACGGCAGCAACGCGCTTCATGGACTGCGGTCGGTGCTGTGGGAGCGCGGAGACGCAATCATGCAGGCGGACGGCGAAGGCTTCACCAATGAGGAGGGCTACCACATCGTCTGGCAGTTCTCCGACGCAATCTCAGGGCCATGGAATATGGGCGTCTACAAAGACGATCTCTGGCACCATTTCAAGATGGACTTGGGCGACCCCGATCACAGGGAAGCCTTCCTGAACGGCGAAGTGCCGGACGATTTATCCGTAATCAAGTCATCAAACCCAAAAGACTAGCCGCAGATCGGTGTTTATGTGTTTATCTGCATAGGCGTATATTGGAGATGGAGAACCTCTCATGGCAACCAATACCACTCGCTGGAACCTCGTCGTATCCAAGCAAACCGATCGGGACTTGCGCCAGCTTCTAGCCTACGAAGGCCGCGGCAAGAAGGGCGAACTCTCGCGCTTTGTCGAGGAAGCCGTGAGCAAGCACATCTTCGACACCGCGCTCAAGGCGGTCCACGAGCGCAACGCAAATGTGCCTTTGGATGAGATTGAGGAGGCTGTTGAAGAGTCCCTCTCATGGGCAAGGACGCGGATGCGCTGATGCTGGTTCTGCTCGACAGTAACATCTACTTCAGTGCGCTAATCTCTCCGCTCGGCTCCCCTGCTCAGATCGTCCACGCTTGGCGGAGTGGCAGGTTTTCACTGCTTACCTGCCAGCAGCAGATCGACGAGATTCGCGTGGCGAGCCGCAATCCCAAGTTCCGCGATCTGTTCCAACCTCACCATGTCGGCGACATGCTCAATCACCTGTATGGTGCGACTCTCTGGTCCGGCCCGCTGCCGCGCAAACACCAGGCGGCAGACCCGGCCGACAGCTACCTTCTCGACCTGATCGAAGCGGCGCAACCCGGCTATGCGGTCACTGGGGACAAGCGCGCCGGACTTCTGCAATTGGACAAACTGGGCTGCACGAAGATTCTAAAAGCAAGCGTCTTCTGCACCGGCGTGCTGCATCTGTAAACCTGCGATGCAACGGCACTCCTGATTCTGCCCGTCCTTGTGCCCGCCGTCACCCCACCCCTCATTTCCATCCACTAAAATCAGTATGAGGAGTTCTGAAAAAATGCCCCGTAAAGCCCTGATTGCCGCCAACTGGAAGATGTTCAAGACACCTGCCGAAGCCAAAGCCTTCGTCGCTG
>JARLGF010000143.1 GCA_031296165.1 Occallatibacter sp. | reverse complement strand
GCGCACGCCCATGGGACGCTTCGGCAAGACTGAAGAACTCATCGGCGCAACTGTCTTTCTCGCCTCCGACGCCTCGTCCTTCGTCACCGGCCAGACCATTGTCGTCGACGGCGGCTTCCTCGCCAGCGGCGTCAACCAATAAATCCGCTGTTCCTCGAATGCTTGGGGCGCATGGCCACATCTCCGGCCATGCGCCCAACAAATTACTTCCTGTCCAGCCGGAACGCCGCCGCCTGAAAATCCCCGCGGAACCCCTCATCCATCTCCAGCCCATGGTTCATCCACCACGCACCACTGGCAACTGCCGGCGTTCCCGCCCGCGCCTTGCCCTCGATCGAACTCAGCGCGTACTCCGCCGCCGCATCCAGGCCCTTCAGCTTCAACAGCGGAAACCCGCGTCCCTCCTGTGTGGAGTGCTCAAACGCAAACACCACCGCCTGGCTCTTGTCCGCCTTCACCGTCTCGGTCGCTGAAAACTCGCTCCCGTTCCGCGGAGAAATCAGCCGGTACAGATCCCCCTGCACAATCGTCGCCTGCACCTGGTGGTACGCCGCAATCAGCCGCTTCGCCAGCGCCGTCTCCTCCGGCGTCCACGCCGTTATATTCGCGCCAATCCCCAACGAGCCCTGCATCGAACTCAGCATTCCATAAGACAGCGAATTCGTCCGCTTGTTCAGCCCGTGCGGCGAGTCCGTCACCCACGCCATCATGATCTGCGGCGTATATGCGTAGGTAAATCCATCCTGCTGCGTTAGCCGGTCAAAGGGATCGGTATTGTCCGAGGGCCACACCTCGTCCACATACTTCAGAATCCCCAGGTCCACCCGTCCCCCGCCGCCCGAGCAGGATTCGATCTCCACCTTCGGATGCCTCTTCCGCAACTCGGCCAGAATCGCATACAGGTTCTTGGTGTACTCCACGTACACCCGCTTCTGTTCCACAGGAGCCAACTGACTCCATCCCGGCTCGCTCCAGTTGCGGTTGTAATCCCACTTCAAAAACGCAATCTGGTTCTCCGTCAGAATCTTGTCCAGAAATCCCAGCACATACGCGCGCACATCGGGCCGCGCCAGGTTCAGCACCATTTGATTGCGCTGCTCGGTGCGCGGACGCCCCGGAAAATGCAGCACCCAATCCGGATGCTTGCGGTAGAGATCCGAATCCGGATTCACCATCTCCGGTTCCACCCACAATCCAAAATCCATCCCCAGCGCGTGCACCTTGTCTATAAGCGGCTTCAGCCCGTTGGGAAACTTCTGCGTATTTACATACCAGTCGCCCAGCCCCGCGTGGTCGTCCTTGCGCTGCCCGAACCACCCATCGTCCATCACAAACCGGTCGATGCCCAACGCCGCCGCCTTCTCCGCCAGCGCCATCTGCCCGGCCTCGCTCACGTTGAACTCGGTCGCCTCCCACGAGTTGTAAATCACCGGCCGCACCTTCGGTGTATGTGCGTCCTTTGCACCGGTACGCGGCAAAATATGCCCCAGCTCAAACCGGTGCAGCAGCCGCGACGCGCCACCCAGCCCGTTGGCTGCGTAGCCCCCATAAAAAACCGGCGTCTCCAGCCGCTCGCCCGGATGCAGCACAAATCCAAAGTCGAAGGGGTTAAAGCCTCCCGTCACCCGCACCGCGTCCAGTTGATCCTGCTCCACCGTAATCCGCCACGACCCGCTCCACCCCAGCGCTCCAAACCACACTTCGCCCTGTTCCTCGTTCGCCTCTCCGGCCTGCAGTGCAAACCACGGGTTAGCTTGGTGGCCGGTCGAACCCCGCCGGCTCTCCATCACCCGCGCCCCGGGGTGCACCGCCTCCTGGTTCAGCGTCCACTCCCCGGCCCAGCGCCCGGTCAGATAATTCAGCGTGTAATGGCCCGCCGGAAGCGTCCACGCCGCTGCCGCCGCCTGCTCCACCGTCACCGCCTGCAGTTCCCGGTTCTCAATCGTCGCCGACCGCGCCAGAATCCCGCTCTCCGGGTCCATCGTGTAGTGCAGCGTTACATAAATCTTCCGCCCAATGTCCTTCAGCTCCACGTCAAACCCGTGCGCCGTCTCGGCGTGGCCCAGGTAGTGCAGCACCAGGTCGCGGTTCCCGTCGGCAAACGTCACCTTCAGCGCCGGCTCGTTGTAGAGTCCCGCGCCCCATCCCGCAAACTCCTGCGGCGTGTTCGTATACGACGCGTCGAACGAAGCCCACTCCGGCATCGGCCTGGCCTGCGGAAAACTGTCCGTCGCACCCAGCCTTCCGCCCCAGTACATCTGCTCCAGCTCCCCACGCGCATTCACTCCAAACACATAGGAAACCCCGCCGCCATCCAGCCGGAACACCTTGGCCGCTGTGTCATAACTCTTCAACGCCGGTTGCGCCGCACCCAGCGCCGCCGCCAGCAGCATCACCGCACCTGCACACGCCTTAATCATCGCTCGCATCCTCCGGCCATTCGGCAAACCGCCTCATCATAGCACCGCCCCGTGCTGTGCCTGTCGCGCAAATTCCTCACCCTTCACTTGTAAGCGAACATTCTGAGCAGAGCGCAGCGGACAAAGCGAAACGCACAGAGCCGGGCAGCCCCTTGATGCGTACTCTGCTTCATGGAATCAAGCGGAAAATCTTCGCCGCTGGAACAAATGCGCTGAATTTTAACTCTGGAAGCAACAACCGGCCACTCTAACCAGCCGCCCCGCACAGCCCCAGAATGGCCTCGCCAAACTTCTCCACTTTGGCCGGGCCCATTCCATCCACTTCCAAAAGTTGCCTGGGATTTTCCGGCCGCGCCAGCGCCAGCGCCGTCACCGTCCGGTCGTTCAGCACCATGTAGGCCGGAAGCCCCAACCGCTTGGCCTCCCCTGCCCGCCACGCCTTCAGCCGCGCCGCCAGCGCCTCATCCGCAGCCGTCAACTCCACCGGCCCAACCGCCGCCCCCGGCTTTTTCCCCGCCGCACTCTTGGCTTTCTTTGCCCGCGCCGGAGCAGCCCGTCCGCCAAACTCTTCCACAATCCCATCGCTCAGCAGCAACGCCAGCGGCGTCATCGGCCGCACTTCCAGCCCCGCCTCCGTTAGCCGCACCTTGCGGAACCGCCTCACTTCCCCATCTTTTTCGTACTCGGCGTCTTCAATCTCGATCAGCCCCGCCCGCACCATCGCGTCCAGCAGGCTGTCAAAACCGCTCCGGCTCAGCCTGCCTCCGGGGTCAACATTGCGCTGCAGCGTTCCCGCCGCCTTGTAATCCACTGGCCGCAGCTCGTCGGCAATCGCCTGCACCAGCTCCCGCTCCGCCGCCGACGCCCGCCGGAACTGCCGCAGCACCGCCCCCGCCGGATCGCACACATCGCACACCCCGCAGTTCCTGCTCGCATCCGCTATATCGCCAAAGTGCCGCACCAGCGCCGCCATCCGGCACTCGTTTGAAGTGGTAAACCGCAGCACCTTCTCGAACTGCTCCGCACGGTACTGCGCCTGGATCGTATAGGTCTTCTTCCAGCCCGTACCGCCTCGCGTCACGTTGCCGCCAAAGTCCACCCGCGCCCCGCCGTGAATCTCCAGCTTTTCCAGCGCCTTGTCGAACTCCTCTTCCCCCAGCCGCGTCGCCCCCCGCAGTTCTTCCACCTGCTGCGGTTCTTCCTTCAGCGAGCGGAACACCTGGTTCAAGTGGTCCACCGGCGGATAGTCGCGATTCAGAAAAAAGTCATGCGTCCTCTGGTCGGCATAGGAGTGCATCAGGTAGGTCCTGCTCGGCCCGCCATCGCGGCCCGCGCGCCCAATCTCCTGGTAGTAGCCCTCCAGCGTCGCCGGCAGCCCCGCGTGGATCACCGTCCGTATATCGGCCTTGTCGATCCCCATGCCGAAGGCGATGGTCGCCACCACCACTTCCAGTTCACCCGCCTGAAACGCCGTCTGCACCCGCTCCCGCGTCTCCGGATCCAGCCCCGCGTGGTACGCCGCCGCCGGCAGCAGCCGCGACAGCTCCTCCGCCAGCCGCTCCGCCTGCTTGCGCGAGGTCGCATACACAATCGCCGGCCGTCTCGCCGGGTCAGCCAGCAGGCCGCAGATCGCCGCTGGCCGCTCCGGCATTGAAACCTCCACTACTTCAATGCCCAGGTTCTCGCGCCTGAAGCCGTGAATGAACCGCTCCGGCTTCACCATCCCCAACTGCGCCACAATGTCCGCCTGCACCGAAGGCGTCGCCGTAGCCGTCAGCGCAAGCACCGGCGCAGGGCCTTCGGGCGCATCCCCCCGCATCCCCGGCAGATGTTCCCCCAGCATCCGGTAATCCGGCCTGAAGTCGTGCCCCCATTGCGAGATGCAATGCGCCTCGTCAATCGCAATCAGCGCCAGCCTCCGCTTGGCCAGCATCTCCGCAAACCCCGGCACCCGCAGCCGCTCCGGAGCAATAAATAAAAACTGCAACGTCCCCTGCAAATAATCCACGCACGCCTGCCGCGCCACGCTGCGTTCCAGCCCGGAGTGAATCCTGGCCACCTTCAGCCCCAGCGCGCTCAGCTTCGCCGCCTGGTCCTCCATCAGCGCAATCAGCGGAGAAATCACCAGCGCCGTCCCGCCCCGCGCCAGCGCCGGCAACTGGTAGCACAGGCTCTTCCCCGCCCCGGTCGGCATCACCAGCAGCAGGTCCCGGCCCGCAATCGCCGCGCGGCACACCGCTTCCTGCCCCTTCCGGAACCGCGCAAACCCAAACACCGTCTGCAAAAGCTCGCTCAGCCCATCCGCAGGAGTTAGCCTGTCCGGCGCAGTCGCCGTCATGTCCGATTTGGAAGGAGTCGTCAAAAGAAGAAGAAGGCCCGAGGCGCCCGAATCTCAGCGCAGAAAAACGGCGCAGCGCCTCCTTCAACTTTACAGGAGCCAGCGCAGCATACCCACCAGGCGGCTCGTCCCTTGGAATGCATTGTTTGTTGAGACCGGGCAAATCAAAGCGGCCTGCGAACCACAGGCATACGCCGCTTGCGTTTTTCCGGTCGCCTGCGCATCCGGCTGAAGTTGCATCCGGCAATCCGTCATGCCGCGGCGCTCATCGATCGATCCTGCCAATTCCACGCACGGCTAAATAGAAAAAGTGTGCAAAAGTGAACATACATCGGGTTATAGTATTTGCAAAACTCTCGATGAGCACCTCGGGAAAGTTGTGCCTGAGAGCATCGATACTTTGCGGTTTTAGCCATGGCCGGGCCCGCCGAGGTGAAGCAAATGAACAAGGGAACAGCCAATGCTGCCCTCTTGGTTGAAAGCGACCCCGGGTTGGCTGATGCCATCCGCGCAATGTTCAACCAGCAGGGCCCGTACGCTTTCGAGTTAAGTCACGTTAATTCCATCGAGGATGCTGAGAGGCATCTTGCGGCGCACCCGGTTGACGTGATCCTGCTGGACGTCGCCTTGGCCGGCACTTCGGAGCTGGATGCCGTCTTGCGCACACACGCAGCCGCGCCTCATGCCTCCATTATCTTGTTGTGCGCCGAATACGACCGGCAATTAGCCAGTAACATCCTCCAGGGCGATGTGCAGGACTATCTCATCAAGGGCAAGATCGAGCCTCATGAGCTGCTCCGCGCCATGCACAATGCCGTAGCCCGCAAGGAGCTCCAGGAACCCCGGTTCGGCAACATGAATCGCGCCATGGTCACGCTCAACTCCATCGGCGATGCCGTCATCTGTACTGACAGGGAAGGAAACATCTCCTTTCTCAATCCTGTTGCGGAAGCCATGACCGGTTGGACTCTCAAGGAAGTTGCCGGCCATCCCCTCACTGAAGCTTTCTGCATCATCGACGCCGCCACCGGACAGATTGCCCCGAATCCAATGACAAAAGCCCTCGGAGAGAACTCCCCTGCCAAAATGCCGGTGAATTGCATCCTCATCCGGCGGGACGGGCAGCATCTGTTTATTGAAGACTCGGTCGCCCCCATCCGCGACAGCAATGGAATGGAAGCCGGCGCCGTCATGGTCGTTCGTGACGTTACCCTGGCGCGCGCCTTATCCGCACAGCTCATCCACCTTGCCGAACATGATGCGCTCACCGGCCTGCCCAATCGCCTGCTCCTCAATGACAGGCTCGGTCAGGCTATTGCCCGCGCCAGCCGCGACAAGGCACTCCTCGCTGTACTCTTCGTCGATCTCGATGGATTCAAACTCATCAACGACTCCCTGGGGCACCGCATAGGCGACCAGCTTCTCGAATCGGTCGCAAAGCGCCTGCTGAAGTGCATCCGTACTCCCGATTCGGTCGGCCGGCAAGGTGGCGATGAGTTCATTGTCTTGCTTTCCGACATGCAACGTCCGGAAGACGCCGCCATCGCTGCCAAAAGAATCTTGAAAGCCATTGCGAAACCCCACTTCATCGCAAACCGCGATCTTCATATCGCAGCCAGCGTCGGCGTCAGTATCTTTCCCGACGATGCACTGGATGCCGAAACGCTCATCAGGAACGCCGACACCGCCATGTACAAGGCCAAGGAAAGCGGCGGACAAACCTTCAAGTTCTTCCAGTCTGAAATGAACATCGTTGCGCTTGAGCGCCAGGCTATCGAGGAGGATCTGCGGCTGGCTATGGAACGGAGCGAACTCGCGCTGCATTACCAGCCGCAGATCGATCTCAAGTCGGGTGGCATTATCGGGGTTGAGGCACTGCTGCGATGGACGCATCCCATCAGAGGCAGTGTTCCACCCGCACATTTTATCCCCATCGCTGAGGCCTCCGGCCTCATGCCGGTCGTCGGCACATGGGTTCTGCGCGAGGCTTGCAAGCAAGCCAGGGCATGGACAGACACCGGCCTGCCCGCCACAA
The DNA here is from genome assembly GCA_031296165.1 of Occallatibacter sp. GTDB lineage: Bacteria > Acidobacteriota > Terriglobia > Terriglobales > Acidobacteriaceae > Telmatobacter. The sequence continues at coordinate 8,163 of JARLGF010000143.1, read as the reverse complement.
CCATGGCCGTGAACGTCTCCTCAAAGCAATTGCGCGATGCAGGCTTTCTCAAACAACTTACGGCAATTCTGGACGAAACGGGACTGGACCCGCAACTGCTCGAGATCGAAGTAACCGAGGACGTCCTGATGGAGCACCCCGAACTAACCGCTCGCATGTTTCAAATCCTGCATGAGCGCGGAGTCCATCTCGTAATTGACGATTTTGGCGCCGGCTTCTCAAGCATGAGTTATCTGGCCAAACTCCCGCTCGATGCCCTCAAGATCAGCCAGTCCTACATTAGCAAAATCTCCACAACCCCGGAACACAAAGCCCTGGTGTGCGCAATCATCGGCGTAGCCAGAAGCCTCGGATTGCGGGTGGTTGCCGAAGGCGTTGAAACCGCCGAAGAACTGGCATTTCTCAAGCAACAGAATTGCGACGAAACGCAGGGACATCTTTTCAGCCGTGCGCTCCCCGCCGACCGCCTCGTCAGCCTCCTCACCGCGTGAGAAGACTCCATCGTTCGACACCCTCATTCTGCATCGGACAGATTTGATCCCTGTTCCCGGCCTCTTGCAGTCCAGCATGGGGCGCTGCCGCACCCGGAAAGAGTAAATGTCCTCCGGCCGGGGACCCTGTTGTACAAACAGTGTTGTTTGAGGTGAAAAGGCATTCTGTAAATATCCACCGCCAGAGCTGGCAGCTATTCGGTTGCTGGCCCCTCAAAGGGGTCTGCAACCGAGCGTTTCAAGCCAATAGAAACCCGTCGCCCCGCGCCGTAGGCGCAGCGTTTGTCAGCCCCGCGCTTCAGCGTGGGGTCGGCGTACCCCAAAAATGGATCGGGAGTCCCGTTGGGACGGCGTTCCTCTCTTCTAACCTTTTTACGAGGGAAATGGAATCACACAAACCCCGTGCGACTCCTGCAAATGTCAATCGGCCACTGCCACCCCGGCAAGCCCGGCAGGCCCTTGTTAAATAAATGCGCGCACACGCAGAAAGACCCGAACCCACAAGGGGACGGGCCTTTCGCTGAAATCTTCTGCGGCAAACCGTGCCTGACAGGATGAACCCTTACACGCTGAACGAAGAACCGCAGCCACAGGTCGACTTCACCTGGGGATTGTCGAACTTGAAGCCGGCCGCTTCCAGCGTCTCCACATAGTCCACCGTGCAACCGTTCAGATACATCAGCGACGTGGCGTCCACAAACACCTTCAAGTCGTCGAAACTGAAGACCTTGTCCATCATGCCGCTCTGGTTCTCGAAGGCCATCGAGTACTGGAAACCAGAACAGCCTCCGCCCACGACGCCAATGCGCAGCCCGGCGGGGAGAGGATCCTGCGTTGCCATGATCTCACGCACCTTGGCAATGGCCTGAGGTGTGAGGTTGAGGGGCGCTTTCTTTTCGGTTTCCTGTGCGGGTGTGACGGTTGCTGTGGCCATGTTTTCTCCCAAGTGGTGAATTGCTTGCGATATCTCAACTCTACCGCTCAACTGCAGGGGATACAAGCCCCTGCCTCCACTTCTTCCCATTGGATGCAACCCAGGGTTGAAAAGTCGCGGGTTTGGCTATTTCTTGCAATCGGCATGGTGCGGTACAGGCGAAATAACGGAGCGCCGGAAAGCTGGATATTGGATGAAATAACACTTGAAAATTAATCGTACAACTGCATCCATTCGGGGCTATGATGGTCAACCGTAGGGACCCGCTACTGGCGAGACCACATCTATTCACTGTCTCGCATATATAGGGGGGCAAGGGTGTCGCTTGGAGGTGGTGTATGGCGTTTGTTCCGGTGATGTGGGTGACTTGGGGCGTTCTGGTAATTTTACTGGTCGCCCTTTATGTGTATCGCAGCAATCTAACCCGCGATGAGGACGACCAGGTCATTCTGGACGATTCGTTCGATCATGTGAAGAACGAACAGGCTGCCATCGTGGAAAAAGTCAATAAAGTCGAGCCCCTTGTACGCATATGCCTGTGGCTCGTGGGAGCTATGACGCTGTTCGTTATCGCGTATTACGTCCGGGACATTTTCCTCCAGCTCAGTCTGTAGGGGCTGCGGAAAAACTTAATCCAGCGCGAGTTGCGCAAAGTTGTGTGAAAGGGCATGACTTCACAGGCTGCGGAAAAACTCTCTTGGGGTGGTAGGCCGGGGTTTTAACCCCGGCATAAACCGTGCAAAATGAGCGGGGCCTTTAGGCCCTGAGGTATGCTTTTCGGGCTTTTGCTCGAAAACCTGCCTTTTTTCGCAGCCTGTATAGGCCAGGAGGACTTTACCCTTTCGGACCTATGCCAGGCTTGAACAGAGTGGCATTTCCTTCACCCCGGCAACGAGCAGCGGTGCAGTAATTTGCTGCTCTGGCGACAGGTTCCCGTCTCCAGAGCAGCAAAAATTACCCCCCAGCGGCGAACATCCGTCACTGGGGCTTTTCTGCGTTTTAACTGAACTGGTGGATTATGTCGAGAATGTAGTAGCCGATGATAAAAAGCGTCATGGCGCCCACCAGGCCCAGGGCAAGGCGCTGCAAGGGCTCAATCTTGCCGACTTTTGCCACGATCTCTGCCTGTTCGGTCTTCATGTTGGTGGACGAATCGTTCAGCATCACCTGGTCTTCCTCGTCGCGGGACAGTCTCGCTGCATACAGTTTGAGAGCGATAAACAAGAGAAACAATGCGCCCCAGACCGAAAACATTACCGGAACAAAAGTCATTCTTCACCTCACAAAATTGTGCTGGTCCCGGATGCCGGCGGGGCCGTGAAGAACCGCGGTCTCGTAAGTAGAGGGGCCTTACGGGTACCCATCTTAGTTTCGATATGATTGGCCGCGTCGTGACACGAGTCACAGGCTTATGTGCAGTCGGCCCAGATTCCCGCATTGTATTGCGGTTTCGAAAGGACACAAAGCAAAGCCATGAAGCCCGGTGTCGGCGCAGTTGGCCCCTCAAAGAGCCCTGTACCGGAGCGTTCCATGCAGCCCGTGTCAATCGGCAGAAATCCAGCCAGTTTTTGCGGGCAAAATGCGCCAAAAAGTGCCAATCCATCCGAAATGACGCGCTGGCGAGCAGGTTTCACTGCCTCTGCAGCGCCGATTTTCACGGGTGGCCCAGCCCTGACCGTCCAAAATGATCGGGTGCCTCCTGAGCCTCGCTGTTGGGCGCCGGGGAGAGACCCCGAACCAAAAACGAGCAGCGTGTCTGCCCCACCGCAGATTTGCAGATAATTACCCCATCCAGGCGCACAATTGTTCCATGGTGTCTTTTTGAGCCAGCGCAGCAAGAGGCAGGTGGCCCACTCACCTGTCCGTCCCCAAAAAGACGAAGCTCTGCCCCATTCATCGCGGCTTTATCGCGATGAGTGGGCCGCTAGGCCGCAAAGGAACGCCATCAGAGGAGTTTTCAACCCGATGCAGAAACCTCCGAATCTCGCATTACGGTACATAAACCTCCAAAACCGCCCAAAAACCGCCTATAAGTCCTTTATTATCTAATTTTTGATATGTAACCCCTTTAGAATCTAATTTTTGCGGCGGTACCCCCACCGTATCTTATTGAAACTGGAGAACATGACTAACTACATAGGGGGAGGGGGGGGTGGGGGGGAGGAATAGCGCCAATAGGTGGTACGGACTCGGCACTTCCCTGGCGGCTCTGCCCCCTTCTCCTCATTCGAGATTGGCGGCTGTTTCCGCCCCGTTACTCCACTTCCTGCTTGGCGCGATACCCATCGCGGGCAATGATGTCGTATTTGAGCGGCTTGTGCTTCTCGTCCTGCATGCGCAACGGCTGCCCCTCATCGTCCACCAGCGCCACGCGCAGTTTGCGGTAGGTTCCGTTCTGCTTAGCGTTGATGGGGTGGTACACCAGTTGGTACTTGGAGCGGATGGTCTGGTTGATTTGACCAAAGATATCCGGCATCTCGCCGGTAAACCGCGGAAAGAAACTCATGCCCCCGGTTGTGCTGGCAAAAGTCCTCATCTCGTTATCCGCCTGCAGGTAATCCAGATCCCGCATTTGCCCCCCAAAGCCCCCACGGCCCTCGGTCACCGCCCGCATGAACCCGCCTGTAGAGACGGTGAAAATAGTGATGTCTCTGCTGTCCTTCACCTTCTTCAAGATCTTGTCGAAGGTGAGCCTCGACATTGTGTCGCGGCCTGAAGCGATTAGAATGATGTACTTGCGTCCCTCGATGCGGTCCAGCCGGTCGATGCCCTCATACAGCGCATCGAAGACATCCGTCTCTCTGAAGTCCGGCAGACGCAGGGAATTGATGGCCGCCTGGATCTGGCTTTTGTTCTGGGTAAAGTCGGAGACGATCTGCGTGCGCAGGTCAAAGGTCATCAGGGCCACGTAGTCCTGGGGACGCAACTGCTCGGCAAAGGCATAGGCCGCATTGCGCATGTCGTAGATAAAGCTGTAGCTGTTGGCGGCAAACTCGCACAGCAGCAGGGCCGTAATCGGCGCCTCGACGCGCTTGAAGCCCACAACCTTCTGTTCCACTCCGTCCTCATAGACGCGGAAGTTGCCCGGCTTGAGGCCAGGCACAAACTGGTGCGTCTTTTCCACCAGTATGCCTACGTCCACGGTGACTTCGGGGACATCGATGCGCAGAGAAACATCCCCCACCCCCTCTGGATTCTTGATGCTGGGCGCGGCCGGAGCAGGCGGAGGCGCCTCCTCGGGAGCTTCCTTCTTCTTGGGCAGGGCAATCACCCCGGAGTCAGCCCCCGGCCCCCCCGAATCCGGTGCAGCTTGGTCCGGCTGCTGGGGCTGCTGGCCTTGCGGCTGGCTCTGCGGCTGACTTTGAGCCTGGGTCAGCGGCGCGGCCATCGGGGACAAGACAAGAAGCAGCAAACCCGCCGCGGAAACACGGCGCAATGCAAGGGCGGATGGGCGCAGCGAATTCATGACAACCTCTGTGCACAACAGCATACGGGATTGGAGCAATCGAATGACAGCAACCAGCCTTCCGCTTCCCGGTTGAGTCCAGAAGCTGGCCAATGCAACAAAAGCTGTACTCTAATAGACGTGAAATCCTGCCTGAAGCAAACCAGAACGCGTCTGGCTGCGCTTGCCCTCACGCTGGGCATGGCGCCTCTGGCTGCCTTGTTCCCTCCCCCGCTCTCCGGACAAAACACCGCCAATTCAACCTCCCCCCCACCCTCCAGCGGTGAATTCTTTCCCCTCAGCGAACTACACCGCGGCATGACCGCCACTGCTTGGACGGTCTTCGAAGGGACACAGCCCGTGCCTATGCAGGTGGAGATCCTGGGCGTGCTGCGCGGGGCGCGCGGACCAGGCCAGGACATGATCCTGGCCCAGCTCCATGGCGCCCGGCCAGAATACACCGGCGTGGTAGCCGGCATGAGCGGCAGCCCGGTTTACATCGGCAACCGGCTGCTGGGCTCGCTTTCGTACCGCATAGGCCAGTTCAGCAAGGACCCCATTGCCGGCATCACACCCATCGCGCAGATGCTGGAGGTGCGCAACCTGCCCATAGATGCTGCCCCTTCCTCCGGACCCGAAACCGGACAGAGAGAAGGCAGCATGAACATCCAGGCCATGGAAACGCCGCTCGTCATGAGCGGCTTCCGCCCGGAAGCGGTTCAGTTGTGGCAGCAGCAAATGGCGGGAACCAGTCTGGAAATGGTCATGACCGGTGGCATGGGAGGCTCTTCGAAATCGGACGATCCGCCTGCCTCCACCGCGCCAGCTTCCGTGGTGCCGGGTTCGGCGGTCAGCGCGCAACTGGTGCGCGGCGACCTGGAGATCGCGGCCACCTGCACTGTCACCTACGTCGATGCCACGCAACTGTTGGCCTGCGGTCACCCCATCCTCCAGGCCGGACAGGTTTCCCTGCCCATGACCACTGCCGAGGTCGTCACTACCCTGGCCTCACCATTGAATGCTTTCAAAATCATCAACACCGGCGACCCTATCGGGGCTTTTACAGAGGACCGTGCCTCCGCCATACGCGGCGTCCTCGGCATCAAGGCGCGCATGATTCCCGTCCATATCTCCGTCGACGGCCCGGATAGCCAGCGCAAGCTCAAAGTCGAGGTGCTGGACCTGCCGTCCCTCACTCCGCAGGCGGTCATGGTCACGCTCTACAACGCGCTGCTTGAAAGTAACGAAAGTACTGCGGATACCAGCTATCACCTCACCGGCAGCATCCAGTTGGATGGATACGCGCCCTCCCCGCTCGACCTGTGGGTTCCAGCCGGCGATGCCATGGCCGCGCCCATTCAAACCGCCTTGCTCACCGGCCAGCGCTTTGCGCAGCTTTATGCCAATGGAGCACGGCAGGGCGTGGTGCGCGCCATCGATCTCCACATCCAGGCCATTCCCCGGCGCGTGCAGGTGGAACTGGTAGCCGCGCGCCTGGTTTCAGGCGACCAGGTCCACGCCGGCGATAAGGTCATGGTGGAAGCTACCATCCGCCCTTGGCAACAGCCAGCACGCAATGTCCGTATCCCCATCAACTTGCCCACCAGACTGGGCTCTGGCAATCTGCGTCTGCTGGTCTCCGACGCCGCCACTCTGGATCGCACTCTTGACCAACCGCGCTTGACCAATCGCCCTGCCGATCTAAAAACGCTGCTGGCCGAGGCTCATCTCCAGCACTCCGCAGACGCCATCTATGTGAGTCTGTTAGTGCCAGAAACCCAGGCAGCGATAGACGGACAAACCCTTTCAAGCCTTCCTCTTTCAGTCGCTAATGCTCTCGAGCCGCTACGCACTGCTCAGGTTGTCAACCTGAATGGCGAGTCTGCCGAAGTGGCTGCTCAGGCACCTGCCGGTGGAGTTTTGAGAGGTTTCCAGGTTCTCAACCTGCGCATGGAACCCGGCGGCGGTTTAAACTAGAAATGGCAAAGAAATACTTCAGGCATTTTCCATTCCGGCCCGTTGTTGATCCAGTCGGCACCTTAGCACCCCCCAAGCGAGGACTTCAAAATAATCATGGCCCAAATTCAAGGACTTGCAGCGCACGCAGCTGGGGCAGAACTATTGCCCTTTCACTACGACCCGGGCAATTTAGGCCCGCAAGAGGTTGAGATCGCCATTACCCACTGCGGCATCTGCCACAGTGATCTTCATCTCATCTCGAACGACTGGGGCATCAGTCAGTACCCGTTCATTCCCGGCCACGAGATTATCGGAGCTGTCGCTGCTGTCGGATCTGAAGTAAGTTCTTTCCAGATAGGCCAGCGAGTGGGCCTGGGCTGGCAATCCAACTCGTGCGGCATCTGCGAGTGGTGCATGCGCGGCATGGAAAATCTTTGCCCGGATGCCGAGGGCACATGCGTCCATCGCCATGGCGGCTACGCGGACTCGGTCCGGGCAAATGCACGCTTTGTGATTCCTATTCCCGATGCTCTCAGCAGCGAACACACCGCTCCTCTGTTGTGCGGCGGCATCACGGTCTATAACCCCCTGCGCACCCACGGTATCAACCCCTCTTCGCGGGTCGGCATCGTAGGTATCGGCGGCCTCGGGCACATCGCTATTCAGTTCGCCCGTGTCTTCGGCGCTGAGGTAACAGCCTTCTCCACTTCGGCCGCCAAAGAGGACGAAGCCCGCGCACTCGGTGCGCATAACTTTGTAAACAGCCGCGAATCCAAGGCTCTGAAGGAAACCGCCGGGACACTGGACTTTATTTTGAGCACCGTGAACGCCGACCAGGACTGGGGAACCTTCATGCAGGCGCTGCGTCCCACAGGCACTCTATGCTTTGTGGGCGTTCCGCCCTCGCCGGTCACCGTACACGCTTTTCCGCTCATCTCCGGCCTGCGCTCCATCAGCGGCAACCCCACCGGCAGCCCTTACCGCATCCGGGAGATGCTGGACGTGGCTGCGCGCCACGGTGTGAAGGCGCAGACCGAGTCCTTCCCCATGGCAAAGGCCAACGAAGCTATCGAAAAGGTAAAGAAGAACAAGGTCCGCTACCGGGCTGTACTGGCGAATTAAGGATACGGGGAGCGCTCACCCAGGCATTTCTGTGCGATTCCGCCGCGCCTCTACAATTATCAATCACGCATTCTAGTGTCCTGAGTCATTAATTAATTCAACAAATAGCAGCAAGCGTCGTCTAACATGGCAGGAGCGAAGTCATGAGACGCGGACGCCGATTGCCGGAGTTAAGCCTGAGTGAGGAGCAGCGTTCGACGTTGCAAGGTTGG
>JARLGF010000025.1 GCA_031296165.1 Occallatibacter sp. | reverse complement strand
CTCGCATTACGGTACCAAAACCTCCAAAACCACCCAAAAACCGCCTATAAGTCCTTTGTTATCTAATTTTTGATATATAACCCCTTTAGAATCTAATTTTTGCGGCGACAGACCCCTCGCATCTCGTTGAAACTGGAGAACTTGACTAAATACATAGGGGGGGGAGGGGGAGGGGGTAATCAAAGAATCAACAGACCGCTTCCCTTGCAGCCCAAATAACCCCTCATAGCCATTCCAGAATTGGCAGAAAGCGAAGCCCGCGCGGCCATCGGGTGCGCAATTACCAGCCCACCTGGCGCATCCGCCTGAGGATGACCGCGCTGTAGCTGTTCATGCGCTCGGGCCGCCGCTTCAGGGGTGCCGGCAGAATCGCGGCGAGCCGTGCCGCCTGTTCGCGGTCGATAGTGCGGGCTGCGGTTTTGTCGTGGTAACGGCATGCCGCCTCTGCGCCATAAATACCCGGCCCCCATTCAACCACGTTGAGGTAGAGTTCCAGAATCCGCCGCTTGCCGAGAACGAGTTCAGCCACCGGCACCAGTGTGGTCTCCGCACCTTTGCGGAGGAAAGAACGGCCGGTTCCGAAGAACAGGTTTTTTACGAGTTGCTGCGTAAGGGTGGAACCTCCGCGAATGCGCCCGCCTTCCATATCCTCTTTGGCATCGACTTGGATCGCGTGCCAATCGAACCCATGGTGCAGGTAGAAGCGCGCGTCCTCAGCGGAGACGACAGCGTGTTGGAGATTGGGCGAGATTTGGCTGAGCGGAATGAATGTGTAGCGTTCACGATACGGCGTGTTGTGAATCCAGGCCTGCAAGCGGCGCTGGACGTGCACTGCTGTTGTGGGCGGGTCGATCCACCGTGCTGCCACAAGAGTCAGCGCGGCAAGCAACCAAAGAAGTGCCACAGCGAGGCCAAACCAGCGAGCAAAAGCGAGGAAGGAACGCTTGCGAAGCGGGGGCTTGGAAAGTTTGGATGGACGTGTAGTCACATCTCAGAATAATCGCCTGGGCTGGGTTGCTGCTTTTATGGCTTGATCTTGCGCGTTGCTATGCGCCGTACTGACCGTCGCTGACGTGCTCCAGCCAATCGACGGTTTTGCCATTGAGCTTTTCCTGAATGGCGATGTGGGTCATGGCCGTTGCGGGCGATGCGCCATGCCAATGCTTCTCTGCCGGCGGAAACCAGACCACGTCTCCTGGGCGAATCTCCTCGATGGGGCCACCCCAGCGCTGTACCCGGCCAAAACCGGAGGTGACGATGAGGGTTTGGCCCAGGGGGTGGGTATGCCATGCGGTACGCGCACCGGGTTCGAAGGTGATATGGGCCCCCACAACGCGTGCCGGATCGGGTGCGTCAAACAACATGTCGACGCGCACCGTGCCCGTGAAATAATCCGCCGTTCCTTTGCCCGAAGGCACGGAACCGACACGCTTGATTTCCATAATTGAAAATCCTCTCCTGAAATCTGTTTCATAACCGGCTTGGTGTGCCGAGAAGCATTCCCTCAAGGGCTAAAGCCCGCAATTTCTTGCTCCGTAGCGGCACAGGACTCAGAGGGTACCCCGCCGTACCCTTTCAAAACAATGACTTGTTCAGAGGTTCCTTGAGAGCCGCGCTGGCCCGAGCGCTGGGCATCGAGCCAGCAGGTACCGTACTGGCTTACTCCGACTTGAGAGAGGCCATGTCGATGGAGAAGCGGTACTTCACATCGGACTTGAGCAGCCTCTCGTAGGCTTCATTAATCTTCTGGATGGGGATGACTTCGACGTCGGCGGTGATGTTGTGCTGGCCGCAGAAGTCAAGCATCTCCTGGGTTTCAGCGATGCCGCCGATGGGGGACCCGGAGAGGCTGCGGCGTCCCATGATGAGGCTGAAGGCGGAGACGGGCAGCGGTTTTTCCGGCGCGCCGACGAGCGTGATGTTGCCGTCGCGGTGGAGGAGTTGGATGTAGGCATTGATGTCGTGATCGGCGGCGACGGCGTCGAGGATGAAGTCGAAGCTGCTGGCGTGTTTCTGCATCTCATCGGCATTGCGGGAGAGGACAACTTCATCGGCGCCAAGGCGCAGGGCGTCGTCCTTCTTGGAGGGCGAAGTGGTAAACACCACTGTGTGTGCTCCCAGTGCATGGGCAAATTTGACGCCCATGTGGCCGAGCCCGCCAAGACCGACGACGCCGACCTTTTTGCCTTTGGTGACGCCCCAGTGGCGCATGGGCGAGTACGTGGTGATGCCGGCGCAGAGCAGCGGCGCGGCTCCGGCAAGGTTCAGGTTCGAGGGCACGTGGAGGACGAAGCGATCGCTGACGACAATGCTGTCAGAGTAGCCGCCGTAGGTGACGCCACCCAGATGCTTGTCGGGCAGGTTGTAGGTAAAGGTGCCATTGGGGCAGAACTGCTCCAGTCCTTCCTGACATGCGGGACAGGTGCCGTCGGAGTCGACCATGCAGCCTACCGCGCCCAGATCGCCGAGTTTGAATTTGGTTACAGCCGAACCGACTTTGGTGACTCGGCCGACGATTTCATGGCCGGGAACGCAGGGGTAGACGGTGGGCATGAAGCCGCTCCATTCATTGCGGGCCTGGTGGAGATCGGAGTGGCAGACGCCGCAGAAAAGGATTTCAATCTGTACGTCGTGTTCGGTGGGATCGCGCCGCGCGATCGTGGTGGAAGCAAGCGGCGATTTCGCACTGGCAGCGGAGTAAGCTTTTGCTTTGTACATAAACGACCTCAGTCTCCTAGGCAGATGTTTGAGATGCGCACTGCTTCTTTGGGGAAGTCAAGGCGCATGAACTTCTTAATCCAAAGAGTACGGAAGAACGGCGTTGGAGCGGTATCCCGATCCTGCCTTTTTATTGCCTATTTCTATCGGCGCACAGATTTTTGTGCATATTCATCTGAAATTCGCAGTAGGCTGGATGCAAGGGAGCGATGGGGGGAGCGACGTGCGAAAACATACAAAACCAAGCGGAGGCGAACAGGCCCAGGTGATTGCAATGCGGGCTGCGCTGGCCCGCAAGATTGCCGCACGCACCGCAGCAGAGGCAGACAACCGAACAGAGATTCCAGAGCTGAGCTTGTACCGCCGGTCGGAGCCGTCTCCCTGCAATTCAGCGACCTACGAGCCCAGCCTGGTGGTTTTCGTGCAGGGGAAAAAGCGCATCGACCTGGGCGGAACAACCTACCTGTGCGACGATTCGAATTTCCTGCTGACTTCAATCGATTTGCCGGTGGTGAGCCAGGTGATTGGCGCGACCCCGGAGGCACCGATTCTGGGCCTGATTCTGAGGCTTGAAATGGCGATGGTTCGCGAGATTCTGAGCCAGGAGGAGTTCCATTTCAGCGAGGCCGCATTCGACGCGCGCGGGATGGCTCTGGGCACCACGACAATCGAGCTGGTGGACGCCTGCTCCCGGCTCGTGAATCTTCTGAACACGCCGGAGGACATTCCTTTTCTGAGCAGGCTGGTGGAACGCGAGATTATCTACCGGCTGCTGCGGAGCCCGCAGGGACAGCACCTGCGCGCCATTGCGACGCTGGGCGAGCAGAGCCACCGCACGGCCAAGGTGGTTTCCTGGCTGAGGATGAACTTTGCCAAGCCGTTGCGCGTGGAGGAACTGGCGGCCATGGCGCAGATGGGCGTGTCCACCTTGCACCATCATTTCCGGTCGCTGACGGCGATGAGCCCGCTTCAGTATCAGAAGCAACTCCGCTTGCACGTAGCGCGCGAGCGCATGCTTGCGGATGGCATGGATGCGGCAAGCGCAGCCTTCGAGGTTGGCTACGAAAGCGCGAGCCAATTCAATCGGGAGTATAGCCGCTTCTTTGGACAGCCGCCGATGCGGGATATTAAATCGAGGCGCCAGGAGATCGGCGCGGCAACCCGGCAATGACGGCAATTCTATAAGCCATTCAAGAACGAATCCCGCGAGAGATACGATTTGTCCCGGCACGCGGGCTTCCCTGGAAGGGGTAAGTTGCTGCCGGGGCACGGGTATTCAGATGCGAGTGCTGGATTACTCGGCGGGGTGCCGCTCAATGTAGTCCCCGACAATCCGAGCCACTTCTTCGAGGAAGACGCGGTCTTCCTGCTTGAATGCAGCGGGAAGATGACTGTCTATGTCGATTTCACCTACGACCCTTGCGTTTGCATAGACGGGGACAACAATCTCAGATTTGGTTTTGATGGAGCAGGACAGGTAGCGGGGGTCGGAGCCTACGTCATCGACCACAACGGTTTGGCCGGACGCTGCAGCCGCTCCACAGATGCCCTGACTCACCGGGATGCGCACATGCGGAGTTGGATCGCCCACAAATGGGCCGAGCACGAGCATTTCAGAGTCGGCCGGGTCCAGCATGTAAAAGCCGGTCCAACTGAAGTGAGACAGGCGCTGCGCTGCAGCCGCAACGATCCCCGTCAGCAGTTCCTCAAGGGCCGGCGATGCAATCGCCAAATGGCGAAATTGTTCGAGCAGGGCGAGTGAATCCGAGGAAAGCTGCCGGTTATCCATAGTCTCCAGTATCTAACGGGATTGATCCGCCACCAACTGGAGCAGGTTGGCAAAATGCATTCTCTTGGCGGCAATGGGGTTGCAGCGGAGAACGGAGCCCAAGAGTGGTTTCTGGAATTACGCAGAGCAGCCAGAGGTGTTGCCGGGGCGTCGCTCCTCGATGGCCGCGCGGGCTTCGCTTTCTACCAATTATGGAACGGCTATAAGGGGTTATTTGGGCTGCAAGGGAAGCGATCTGTTGATTATCTGATTACCCCTCCCCCCCCTCCCCCTATGTATTTAGTCAAGTTCTCCAGTTTCAACGAGATGCGAGGGGTCTGTCGCCGCAAAAATTAGATTCTAAAGGGGTTATATGTCAAAAATTAGATAATAAAGGACTTATAGACGGTTTTTGGGCGGTTTTGGAGGTTTTGGTACCGTAATGCGAGATTTGGACGTTTCTGCATCGGGTTGAAAACTCCTTTCGGTACGTTCTGTTTAGGTCCGGCGGCCCACTCATCGCGATAAAGCCGCGATGAATGATTGCACAGCTTCGCCTTTTTGGGATGGACAGGTGGATCGGTGAGTGGGCCAACTGCCTGGCTCAAAAAAGACACCATGGAACAATTGTGCGCCTGGGTGGGGTAATTATCTGCAAACAGCGGAAATCGGCGAAAAGCGGCGCTGCAGAGGCAGTGGAGAGAGGCTCTCCAGCGTGTCATTTCGGATGGATTGGCAGTTTTTGGCGCATTTTGCTCGCAAAACAGGCGCCTCAATCATCGAGTTTATGGCGGCAGGGCATTTTTCGATTCACATGTTGACGTTTGGAGATCGTGAAAGGCGGCTTTTTCTTCCACCGCAGCGGCGAAGATCTATTCCTTCACCCCATGAAGCAGAGTTCGCTTCATGGGGGCCCCGGTTGAGGAAATAGCCACTTGAGAGCATGGATTCGGTCTACACCGATTCCGGAAATGCCATAAGAAGTCTCCAGGGAGCCGCGGAGAGCTAGGAATGAAGGGAAGGGAGCGTGGGCTGGGCGGGGTTCGCAGCCGGCGCGGCGGTTTTGACGGCGCGATGCAGTTTGCGGCGCGGTTTTTTGCCCTGAATCATTACGAAGGCAAATGTGACCGCGGATAAGGCAGCAGTGGTAACAATCCCGTTGCCGTTACGAGGTTTCAGTTCGCGCGCGCCGACATCGTGAACGTCGACGGCGCCGCTCTGCGGCTGGTATCCGGCAAAGGTGTTGAGCGGAAATTGAATGGAGGCAAGCTGCTCCAGCTTGAGCGAATGGGCCGGCGGGGCAGAGTAATCGCCGGTCAGCAGGCCAGTGGGATCTTCGCCATTGACCGCCCAATAGGCCCAACTGACGCGGGGCTGAGCGCGGAGAAAATTGACCAGGGCTGAAAACCACTGTCCCTGACTCCCCGGCTCATTACTTTCAATATCCTTGGTGCTATTGCCGGTGCCAAATTCGCCCAACCAGACGGGAGCGGTGTTGGCCATGCTGAGATAAGCCCAGTGTTTGATCCAGCCTTGCTCCAGAATCGCATTGGTGGTGGTGTTCCTGAACCACGGCTGCGGACTGACGTCCGGGCCGTAGTCGTGGGCGGAGTAAACCAGGTGGCCGGTAAAGGGCAGTTCCACGGGGTATTTGCCCGCGCCTTCCAGGTTGCCGCCCTGCCAGTTGCAACTGCCGCTGTAGCAATCCACGCCCTCAACGAAGATGAGCAGCTTGGGGTTGACATCGAGGACTGCCAAGGCGGCCCGGCGAGCGGCTTGAGGCCAGTTGTGCGCGGTGTTCGACGCGGGACATCCGCCCGTGGTGGTGTCGCCCGTCCAGCAGGAGCCGGTGGGCTGTCCATTGACCATGGAGTAGGGCTCGTTGCGCAGGTCGACTCCGATCACAATCGGGTTTCCGTCCGCGTCCGTGTAGTTTTTGTAGCGGCTGACCAGCATTTGCCAGTCGGCAATCCAGTTGCTTTCCGGATAGGAGCTGGTATACCAGAGCCCGCTGGGCTCGTTGCTGTCTCCAGCCTCGGAGCGATGATCGTCGAGAATCACCTTGAGCCCCTCAGTGCCGGCTGCGGCGACGATCTTGTCCATGATTTCAAGCGAGTTGAGGCCAACCAACTGGCTGTTGATGGCGCCCGGAGCTTTTTGAAACGGGACAATGGGGTATTCCACCATCTGGTTGGAGAAAGGCAGGCGAATGGTGTTGAAACCACTGGAACCGATGGTGTGGAGAATCTGGCGGTAGTCCTGGCTGGCGAGGCCGTGAGCCACCTCCTCGCGGGTCTCAAAGCCGAACCAGTTGATTCCTGCAATACGCACGTTGTTTCCGTTGGCGTCAAGAATCTGACTACCGCTGGTGTGCCAATAGCCCGCGCCCTGGGCGCAGAGAATTGAAGGCGCAGAAATCAGCGCGAGGACAGCCATCCACAGGGCTGCCGATTGCAGCGAAAAACGAGAGCGATCTGAAATTGCCTGGAGCTTCAAAGCTTTCTCCCTGCCACTTGCTTTCCCCCGATGAAGTAACTGAAGACTCAGGGTTAAATCTATGGTAGGAGGGAGACGAGCGGCTGGACCATACCACTTGGAGTGTTTCGAGACACACTTTTGGGGGATACGAAAGTACTGCGAGGGACATACCGGGTGCGGTGGAAAGCGATTTGTTGCCGGCGCGCGAAATACGGGCGATGGCGGGGTTTACGGGGTGATGGCTGTGATGGGAAAGTGCGGGAACTTCAGCTTGCCAAAGCTTCCACCACTGCCTCTGGATGGCGCGCGATGACGGTGAGGTAAGCGCGGGCAGCACGGTCGGGACGGCGACGGCCTTGCTCCCAGTCCTGCACGGCGCGCGGGTCGAGGGCAAACTGGCGTGCAAACTGTACCCGGCTGAGGCCGGTGGCTGCCCGCACGGCGCGCACATCTACGTCGAGCGGGAGTGGGAATTGATGCACGGCGGCTGGTTGCGCTTCTCCCTGGGCAATTGCCGCGGCTTCACGCATGGCCTCTACGAGTTCATCGGCGATGTTCTTGCGCTTCATGGCTTGATCCTCCGTACCTTTGCGGCTGCTTTGAGCGTTGCCGCAAACGCCGCGACGTCTTTCTTCTGCTCCGGCGTGAGATTTGCTTGCTCGTTCTTGCCGTAGAGAAAGATTACGTAGAGCGGATTCTCTTCATCGAAGAAGTAGTAAATCACCCGAACACCGCCGGACTTGCCTTTTCCTCTGGCTGCGAAACGCATCTTGCGCACACCGCCGGTACCAGGAATCTCATCCCCTGACTGCGGATGAAGCGCGAGGTAGAAGACCAACTCTTCGTGCTCGTCAATGGAAAGCAGCTTCTCCGCCCTGCGGGCAAAAGCGCTGGTTTCAACGACCGTCAGCATGGGAATGCTCACGAGGGGATTATGCGGCATTGCCGCATAGATGTCAAACGAAGTCTCTAGGCCGTATCGACATATAGGGACGGCGGAACGGCCCAAAATAGCAGCCCAAAAGGAATTGAAGGCAATTGCAGGAGAAAACAACCGCAGATCCTTCGACTCCCTGCGCTGCGCTACGGTCGCTCAGGATGACAGTCATATTATTTATCAAGCACTTACAACATACCTATATGTCGATACAGCCTAGAAAGAAACAATCGTGGACCCGGAGTTCCACACTACAGCCGGCCACGAGGCCAGCGCTACAGTTTCATCTCCCGAGGGTCGGCAACGCCAGTGGGAGATTAGAGCAGAACACAGGATGAATAAGCTCCGTGCCTCACCGTTTGGCAGAAAACAGCGGAAAGGATGGGGCAAGGAGCTTACAGGCTGACGGTGGCGGGGAGGATGTCTTCCACATCGACCCACTGTGTGGGGTAGATGCCGGTGTAGCAGGCGGTGCAGTAGCCGGTGTGGTCTTCGCCCTGGCAGCACTTGAGCAGGCCATCGAGGGACAGGTAGGCCAGGGAGTCCGCCTCAATGTATTGGCAGATCTCTTCGATGGACTTGTTGGCGGCGATGAGGTCGCGCTTGCTGGGGGTGTCAACGCCGTAAAAGCAGGGGGAGATGGTGGGCGGACAACTGATGCGGAGATGAACCTCTTTTGCGCCGGCGCCACGGACCATGCGGACGATTTTTCTGCTGGTGGTGCCGCGGATGATGGAGTCGTCAATGAGGATGACGCGCTTGCCGGCAAGGAGATTATGGACGGGGTTGAGCTTGAGGCGGACGCCGAAGTCGCGGACGCGCTGCTCGGGCTCAATGAAGGTTCGGCCTACGTAGTGGTTGCGGATGAGGCCGAGGCGGAAGCGAATGCCGCTCTCTTCCGCGTAACCCAGGGCAGCGGTGACACCGGAGTCGGGAACGGGAACGACCAAATCCGCGGGAACGCCGGATTCGCGGGCCAACTGGCGGCCCATCCGGTCGCGGCTCTCCTGGACCCAGCGGCCAAAGACGCGGCTATCGGGGCGGGCAAAGTAAACGTGCTCAAAGATGCAACTGGACTGCGGGACGCCGCTGGAGAACTGGCGGCTGGTGACTCCATCTTCCGTAACCATGACCAGCTCGCCGGGGAGAACGTCGCGGATGAACTCGGCGCGGAGCAGGTCGAAGGCACAGGTTTCGCTGGCAAAAACGATGGTGTCCGGTCCGTCCGGATTTTTGATGCGGCCCATGGAGAGCGGACGGAAACCGCGCGGATCGCGGGCGGCGAAGATGCGGTCGCGGGTCATCATGACGATGGAGAACGCGCCCTCAACCTGGGAGAGCGAGTCGGCAATGGCGTCAACCAGCGTACCGGCGCGGGAGTGGGCGATGAGCTGGACGATGATCTCAGAGTCGGAGGTGGTTTGGAAGTAAGCGCCGTCGCGCTCAAGGCGGGCGCGAAGGTTGCCGAGATGGACGAGGTTGCCGTTGTGGGCGATGGCGATGAGGCCCTTGGTGGAGTCGACGCGGATGGGCTGGGCGTTGAGCAGGGCCGAGTCGCCGGTGGTGGAGTAGCGGGTGTGGCCGATGGCCATGGAGCCGCGGAGCTTGGCGAGGACATCGTCAGTGAAGATTTCAGAGACCAGGCCCATGCCCTTGATGTTGGCGAGGAACTGGCCGTCGGCGGTGGCGATGCCGGCAGACTCCTGGCCGCGATGCTGGAGGGCGTAGAGAGCGAGATAAGCCTGGCGCGCAGCGTCGGGATGGCCGTGAATGGCGACTACGCCGCACTCTTCGCGGAGCTTGGGGTCTTCCTCCGGATTTTTGTGGCGTGGATCCCCGGTCTCAGAGGCGAGACCGGGGGCACCCGCGACAGTGGACAGTGGACAGTGGACAGTGGACAGTTGCCCGGTGGTGTCCGCTACCCCCGCGATGCCCTGGTAGAGGCGCAAGGTCATGCGGTTACCTCGTCATGAAGGGTGTCCTCAAGGGCATTTGCCCAGGGCTTCCTGAGGCTGGCGAGCGGAGCGGAGATCATGGGCTGGCGGTAGACGCTGATCTCCAGGTTGTCCCCGCCGGTGACGCCGATGCGAGTTGTGAAGTAGCCGTATTCGTCGGCGAGTTCTTCAATGGCGGCAACCTGGCTGGGCTGCGCGGATACCAGCATGGTGGAGGCGGGTTCCGCGAAGAGTCCGAAGAGGGGATGGACCATGAGGGACTGATCCTGCTCGACGGTAGCTCCGATGCCGAGCGGGAATGCGGACTGGGCCAGGGCTACAGCGATGCCGCCGTCGGAGACATCGCAGGCGGATTGCAGCAGTTGCCGGTCGGCGAGGACGGCAAGGAGGGTATGGAGATCGGCTTCGGCATCGAGGTCGAGCGGCGGAGGCTGGCCCCAGATTCCACCCAGGACAACATGGGCGTACTCAGAGGAGCCGAAGGTGATCAACTCGGCGGTTGCCTGGGCTTCAGTTTCGGCAATGTCCTCGGGCACAACGACGGCTTCATCGCCCATAATGCCGGGGGCCTTGCTGGATTGGCCTTCGACTTGTTCGGGAACGAGGGGGGCATGGAGGTTTGGATCAGGCTCCTGGCCGGCGGGGATGGGCCAGAGAAGCAAGATGGCGTCACCGTGGGCCTGGAAGTGGGAGGGAACGGCCTTGGAAACATCGTCGAGAATGCCCACGATGCCGAGCACCGGGGTGGGATAGATGCCTTCGCCGCGGGTTTCGTTATAGAGAGAGACGTTGCCGCCGGTGATGGGAGTGCCGAGCGCCGTACAGGCTTCCGAGATGCCGTCGATGGCGGTGGAGAGCTGGGCCATGATCTCCGGCTTTTCCGGGTTGCCGAAGTTGAGGCAGTTGGTGGCGGCTACCGGGGTTGCGCCGGTGGAGGCGACCTTGCGGGCGGCCTCGGCGGTGGCGTGCATGGCGCCTAATTTGGGGTCGAGATACGCCCAGCGGCCGTTGCCGTCCAGAGCCATGGCGAGGCCGCGTTCGTGGCCCGGGGTTCCGGTGCCCTTGATGCGCATGACGCCGGCTTCGCCGCCGGGACCGATGACGGTGTTGGTCTGGACCATGGTGTCGTACTGCTCGTGAACCCAGCGCTTGGAACAGACGTTGGCGCTGGCGAGGAGTTTTTTCAGGTCGGCGGTGAAGTCACGATCTTCGGCGAGCAGGGACTGGATTTCTTCAGAAGGCTCGAGCGGAATGGGGGTTTTCCAGGTGCCGACGGGGCGATGGTAGAGCGGGGCATCGTCCGTAAGGGACTGGTTGGGGATGTCGGCGACAAGGACGCCGTGATGGGTAATGCGGAGGCGCGGCTCAGGCCGGACCGTACCGACGATGACGCCATCAAGGCCCCACTTTTCAAATACTTTGAGGACTTCGTCTTCGCGGCCTTTTTCGGCCACCAGCAACATGCGCTCCTGACTCTCGGAGAGCATGATTTCGTAGGAGGTCATGCCGGTTTCGCGCTGCGGGACAAAATCCAGCTCAACGTCGAGGCCGACGCCGCCACGGCCGCCCATTTCGCAGGTGGAACAGGTGAGGCCGGCAGCGCCCATATCCTGAATGCCGACGATGGCGCCGGTCTTCATGGCTTCAAGACAGGCTTCAAGGAGCAGCTTCTCCATGAAGGGGTCGCCGCACTGGACATTGGGGCGCTTGGCCTCAGAGCCCTCACTGAACTCTTCAGAGGCCATGGTGGCGCCGTGGATGCCGTCGCGGCCGGTTTTTGCGCCTACATAGATGACGGGGTTGCCTGCGCCGGCGGCTTTGCCGTAAAAAATCTCGTCGATGCGGACCATGCCAAGGGCAAAGGCGTTGACTAGCGGATTGTCGCTGTAACAGGCCTCGAACTTGGTTTCGCCGCCCAGGTTGGGTACGCCGAAACAGTTGCCGTAGGCGGCAATGCCGCTGACCACTCCCTCAACGATGGAGTGGTTGCGGTGGACCAGCCCGGGCTCTTCGACCGTTGGATCGATGGGACCAAAGCGGAGCGAATCCATGACCGCCAGCGGACGGGCGCCCATGGTGAAGATGTCGCGCAGGATGCCGCCGACGCCAGTAGCCGCTCCCTGGAAGGGCTCGATATAGCTGGGATGGTTGTGGCTCTCAATCTTGAAAGCGCAGGCCCAGCCGTCGCCGACGTCGATGATGCCGGCATTCTCGCCGGGCCCCTGAACGACGCGGTCACTCTTGGTGGGCAAGCGCTTGAGATGGACACGGCTGGACTTGTAAGAGCAGTGTTCGCTCCACATGACGCTGTAAATGCCGAGTTCGGTGAGAGAGGGCACGCGGCCAAGGGCCGTCAGAATGCGGCTGTACTCATCCGCAGTGATGCTGTGCTGAGCCAGCAACTGCGGGGTTACCGCTACAGGCGAAGGAACAACTGCAGAGGAGGCGGTAGTCATCACGGTTGCCTCCATTGTCGCACGGGATTCACAATCGAGAGCCAGGAAGCGTGTGTGGAAAGCCGGGATTCGGCGCTTAACGCGGGACCACGGGCGGCAAGGCGGTGAGCCGGAAGCACGGCCGGAAGACCTCCAGTTTGCTGTAAACGGGACGGAACCCCAGCAAAATCATAGGCTGCAGGTGATTTGCGTCGCTGGACTGGCCTACGGAGAAAGTACGACGATCGGCGCGGCGATTAGGAACTATACTGGTGAACGTCGTGGCGCAGGGCGTGGATTCGTGCGCGAAACGGCAAGTAAAGAATGAACTGTAAGCGGTCTGGAAGCCGGGAGGCCAAGACGGGCATAGGAGATGCCGTTTTCAGATTCCCCGCAACCGGGACGGCCCTTCTCGGCGATCACAGTTATGATCGTGACGAGGCCGTTCACTGGGATCTGGATTCATGAAATAGGCATCGCAGCGTGGCCACGGTATCGGAAACAGATTTGCAAGGAGAAATGGTATGAAACGATTTGGTCTCTCAACGAGATTTGCCGTCATTGTCTTCGCCTTGGTTTGCGGGAGCTTCGTCTTCGCGCAGAAAGCGGAGACACCGCGCAAGAACACTCCGGGGAACGGGCCGTTCGGGGTTCCCCAAGCAACCTTTGTCTCTCACCGGCTGGGCACCGATCACTCCGAAGGCGTAACCGCAATCGACATGAACGGGGATGGTTACCTGGACATTGTGAGCGGGGCTTACTGGTACGAAAATCCCGGTCCGCAGAGCGGTGTGTGGAAGCGTCACCAGTGGCGCACTGTCGGCATTCACGGCGAGTTTGTTTCCGACTCCGGCGAGTGGGCAGTCGACGTGAACCACGACGGCTATCCCGACATCATTACGTATGGCTGGATTTCGAACGGCCTCTGGTGGTACGAGAACCCCAAAACGAAGGACGGTGAGTGGAAGAAGCACTTCATCGCCAACACCTATGACAACGAGGGCGGCTGGATGGCCGACATCAACGGCGACGGCAAGCCCGAGCTGGTGATTGCGCACTACAACCACGAAGGCATCATCTGGGTCGATTTCGCAGGCCCCCAGCCCGTCGTCCACAAGCTCGGCCACGACCACGCCCACGACAAGGGCCAGGACCCAACCAAGATCATCCACACCGTCGCCTCCAACGATATTGAAGACGGCCACGGCATCGGCGTCGCCGATATCAATGGCGACGGCAAGGCCGACGTGCTGACGCCCACCGGCTGGTTTGAAAATATCGACGCCGATCACGACCAGTGGAAGTGGCATCCGGACTGGAACCTGGGCGATGCGGGATTTCCGATCATTGGCTACGACGTGAATAACGACGGCAAGATGGACCTGATTTACGGAGAAGGCCACAGCTATGGTCTGTACTGGCTGGAGCAGCAAGGAAGCGGTGCGGACCGGCACTGGATCCGGCACACCATCGACGAGTCTTACTCGCAGCTCCATGCGCTGAAGATGGCCGATATTGACGGCGATGGGCAGCCGGAACTGGTGGTGGGCAAACGGTATCGCGGCCACGATAGCCATGATCCGGGTTCGCACGATCCGCTGGTGATCTATTACTACAAGATCGACCGCGCGACCGGCACGTTTACCCGTTACCCGATCAGCGTAAATGGCACAGCAGGCGCTGGAACGCAGTTTGTGACCGCAGACTTCGATAAGGATGGAGATATCGATATTGCTGTCGCGGGCAAATCGGGCGTGCACTTCCTGGAAAACATCATGATCGACAAGGTTTCTTCTGCTCAACGCGAAAAGGAACTGGTTCTCGATAAGAACTGGCCCTTCCCGGGAGAGGGCACTGAGGTTCCGCAAGACGAGGAACCGAACCCGAACAAGTAACAACACGAACAAAGGGCGGGAAGAGCCGGTTCCTGACGCAAAGAAGCTGAAAACGTATCTGCTTCTTTTGTGACAAGAATCGTCTCTTCCCAGCCGGTTTTACGGGTATATCGATCAACGCTTTGCTGCGCAATCGCGGCTCTTCCCGTAGAGCGCGAAGAGATTATTTATCTACTATGCTGTTTCCGCATTCACGCTGCGGAATCCTGATTTACCTCTCACGCCACTACATCTTGCCCGCCACAACCATCAGAGAAAAAACAGAAGACTCGCCTTGAGCCTGTAGGTGGCAGCGAGGATCCGCGCGTACTTGTCCGACGTGAAATTTTCCGTGGGCACATGCCGGGTAAAAATCGACAGCATGACAAGAAGGGAACCTGTATACAAAATCGGAAACGGCTACAGGGCTTGTCCTGGCAGGGAAAAAGGGGAATACGGGTTGAGAGCCGGAGCGCAGGTTACAGCTTTTGCGTTCTCTGGACGGCGCGCACACCGGCCACGCGGCGAATGCCGAGGACCATGCGGTTGAGGTGGTGCAGGTCTTCGGCTTCCACCACAAACTCCACGATGGCTTCGCCATCGTCGCTTTCGCGAGTTTCAACGCCGCGGATGTTGGTGTTGTCGTCGGAGATGACGGCGGTCAGCTCCTTCAACATGCCGGCGCGGTTGTCACAGAAGATGGTGATCTTGACCGGGTAGCGCTGGGGACGGCCAACGGTCTGGTCGCCGACGCGGGACCACTCGACGTTGATGCGGCGGTCGCTCTCATAGAGCAGATTCTGCACATTGGGGCAACTGCGCGCATGGACAGCCACGCCTTTGCCGCGAGTGACGTAGCCGATAATCTCTTCACCGCGGATGGGATTGCAACACCGCGCGCGATAGACCAGCAGGTCGTTCTGGCCCTCGACCTGGAGCGAATCGGAACCGGTGAGGTGCAGTTTGCGCACCGCATCGGACATGGCGCCTTCGCTGCCGGGTTTGGCTTCCGGCTCGGCCTCGCCCTGGTTGGCAAGTCCCGGCGCCAGTTTGCTGAGCACATTGTGGGCGGTGTGCTTGCCCTGGCCCAGCGTGGCCAGCAGGTCGGCGGCAGTGGATACGCCATACTCGCCGGCGATGCGGCCCAAATCCTGGTCCGTGATCTGGCTCATTGGCACTTTGAACTTGCGGGCCTCGCGCTCCAGCAGCTTGCGGCCGATTTCGACGGCTCGGCGGCGCTGGTCCTCGTTGAGCCAATGCTTGATCTTGTTGCGGGCGCGCGGGCTTTTGACGAAGGTGAGCCAGTCACGGCTCGGCTTGTGATCCTTCTGGGTAACGATTTCAACGATGTCGCCGGTGCGCAGCCTGGAACGCAGGGGCACCATGCGGCCGTTGACCTTGGCGCCGACGCAGGTGTGGCCGACCTCAGTGTGGATGGTGTAGGCAAAGTCGATGGGCGTGGCGTCGGCCGGGACCACGACGACCTTCCCCTTGGGCGTGAAGGTATAGACCTCGTCGGGATAGAGGTCCATCTTCAGGCTGGAGAGGAATTCGTTGGGGTCGGTCATCTCCTTTTGCCACTCAACCAACTGGCGAATCCAGTTGAGCCGCTCTTCGTCGCGGGCGGTGACCATGGCTCCGCCGGCCTTGTACTTCCAGTGGGCGGCAATGCCTTCCTCGGCGATGCGGTGCATCTCTTCGGTGCGAATCTGCACCTCAAACTGGTGGCCGCTGGCGCCCATTACCGTGGTGTGGAGCGATTGGTAGTGGTTGGCGCGGGGAATGGCGATGAAGTCCTTGATGCGGCCCGGCACCGGCCGCCACAGGGTGTGGATGAGGCCGAAGACGGCGTAACACGAAGCCACGTCCTGAGTGATGACGCGAATGGCCAGCAGATCGTAGACCTGATCGAAGGAAACCTTGGAACGCTCAATCTTCTGGAAGATGGAATAGAGGCGCTTGATGCGCCACTCGACGCGGGCCTCGATGCCGTTTTCGCGCAGTTGCTCGACCAGCGTGTCTTCCACGCCGCGCAGAAACTGCTCACCCTCAATGCGGCGGGACTCGACGGCAGCCGAGACCTTTTCGTAGCTCACGGGGTCGGTGTAGCGGAAGGCCAGATCTTCAAGCTCGCCGCGCACTTTACCCATGCCGAGGCGGTGGGCCAGCGGGGCGTAAATGTCCAGGGTTTCGCGGGCGATGGCCTCCTGGCGGTCCGGCTTGAGGTGCTCCAGGGTACGCATGTTGTGCAGGCGGTCGGCCAGCTTGATGAGCACCACGCGCACATCCGAAACCATGGCCAGCAGCATTTTGCGGACATTTTCGGCCTGACGGTCCTCGCGGTTGGCAAACTGGATTTTGTCGATCTTGGTGACGCCCTCGACGATGTGGGCCACCTGATCGCCAAAGCCGGCTTCAATCTCTTCATTGGTGGCGGGCGTGTCTTCAACGGCGTCGTGCAACAGTCCGGCGGAGATAGCCGTAGAGTCCATCTTCATCTCCGCCAGCACCTCGGCTACCTCGAGGGGATGGATGATATAGGGCTCGCCGGAGGCGCGCATCTGCCCTTCGTGATGCTTGACGCAGAACTCCCAGGCCTTGCGGATGAGAGCGATGTCATCGCTGGGGCGGTTGGCCTGGACCAGTTTGAGAAGCGCTTCAAAGCGCAGATCGAGGGGCTTGGGGGCTACTTCGCGCACTGCCTCCGGCACTACCCCGCCGGACGGCGTGGGTGCGCCTGGAACCTGTACCGGTATGGCTTGCCGGGCAGTCGCCATGCTTCATTATAGGCTGCTTGCGTTTATGGCGCATGATTGTGTCGGCAGCGGCCCAGGGCAGGGCCGTGCGGACAGGCGCCGGGCTCCGGCTGAAGCTGCAAATAAGACAGCGATCGGGCAATTCCGCTATCCCACTTTCGTGTAACGGGCATCCCTCTTACTGCTCACGCGAAGAAATGTAAGTGGTATTTTGGTTTTCTCCAATTACACCGATCATTGAATTGTGGACAGGCTCCGAAGAGCCGCACAAGGAGAATGAACGATGCATGACCTATTGATTGCCCTCGCATTTGTTGGGATGGTAGTGGCTCCGGCGATTGTGGCCGCCAAGTCTGGCGCCGAAGCCGACGAAACAGATTCCGAATAAGCGCTGTAGCCGTTGCCGCTTACTTTGCCATTGTTCGATCTTTGTTCCTGGCATTTCAATGCGCGTTGTTTCGAGCAGAATCAACCATCAACCCAGCAAAACCCGGAAGCCGTTGCGGGCTTGAGCAGCCGGTTATAAATTGCCCTTCGCCGTTCCAGCCGGTAGACTGGAGGTTCGAGGGCTCGCGATGTTAGTAGTAATGAAAGCGCAGGCCACGCCGGAAGAAATTCAGGCGGTTTGCGAACATATAGAACAGTTGGGCTTCCGTGCACACCCCCTTCCCGGAGCCCAGCGCACCGCCATTGGCATTACCGGCAACCAGGGCGAAGTGGACCGCGGCAACCTGGAAGAACTCTCCGGGGTGGCCGAAGTTATACGCGTCACAAAAGCCTATAAATTAGCCAGCCGGGACGTCAAAGAAGAAGACACCGTCATTCGCTTTGCGGGAACGGACGCCACGATTGGCGGCCACGATCTGGCGGTGGTTGCCGGTCCGTGCTCGATTGAAAACCGGGACCAGGCCTTTGCCATTGCCGAACAGGTGGCCGCGGCCGGCGCACAGTTTTTCCGCGGCGGCGCCTACAAACCCCGCACCTCTCCTTATGCCTTTCAAGGTCTGGGTCTTGAGGCTCTGCGCATCATGGCCGATATCCGCAGCCGCTACGGGATGCGGATCGTGACCGAAGCCATCGACAACGAATCGCTGGAACTGGTGGCCGAGTACGCGGACGTCATCCAGATTGGCGCGCGCAACATGCAGAATTATTCGCTGCTGAAAAGCGTGGGGAGGCTGCGCAAGCCGGTGCTGCTGAAGCGCGGGTTGAGCGCCACGCTGGAAGAGTTTCTGATGTCGGCCGAGTACGTAATGAGCGAGGGGAATTACGAGGTGATTCTCTGCGAGCGCGGCGTACGGACGTTTGCCGACCACGCCCGCAACACGCTGGACCTGAGCATCATCCCCGCCATTCAGCGGGTGAGCCACCTGCCCATTCTGGTGGACCCGAGCCACGGCACCGGGAGGCGCGACAGCGTGCTGCCGATGGCGCGGGCCGCGGTGGCCACGGGCGCCGACGGCGTCCTGGTGGAGGTGCACCACCAACCCGACAAAGCGCTCTCCGACGGTCCGCAGTCCATCTACCCCCGGCAGTTTGCCAGTATGATGGACGAGATCGGGCAGATCGCCCCCATCGTAGGCCGCCAGTTGCCACGCGGCATTCATGTTGACGCTGCCGCAGTGTAAACAGGCTCCCATGAACCCATTTTCCAGCACGTTCGGATTTGCATCACAACGGGGCCGCAGCCTGTTTGCCCTGGGCCTGCTTGCACTGCCCCTGACGGCCTGCCGGCCCCACGATTTTCCCGCATAT
The DNA here is from genome assembly GCA_031296165.1 of Occallatibacter sp. Lineage (GTDB taxonomy): Bacteria > Acidobacteriota > Terriglobia > Terriglobales > Acidobacteriaceae > Telmatobacter. The sequence goes on along the minus strand of JARLGF010000025.1, from coordinate 6,803 downwards.
CCCGCCAACTATCGCGAATACGCCTACGTGACCAACGGCGGCAGCGGCACGGTCACGGTGCTGGACGTGGTGAATGTCCGCGTGGACCGCGAAGTGGCCGTGGGCCAGAATCCGGTGTCCGTGGCCGCCAGCTCCACCCGCAACGAAGTGTATGTGGTCAACTCCGGCGCGGTGGGCGCACAAGGCTCGGTTTCGGTCATCAACGCTGAAAACAACAGCATTGCCGCGACAATTCCAGTCCATCGCCAGCCGGTTTCCATCGAGCTTGACCCGGCCGGAACCCTGGCGTATGTGGCCAACTCGGGCTCGAACAGCATCTCTGTGCTGGACATGAAAGCCCGCAGCGAGATTGCCCAGATCGGCACCGGCGAGGAGCCCGCCTCAACCCGCCTGAGCCCGGACGGCAAGACCCTGGTGGTGGCCAATCGCGGGGGAAATTCGGTGAGCCTTATCGATCCGGGAACCCGCACGGTGCGCTCCGTCTTTACGGGCTGCCCGGGGGCGGACGATGCCGTTATCCTGCCCGACTCCTCGAAAGCGTTTGTGGCCTGCTCCAGCGGCCACCAGATCATGGCGATTACCCTGGCTCATCCGAAGAGCAATCCTGCGCAGCTCGACCGGCTGGAAGCCTTGCTGGACGTGGGGCACGCGCCGGTACAACTGGCGCTCAAGCCCGACGGCGGCGAGTTGTTTGTGTCCAATTCCCTCTCCGATTCGATCTCCGAGGTGGTCACCGGCACCGACGACGTGGGGGGAGCCTACATGATGGGCGACAGTCCCGTCCGCGGCCTGGTTTCAAGCGACAACGCGATCCTCTACGTGAGCAACTTCCACTCGCAATACGTGACGCCCTACGCCATCGACGACGGCAAGCGCCTCAAATCCATCCATGTGGGCGACGGGCCCTCGGCGCTGGCATTTTCCTCGGCGGGACACCTGCTGTTTGTTGTGGATACGCGTTCGGACGATATTGCCGTGGTGCGCACCGCCTCGCAGTCGCTCTTTACCCTGCTGACGACCGGCCGCGCGCCCAACGCCATCGCCGTTAAAGCCTTCAAGCTGCCGTAAGGCTCGCGAGGCAAGGGCTGTCGCGATCTGCTTTGTGGACAATTCCAAAAACAACTGAAGCGGAATCCGTTATGCTTGCCGTCATGCGCTTGCCCGAGGGCGACGAGGAACTGGTGCAGATTATGGATGCGGCGCTGGCCGAGGCGGCGCGGCGGGCAGGGGATTGGCTTGTGTGCCGGCCTGGATGCACGCAGTGCTGCCATGGTGCGTTTGCCATCGGCCCGCTGGATGCGCTGCGGCTTGGCGCCGGGATGGATGCGCTGCGGGCCGCGGAACCTGCGCTGGCGGCGGAGATCGAGCGGCGGGCGCGGGCGTGGATTGACGAGCATGGAGCCGATTTTCCGGGCGACCGGGAAACCGGGCTGCTGGGCGACACGGATGCGGACCGGGAGCGCTTTGAGGAGTTTGCCAACGAGGCGGCCTGTCCGGCGCTGGACCCTGCCACCGGGCTTTGCGGCGTGTACGAGAGCCGGCCGATGACGTGCCGGGTCTTTGGTCCGCCGGTGCGCATGGAGGGCGACGCGGAGGGCACCGAAGGACTGGGGCACTGCGAACTGTGCTTTATTGGCGCTACTCCGGCTGAGGTGGCCGCCTGCGAGATGCCTGTACCGCTTGAGTTGGAAGCCGAACTGCTCGACGGGCTGGCGAGCCAGGGCGAAACCGTGGTGGCGTTTGCGCTGGTGGGACGAGGCGTTGCGCGCTCGCGGTAAACTAACGCTTGGACAGCCAAATGCCAATGCGCCCCTGCTGGGTTGAAATCCGCACCCGTTCCCTGGAAGAAAACTATCGCTTTCTGCAAACCCTGGCCGCGCCCCATGCGGAGTTGCTGGCTATTGTGAAGGCGAATGCCTACGGCCACTCGCTGGAGCTATGCGCTCCGGCCGCGGTGCGCGCCGGGGCAAAGTGGCTGGGGGTGACCTCAGTGGAAGAGGGCTTGGCGGCGCGCGCGCTGTGCCCCGAGGCGCGGATTCTGGTGATTGGCGGGATGTTTCCCGGACAGGGCGCGGCGGTGGTGGAGCACGGGCTGACGACTGTGGTCTGGGAGCGCTGGCAGTTGGACGAACTGGAAAGCGTGGCGCGGGCTGCGGGAGCGCCGGCGGCCTCGCTGCCGATTCACCTGGAAATCGATACCGGCATGAGCCGCCAGGGCGTGAGCCCGGACCAGGTTAGCGCGGCTCTGGCGCGGTTTGTTCCCGAGTCGCCGCTCAAGCTGGAGGGCGTGATGACCCACCTGTTCGCCGCCGATGAAGCCGATGGCGCGGTGACCGAGTCGCAACTGGCCCAAATGGCCGAGGTGCTGCGCCGGGTTGAAGACACGGGCCTCTATGCCGAATGGTTCAACGTGGGCAGCTCCTCAGCGCTGCTGGCCGGGCAGGCGGGGGAGATTGCCGCTTTGGCAGACCGGCATGGGATGAAGACCATGATGCGGCCGGGGCTGGTGCTGTATGGCCTGGCGCCGCAGTTTGACCCGGACTTTGAGTGGGAGCCTGCCTCCCTGACTGCCGCACGCGCCCGCTTGCAGCCGGTATTGAGTTGGAAGACCAGAGTGACCTCCCTGCGCTCGGTTCCTGCCGGCGCGGTAGTGGGCTATAACGGAACCTTTGTGGCCAGCGAGCCGATGCGGCTGGCGCTTTTGGCCGTGGGTTACGCCGACGGGCTGGACCGGCGCCTGGGCAACCGCTTCAGCCTGCTGGTTCGTGGAACTCGCGCGCCGCTGGTGGGCCGCATCAGCATGGACCAGGCGGTGATAGACGTGACCGACATTCCGGGCGTTGAGGCCGGCGACGAAGTGGTGATCCTGGGAACGCAGGGGACTGAGACGATTTCCGCATTCGACCACGCCGAGGCCACGGGGACTATTCCGTGGGAGGTTTTTACGCGGATTGGCCAGCGGGTGCGGCGGGTTTTGGTGTAGGGACTAGGGAATAGAAGGACGCGGGCTGTTCATTCATCAGCCTGCCACCTGTTTCGCCGCGGCTGGAAGGCCGGTTGCGCCTTGCACGGCGGCAATCATAGTCTCGTTGCCGATGCATGAGTTCAACAGCATGTGATAAAGCCCGCGCGCGCACCACTCCTGCTGATAGAACTTGCGAATGACGGCGGCGCGGCGCTTGTCAAAGGCGGCCAGATGCTGGTCGGCGTGCTGGACCCGGTCAGGAAAGGCGTGGGCGAACCAGTCGCGCTTGGCCGATGCCGTGGCGTAGACAAAAACGTGAAAGCATCCCGGCTGCCCGGCCAGGGCACAGGCAGCGCCGCGGCCCACCAGAACGCAGTTGCCCTCTTTGGCGGCCTTTAGAATTTCCTGGCGGATGAGCGACAACATGCGCTGGGAGTCGAAGACCTGATCCTCAGCGAGGCCGGACATGGAATAGCCCGAGTCCTGCCAGAAGATTTTGCCGTAGCGGTAGTACCAGGGATCGAGGCGTTCGTCGTATTTCTTTGCCAGCTCAGGAGATACGCCGGCAGCGCGCGCCGCCGCACAGGGCAGTTCGGAATCGAGCAGCCGCCAGCCCAGCCGCTCCGCCAGGTCGTGCGCAAACTCCCCGCCGCGCGAGCCGTACTCGCGCTCCACCGTGATGACACGAACCGGCACTTGACCCATGACGATGCGACCTCCCGCGTCTGGAGCATACATGGGACATGGGCACAGGCAAAAGAGAGAAATTTCGCGAGTGCCGGAGAGAACTTTCAGGAGCGATAAACCTGGATCGGAATGGGGCGGAATTTGCCGGCATACCTTGACGGTCTACACTTCTTTGTTGTAGATAATCTAGGTATGGGAAAACCAAACGATCTTGTGCAGGGAACACTCGACCTGCTGATCCTGAAGACGCTTTCACCGGAGGCGAAGCACGGGTGGGCCATCGCCAAACGCATTCAACAGGTCTCGGGCGAGGTGTTGCAGGTGCAGCAGGGCTCGCTTTATCCGGCGCTGCACCGGCTGGAGCAGCAGGGCTGGATCAAGGCCAAATGGGCGGAGAGCGAAACCGGCCGGCAGGCCAAGTTCTACTCGCTCACCGCGGCCGGGCGCGGGCAGTTGCAAAAGGAAACCGCCAATTGGACGCGGCTGTCGGCGGCCATTGACCTGGTAATGGCGGAAGCCTGAGGAGTGTACGATGCGTTGGCTGGCGAAGTTGCGGATGAGGATCGAGATGCTGTTCGGGCGAGGAAAGGCCGCGGGGCGGCTGGACGACGAACTGCAGTTTCACATTGAGCGGCAGACTGCGGAGAACGTGGCCGCGGGCATGAGCGCGGAAGAGGCTCGTTACGCGGCGCTGCGTGCGTTTGGGAATGTTGCTCTGGTGAGGGACAAGGCGCACGAGACCTGGGCATGGGTTTGGCTCGAACGCTTTTTGCGCGATCTGCGTTATGCGCTGCGGCAACTGCGCAAGGCTCCGGGATACACCTGCACGGTGATCGGGATGCTGGCGCTGGGTCTGGGCGCAACCGCGGCCATGTACACGGTGGTGGATCGCGTGATGCTGCGGCCGTTGCCATATGACCATCCACGGCAACTGGTCAAAATTCAAGAGTCGGGGAAGAAAGGGCCGGTCGGCTGGGGGGCGCCCTATCTGGATCTGCGGCAGTGGGCCGAGCGCAGCCACACGCTGAAGGAGATTGGCTACTTTGGCACCGAAAATCTCCAAAGAGTCTCATTTCTTGAAGACAATGCGGGCGCCACGCAGGTGGATTCGCCGCAGATCAGCTCCAATCTGTTTGCGACGCTCGGTGTGCAACCTGCCATTGGCCGCGAGTTTAAAGCCGGGTCCGATTGGGGGTCGGTAGGCGCGGAGGACGCGCACTCTCTCATTTTGAGCGATACCGTCTGGCGCACAGCCTTCGGCAGCGACTCGAAAATCCTGGGCAGGGCGGTGAAAATGAACGGGGATTCCTACATCGTGGTGGGTGTGATGCCGCGCGGTTTCACGTTCCCTTTTGGCGGGGCAAAGCCCGTGGTGTGGAAGCCCATCCTCCTTGGCGATGCCGACAAGGTACGCGTAGCCCATGGAATGACGTCCTATGAGTCTGTTGCGCGGCTGAAGCCGGGGATCAGTCTTAACGCGGCACAGGCGGAGCTGCGCGGCATCCAGCCCGGGGTTGCCGCAGAATACATAGAGCCTTTCCAGCGGGAGCAGGTCAGCTCCATCGAGCTGCAAACCTACGGCGATTCGCTGGTGAAGGATAATGTACGTAAATCCCTGCTTGCGCTGTTCGGCGCCTCTGGGGTGTTGTGGCTGATTGCCTGCCTGAACGTGACCAGCCTGATGCTGGCGCGCTCCTCGGCACGGCAGCGGGAGATTGCAGTGCGCGGAGCACTGGGCGCGAGCCGCTGGCAGATTATGCAGCAGCTATTGGCCGAGGGGCTGGTTCTGAGCGTGCTTGGCTCGCTGTTGGGGCTGGCTCTGGCCATGCTGACACTGCAGCTCTTTGCTCATGCGCTGACCACGCAGTTCGACGTGCATCAAAAGATGACGCCCAGTCTTTCTGTGATTGCTGCCCTGGCGGGGTTGACGGTATTGAGCGCGCTGTTTTCCTCGCTGTTGCCAGCGGTGGGAGCGGCACGAGCTTCGATTGAGCCGGCGTTGCGCACGGGGAGTCCGCAGAGCGGCGCAGGCCGGGGGCAGCATCGGCTGCGCGCGGTGCTGGTGATTACCGAGATTGCCATGTCACTGACCCTGCTGGCCGGATGCGGGCTGCTGCTGCGCTCAATCTATGCCTTGAAGCATGTTCCGCTGGGCTTCCGCACCGATCACGTGATTGTGGCCAATATGACCATCCCGGCTTACAAATTCGCCGGAAGGAACATGGCCACGGAACTCTACGAGCCGCTGCTGGAAAGGGTGCAACACCTACCCGGAGTTCAAAGCGCCTCGTTGATGACCGAGGTGCCTCTGGGCAAGACCTTCTCGATGATCTACACGTTTTCATCCGACGGTAACAGTGCCGCCGATGTGCGGCGCCGCGAACTGCAATCGCAATTCCGTGTGGTGAGCCCTGAGATGCAAAAGGTATTTGGCTTCAGGATGCTCAAGGGAAGATTTTTCAACGAGGGAGATACGCCGAGCTCGCAGCCTGTGGTGGTGGTGAACCGCGCGTTTGAGAAAGCATGGACCGGGGAGGACGACGATGCAGGGAAGATTCTGGGCACAACGCTGATGAGCTACGGAAAGGATCGAAAGGCAACGGTCGTGGGAGTGCTCGACGACGAGCGCCAGGTTTCTGTCGCCGAGCAGTCAAAGCCCGAGGTTGAGGTTTGCCTGCCGCAGATTACGCCGGACAGCAGGTTTTACAAAGTTGTGGAGGGAATAGCGATGGATTTGGCGGTGCGCACGGAGCGCAGTCCTTCTTCCGTCATGCCGGAGCTGCGCCAATTGCTGCGCAATGCGAGTCCGGAGTTGGCCAATAGCACCTTCACCACCATGGACCAGATTGTGGAGGACTCGTATGGGAGCCAGCAACTGGCGACGCGGCTGCTGGAGATTTTTGGCGGCTGCGCCCTGCTGCTGTGTGTGTCGGGAATTTATGGGTTGCTGGCGTACCTGGTGAACCAGCGCACACGGGAGCTGGGGCTGCGGATGGCGCTGGGCGCGCAACGTGGGCAGGTGATGGGACTGGTGCTGCGGCAAGCGGGCTGGATGCTGCTTGCGGGGTCGGTGCTGGGATTGGTGCTGGCGTACTTTTCCAGCTTGCTGCTGGGGATGTTTTTGTATGGCGTGAAGCCGCACGACCCATGG
>JARLGF010000024.1 GCA_031296165.1 Occallatibacter sp. | reverse complement strand
GGAGTGCGGGCCTGGACGCGGTAGCCGCCCATGCGATGGATGCTTTGCGGTGTAAGGCCGAGATGGCCGATCACCGGGATTTCGGCGTTGGCGAGGGTGCGGACCAACTCGATGCGTGGGCCTTCGATTTTGACGGCTTCGGCCCCAGCTTCCTTGACGAAGCGGATGGCGTTGGTGAGGCCCTCGGCGATGGAGGCGTGATAGCTGCCGAAGGGCATGTCGGCGACGACGAGGGCGCGGTGGACGGCGCGGCGAACGGCGCGGGTGTGGTGGAGCATTTCGTCGACGGTGATGGCGAGAGTGTTGTCGTGGCCGAGAACGACCATGGCGAGCGAGTCGCCGACCAGAAGCAGGTCGATGCCGGCTTCGTCGACAAGACGGGCGCTGGAGTAGTCGTAGGCGGTGAGGGCGGAGATGGGCTTGCCCTGGCTCTTCATCTCGCTGAGAGCGGGCACGGTGACTTTTGTATGGGGGGCGGTGGGCGAGGGCTTCGCGCGGCCGGGGAAGCTGGTAATGTTCATTTGTCTCCAGTGCCGCTCCGAGGAGTCAGGATGCGGCCCGATCAAGGCTAGTGTACGCCTGGGGATGGGGGAGGGGGCAAGGCTTGCTGGGCAGGGGGGAGGAGCCGCACACTGATAGACACGATGCTTTCTGCACTGGGAACAGAGATTTATACGGGTTTGGGCGCGGCCGGGGCTTTGGGGCTGGCGGCGGGCGGCTATGCGTACGCGGCGATGTGGCCGGGGTCGGGGATCTTTGGGCGGGCTCTGATTGCGCCGAAGCAGGCCGATGAGCTGGCGCTGACGTTTGACGATGGACCGAATCCCAAGTGGACGCCGCGGCTGCTGGATGTGCTGGCGAAGCACGGGGTGAAGGCTACGTTCTTTATGCTGGGCGGACGGGCGCAGGCGGAACCGGAGTTGGTGCGGCGGGTTGTAGCGGAAGGGCACCTGATCGGGAATCACTCGTGGGACCATCCGAACCTGGCGGTGACGCCGGCAAGCAAGGTGCGCGAGGAGTTGGTGCGGACTTGCGGGACGCTGGAAGAGATTACGGGGGAGAAGGTCGGGTATTTTCGTCCGCCGTTTGGGGCGAAGCGGCCGGCGGTGTTTCGGATTGCGCGTTCGCTGGGGTTGAGAGTCGTGACGTGGAATGCGATGACTTCAGACTGGAGCGAGACTTCGGTGGATCGGATTGTGGGGGAGCTGACGAAGAAGATTGACGGGCTTGCGCGGCGCGGCCGGGCGGCGAATGTGGTGCTGCACGATGGAGGGCATCTGGAGCCGACGGCTGAGCGAGGGGCTTCGGTCGCGGCGGCGGGGATGCTGGTGGAGCGGTTTGTTGGCACGCGAAGGTTTGTAAGGGTGGATGCTTGGGGATGAGGGCTGATCGTGGCTCGATGTGCCCCAGGCGAAACGGATAGTGGCCGAGCGGAGTTGAGGATGCGCATTCCGCAGAGTGTGTTGTTGTGGCTGGGTGGGGTGGCCATTGGCGTGGCGTTTCTGTGTGTGGGCCTGAGTCTGTGGCGCTGGGGTGAAACGCCGGCGAGTCGGTCGACGATTCCTGATCTTGGAAAGACGAAACCTTTGAATCAGCCGGGGGCGAACCTGCTCTCGCGGAGGCGTACGAGGTTTACTCCGTGCTGTATCAGGGGCCGGTGATGGAGCCGCTTGCGTTTGCGGAGAGCTCAATGACCGATATTCCGCAGATGGATGGGAGTTGCCTGAAGCCATCGACAGCGGATGAACGCGAAATGAGCGATGCCTTTGATGCCGCTAACTGGCAGAGCCACAAATGGGAACAGAAGTTTACGATCCCGGCAGGATACAGGCTGCTTTCGAGAGATGAGGCAGATAAGGCTGAGGCTTGCCTGGGAGCCCATGGGCGGGACACGGCGCGGTGCGCAAACTATGTGCAACTGAAGCATGTGCGCTTCCTGGGGGTTCCGGGCTTTGACCGCGCGCATTCAAGGGCGCTGGTTTCGGTGGTGAAGATGTGCGGAGGCGACTGTGGCAGCAGCGGGATTTTCGCAGTGGAGAAGGTTGGAGGAAAGTGGCAGCGATCCGAGCCGTCTGAGTTTACACAGAATTGCAGTTAGATGTATTAGGGCCGCCGCAGTGGATTGCGAGACTTCGGTTGTCGCGGCGGGGATGAAGCGGGTCAGAAATTGGTCCTGATATTCCGGATGAACCAGTAACATGGGGACGGAGAAGGAACATTCAGGAGACCATGATGACTCTTGTAGCTGCGGCACGGGCAATCGGCCAACGCCGGCGCGGTATTCTGTACGGCATCTGTGGATTAGCGGCTGTGTTTCTGGTTCCCTATCTATTTGGGGTGGAACCGGCACGATCTTCTTCCTACTATTTTGGCTATAACAACCGCGTGGGAGTCATTCTGCTGCTGGTGTTTCTGGCGGGGGCGGCGGTGTGGAACAGCGGAACAGCATTTACGTTTGCAGGGGCGAGCCAACCACCGAAACCAATGCCACGGAGAATTCTGGTTTTCTGGCTGCTGGCTTTGCTGGTTGGCTGCGCGGCAATGTATGTCTTTACGGGCAGCGCTGGCGGGTTTGGTGAGTCGACCTATTGGACGGATCGAGTCTGGTTGATTGCGCAGGGGAAGAGACCGTATCTGGATTTCGAGTGGGTCTTCGGCGTGCTGTGGCTGTATGTCGCCTATGGTCTGGAACGCGTGTTCCAACTCAGCGTGGGACAGTCTTTCTTTGCAGTGTGGGTGTTGAACTTTCTGCTGGGCACCTGGGCGCTCTTTGGCGTGATCGACGGAATCGACTATCCGACGGAGAAGAAGCGGCCAATCTTCCTGATGCTGATGGCGGCGCTCTCTCTGAACATTCTGAACATGGGCGCGCAGGCCGTGCTGCGCCATGCGCTGCCGCTCTTTCTGGTTCTGACGGTGGATCGAGCACTGCGCCGTGGCGGGCGACACGATCGGCTGCTGGCCGGGGTGCTAGCGATTGTCTTTACTGGCGTGCTGCTGCTGAGTTCGCCGGAGACGGCGGTGGCGCATGGGTTCGCCTGCGTGTGCCTGTTTTTGCTGGGTGGGCGGCGGCGTAGCGAGCAACTGGCGGGGACGGCTGGATTGGCGGCTGCGGTGGGGGCGCTGTTTCTGGTGGCGCAGCGCCTGCACGTCTTCGACACGATGCGCGCGGACAGCGGGGGCGCAGACAGCTTTCCGATTGTGCCGGCACCGCATCTGCTGCTGTTCGTTGCGGGGCTCTTTGTGTGTGCGTGTTACCTCAACCGGCGCTTGCGGCAGGGGGACCTGCACGACAACACGCTTTGCCTGATTCTGTACTCGATCCCCATGATGGCCGCAGCGCTAGGCCGCTGCGACCGGGATCACGTGTTCATGAACGGGCTGGGTATTTTTATCTGCTGTCTGTTTTACGTTTCGAATCAGCCGCGTTTGTGGCGGTGGTACAGCGCTGGATTTGTCTGCTTTATTTTTCTGATTCCGGCGGTGGAGGGAGTCTGGTTTTCCGCTCCGGCGTTTGGCCGCGTGTGGATGAACAACGTCGAAGAGGGCGGAAACGTGGAAGCGATTGCCGCATTTACGGGGATGGCCGAAAGGTTTATTCTTCCGCAGCTGGACCTAGCGACACGGCAAAAGATGGAGGTGCGGCTGGCGGCGATGCGCACAAGAGGCAACTCGGCGCGGGATGTGAATTTGGCGGCGATTTACCCCATCTGGCGGGGGAAGTTCGCGGCGCCGTTTGGGTACCGGCCAAACGGAGTCGGCACATATCTATCGGACCGGATCGACTATGGCTTCTACGAAGGACTGGAGAACGCAAACACCGTAAGCGCGGTTGAAAGAAAGATGGACGATCTGACGCGAGAGCCGCAAACAGCCCTGCTGCTGCACGACCGGTTTGAAGGTCAGTGCGCGGTGGACGGAGTAGGTGAGCTGCGGTCCATCCAATACTTATTTTTGATTCCCTACCGGGTGAGTCTCCGGCACGGCACGAGCGTCTACGCGCCCTTGTGCGATTACATTCGTATGCACTATACGATGAGCATGGCTCCCTCGGCGGAAAATTTCCGGTATGGGCTCTGGGTGAGGAAGCCGGAGCCCGCGGGGCAGTAGGCCAGATTTCGCGCTGGGGGACTTACGCGGAAAATGCCTGGCGGGCGGCGGCTATCGTCGCGGCTACTTCTTGTTTGCCGTGGGCGGTGCTTAGGAAGGCTGCCTCGAATTGGCTTGGCGGCAACCAGATTCCCTGGTTGAGCATGGCGTGGTGGAAACGGCCGAAGGCGGCGGTGTCGGAGGCGGCGGCTTGCTCGTAGTTGGTGACGGGGCCGGGCGTGAAGAACCAGGTGCCCATGGCGCCTAAGCGGTTGGTGGTGAGAGGGACGCCGGCTGAGGCTGCTTCGGCGGCTACGCCTTCAAAGACGGCTTTCGAGGTGGCTTCAAGCTGGGGGTAGATGGTGTCGGCGTGGGCTTGCAGGTGGGATAGCGTGGCGATGCCGGCGGCCATGGCGAGAGGGTTTCCACTGAGGGTTCCGGCCTGGTAGACGGGGCCGAGAGGGGCTAGCTGGTCCATGAATTTGCGCTTGCCACCGAAGACGCCGACGGGCAGGCCGCCGCCAACAATTTTGCCGAGGGTGATGAGGTCGGGATCTATTTCGTAAAGCTGGCATGCGCCGCCGAGAGCGACGCGGAAGCCGGTCATGACTTCGTCTACGATGAACAGTGCGCCTTCGCGGCGGGTGAGAGCGCGTAGGGCGGAGAGGTAGCCGGGGGCGGGCGGGATGCAGCCGGCGTTGCCAACGATGGGCTCGATGATGACGGCGGCGATGACGTCGGGATGCGCGTCGAATGCCGCCTCGACTGCGGCGATGTCGTTATAGGGGAGAGCAAAGGTGAGGTGGGCGATCTCTTCCGGAACGCCGGCGGAACCGGGGATTCCAAAGGTCGCGACGCCGGAGCCGGCTTTGACCAGCAGGCCGTCGGCGTGGCCGTGATAGCAGCCTTCAAACTTGATGATGATTTTGCGG
>JARLGF010000142.1 GCA_031296165.1 Occallatibacter sp. | reverse complement strand
GCTGATGAACCGGCGTCTGGCCCCGGAGATTGAAACCGTCTTTTTGCAGCCGGCTGGGCGCTACTCATTTATCAGCTCGCGGATGCTGAAGGAAGTGTTCAGCTTTGGCGGCGACGTGACCGGGCTGCTTCCGCCCAACGTCTTCAAGCGGCTGCGCGAACGGATCAACAAAAGCTAGGGCAAATTGAATCCCGGATTTCAAAAGCGACTGTTCTGAAACTTGGGAGCCTCATGCCGCCTGGGGAAACTTTTCCACCTTGGGCCGCTTGCGCCTGGCGGCGTGCCACAGATCGTACTGCTGCTGCAGGTCGAGCCACATCCCCGGCTCGGTTCCAAAGGCATCGGCCAGCCTGAGCGCCATCGACGCCGTAAACGATGCCCGCCCATTCAGCAGGCGCGAAAGTGTCGACCGCGCCACGCGCAGCTTTTTTGCCGCCACGCCCACCGGCACCGTGCCCAGGTACTCGCGAAGGATTTCACCCGGGTGGGCGGGGTTGTGCATCGTCATCGCCATCGTGATTCTCCTTAACCGTCAGTGGTAATCCCGATAATCCACAAGGATTGCGCTCTCATCCTCGAATTTGAACGTCATGCGCCAGTTTCCATTGACCTTGATCGACCAATGATCGGCAAGCATCCCCTTGAGCGGATGCAAATCCCAGCCTGGAACATCCATGCGATTCGCATTCCTGGCCGTATTCAGCAGCGTAAGCTGCCTGCGCAGCCTGGCGGCATGTGCCGGTTGGATGCCCGCCTTGCTTCCAGTCAGGTAAAACTTCTCCAAGCCGGCGTGCCGAAACGACCGAATCATGCTGACACTGTAGCGCGTAGCGCCTCGCGCGTCAAGATCCCGATTGTGGCGCCGGAACAACAGTCTCCAATCAATAGTTTTCCTGCCGCCGGTTTTGCCTTTGCTCCAAAATCTGTAAAGATAGAAGAGCTATGACAGTCACAACTCCTACCAAAGTCTTTGCCGACCGGATTGGCCGGATCGAAGTTTCCGCAACCATGGCCGTGGCAGCCGAAGCCGCAAAACTGCGCGCCCAGGGCGTAAACCTGGTGGATTTCGGGGCCGGTGAGCCGCATTTCCCCACCCCACGGCACATCAAGGACGCGGCCATTGCCGCCATCGACGCCAACTTTACCCGCTACACCGTGGTGCCGGGCATTCCCGACGTGCGCAAGGCCATCGTGGAGCGCCACGCTACCGATTTCGGCTCGGATTACGGGCTGAACGAGGCCATCTTCACCACTGGCGGCAAGCTGGCGCTGTTCAACACCATCCAGGTGCTGGTGGACCACGGCGACGAAGTTATTCTGCCGGTCCCCTACTGGGTCAGCTTCAAAGACATCATTCAGTACGCCGGCGGCAAGGTAGTTTTTCTTGAAACCAGCGAAGCGGAGAGCTTCCGCATTACTGCAGATGCGATTGAGAAGGCCATTACGCCCCGGACCAAGGCCATCATCCTGAATTCGCCGTCGAACCCGGCCGGCTCGGTGGTTTCGGCGGAGGATTTGGAGCGGATTGTCCACCTGGCTCACGAGCGCGGGATTTACCTGCTGCTGGACGAGTGCTACGTGTACCTGAACTACGCCGGCAAGCCTGTCTCTGGCGGCTCGTATACCTGGGCCAAGGAGCACATTGTGGTACTCGGCTCGCTGTCGAAGACCTACGCGATGACGGGCTGGCGCGCGGGCTTTGCGCTGGCATCGAAGTCCGTGGTGGCCAACCTGAGCAAGCTGCAGTCGCAGTCCACATCGAATGCCACCAGCTTTGTGCAGAAAGCAGCCATCGCCGCCCTGACCTCCTCGCAGGAGTGCGTGAGCGAGTTCCGCGCCGAGTTCATCGATTTGCGGGATTACATGCTGGCCCGGCTGGCGGAAATTCCCAACATCACCTGCACCAAGCCGGAGGGCGCGTTCTACGTTTACCCCAACATCTCCGCCTACCTGGGCAAGGGCGGCATCAAGACGGCGACGGAGATGGCCACGCGGCTGCTGCACGAGGCGCATGTGGTGGCCGTGCCCGGCGAGGCCTTTGGCACCAGGGAACATATCCGCATCTCCTACCCGGTAACCAAGCAGAATATCGATGAGGGAACCCGGCGGATGAAGGAATTCCTGACCAAACTGGTTTAGAGCGGCTTTGCCGTTTACAGGTCCTTGCCACCCCCCGCAGGTTGCTTTTTCTAAAGAGAAAGCAACCTGCGGGGGGTGGTTTCGGTATAAGACAATGGGTAAGCCAGTTGCAGCAGCCGGCACGGCACGTTACCGGCGGGACCACATGCTGGCAAAATGTATCCCTGGTCACTGTGCAAACATAGTGTTCGTCGAGTAGGATGTGTCTTCAATGCCGAACCCCATCGATTTTCGCCCTGTGATTCTTGCCGGCGGCAGCGGTACGCGCTTCTGGCCCCGTTCCCGGCGCGCTCACGCCAAGCAGGTTCTTGCTCTTGACGGCGAACGCTCCATGATTCAGCAGACGGTGGAGCGCCTGAAGCCGCTGGCCTCGCTGGAGAACACCTGGGTCATTACCAACGAGTACCTGGCCCACGAGATCACCGACCAGTTGCCGGGTTTGCCCACCGGACAGATTGTGCAGGAACCCGTAGCGCGCAATACGGCCCCGGCCTGCGGACTGGCGGCTTTCCTGATCGAGAGGCAGAATCCCGATGCGGTGCTGGGAATCTTTCCGTCCGACCACGTGATTGCCGACGAGCCGCGTTTTTTGAAGGCGCTGCAGAAGGGCATCTCTCTGGCCGCCATTGAAGACAACATCGTAGTGCTGGGCATTGAGCCGTCACGCGCCGAGACCGGCTACGGCTACATAGAGACCGGCGACTTTACCAAGGACGATTCCGCCCTGCATGTGCGCCGATTTATCGAGAAGCCCAACCAGAACCGGGCCGAGGAGTTTGTAGCCGCGGGCAACTACTACTGGAACTCGGGCATGTTTTTGTGGTCGGCACGCACCCTGGCCAATGCCGTGCGCGAGCACCTGCCGGAGACGGCTCCGCTGCTGGAGGGTATTGCCGCCGCTTACGGCACGCCGCAGTTTGAAGAGGTGTTTCACACCCTCTATCCCAAGTGCGAAAACATCTCAGTGGACTACGCGGTGCTGGAACCGCGCTCGGCCAAGGGCGAGCACCTCTCCCACCTCTTTTGCCTGCCCGCCGAGTTCAGTTGGAACGACCTGGGTTCGTGGGCATCGCTCTACGAGTACCAGATGGAAACCCGGCTGCGCGGCGACGGCGAGGGCAATGTCTCAGACACCGAGGGACACCTTGCCATCGATGCGGCCAACAACTACATTTTCAGCCCCAAGAAGTTTGTGGCCCTGGTAGGCGTGGAGAACCTGGTGATTGTGGACACCGAGGATGCGCTGCTGATTGCGCACCGCGACCACTCGCAGGATGTGGGCAAGATCGTGAAGGAACTGGGCGTCTCCGGCCGCGACGATCTGATCTGAAGGTTCCACGACCCGATCCCCCGCACGATTGACCTGCGAATGGACGCTCCCTGCTTCCGCGCTGCTTCTTTTTCCCAAGAAGCGGCGCGATGAAAGCCGCTGCCCGCTGCAAAAGCGACTCAAGAAGACTAGAGTGAATGGGGCGAGTCTTGTCTCGCCCGGGGCCCCGGGAACCGCGTGGGGCCGGGTTTATCCAGCGCGGTCCAATACCTGGATCATGTAACAGGCAACCAGTAATTCAAGTGGGGTGGAGAATTGCCCGAGTCCATTGATTGGCCTCTCAAGACACAGCCGTCACCGCCGCAGCCAAGCCGCCGCGGATTTCTTATTCTCATCGCAATCGTTGCCGTCCTCCTCTTCTGCAGCCGGACCGCGCTGACCTTCTGGGTGAACCTGCTGTGGTTCCGGTCGCTCGGCTACGGCGATGTGTTCTGGAAGACCTGGGGCCTGGAGTGGGGGATCTTTGCGGCTTTCGCCGCAGTCACATTTCTCGTGCTGTATGGAGCATTTTCCGCTCTGAAGCGGGTTCATGCCGCCGACCTGCCCAACGATTACACATTCTTCATCGGGGGCAACCCGGTGCGGCTGCCGATTGCGCCCGTACTGAATCTGGCCGCCATCGGCATATCGCTGGTGATTGCCATTGCCACCGGCGCCGCCATGGAGGCACAGTGGCCCACGCTGGCACTCTACTGGTATGCGCCGCACGCCACGGGAACGGTTGCCGACCCGATCTTTGGCATGCCGCTCAATTTCTATCTCTTCACCCTGCCGGCCTGGCAGCTTTTTGTTGGCTGGCTGCTGACAATGGCCGTGCTGACGTGCGTGCTTGCGGTGCTGCTCATTTTGGTTACTGGGGGCTCGCGGGCGCTTGGCGGACGGCTGGGCGGCCAAGTTCCTCTGCCCTGGCGCGGCCTCTCCATTACCGTTGGATTTCTGCTGTTCGTGCTGGCGATGCGCGTGTATATCAGCCGGTTTGAAGAGTTATTCGAGCACCACACCATTTTTGACGGAGTTACCTATACCGATGCGCATGTAACACTGACCGGCTTGCTGTTTGTGTCCGCGGCGCTGCTGCTGGGTGCGGTCATTGCCTTTGCCGGCGGCGCGATCATGCCGCGCGGGCGCTGGCTTGCCGCCTCCGTTCTACCGGCAGTGGCTTGCTATGCCGTGGTGGCCGTGGTTGGCTGGTACGTCAGCACTTTTCGCGTGAAGCCGAACGAACTGGTGCTCGAAGAGCCTTACATTGCCAACAACATCCAGATGACCCGCCAGGCATATGGCCTTGACCGCTTTGCGCAGCACGAATTTCCCGCGGAAACAACCGTAGGCGCCGCAGACCCCGCCAACAACCAGCCCACGCTGCAGAACGTCCGGCTGTGGGACGTGCAGGCGCTCAAGGATACGCTGCGGCAGATTCAGGAGATCCGTACCTACTACGACTTTCCCGACATCGATATCGATCGCTACGAGATCGACGGCACTTTGCGCGAGGTGATGCTGTCCGCGCGCGAACTGAACGTGGAAAAACTGCCGGAGAGCAGCCGCAACTGGATCAACGACAAGTTGATTTACACGCACGGCTACGGCATCACCATGAACCCAGTGAATGGATTCACCGCGGAAGGGCTGCCAACTCTGATGCTGAGCAACATGCCGGTGCAGAGTACCGTGCCCGGCCTCAAGGTGACGCGGCCGGAGATTTATTTTGGCGAGATGACCGACACCGACGTCTATGTGAAGACAAAGCAGCAGGAGTTCAATTACCCGGAAGGCCAGGCCAATAACCTCACCTCCTACCAGGGCAGCGGCGGCATTGTTGTGGGCGGTTTTCTGCGGCGCATTCTGCTGGCGTTCGACCGCGGCGACATTGCCAAGCTGCCGTTCAGCGACGATGTGAACGCGCAGAGCCGGCTGCTGATGCGGCGCAACGTGCGCAACCGCGTTACCGCGCTGGCGCCATTCCTCACCTACGATCAGGACCCTTATATCGTGGTGGGCGACAATGGCCGGCTCTCCTGGGTGATGGATGCGTTCACCTCGTCGGACAGCTATCCCTACTCGACCCATCACTCGCTCGGCAATCTGCCTCTCAACTACATGCGCAACAGCGTGAAGGTAGTGATTGACGCCTACGACGGAACTACGACGTTTTATGTGTTTGACAACCAGGACCCGATTCTGGCGGCGTACCGCGGCATCTTTCCCAGTCTGTTCAAGGATGCTTCCGCGATGCCCTCCTGGCTGCGTAAACACGTCCGCTATCCAGAGTTACTGCTCAGCCTGCAGGCGGAAGTGTACGGGCTGTATCACATGACAAATCCCGAGGTCTTCTACAACCGCGAAGATTTGTGGACCGTGGCCAACGAAACCGGCTCAGGCGGTGGCGGAGAACAGACGACACAGGCCATGGCGCCCAATTTTGTGCTGATGAATCTGCCCGGAGAAACCGGCCTGGAGTTCGTGGAGATTCTGCCCTTCACGCCCGCCAACCGCAACAACCTCATCGGCTGGATTGCCGGCCGCAGCGACGGCGACCATTACGGCACATCGGTTGTCTACGATTTTCCCAAGACAAAACTGGTGGACGGGCCGCAGCAGATCGAAGCGCGCATCGATCAGAACGCGCAGCTCTCAGGACAACTGACGCTGTGGAATCAGCAGGGCTCGCACGTGCACCGCGGCAGCCTGCTGGTGATTCCATGCGGGAAGGCGCTGCTGTACGCAGAGCCGATCTATCTGCAATCCAACAACAGTCCCATGCCGGAGCTGCGCCTGGTTGTGCTGGCGCTGCAAGACCGGCTGGCCTACGCGCCAACATTCGAGGCCGCGCTGGCTTCGCTGTTTGGCTCGGAGTCCTCGACACTGACTGCGACAGAAGCGCAGCAAGCTACGCCGCAAACCATCGGTGCGGTCAAGCCTGCAACCGATCTCAACTCGCTGATCGCACAGGCAGGCAGGGACTTTTCCGATTATCAGCGGCTTACATCGTCAGGCAAACTGGCCGAGGCCGGGCAGAAGCTGGACGATTTGAAGCGTGTCCTCGACCAGTTGAACGCGCATCCGAAATAGCCCAGTTGGTCGAAACTGGAATGGTAATTTCAATATTAATCTTCCTGGATGAAAAGGTGGTTTGAAGCTATGCGGGAGTTCAACCGGCGCCAGCTTGGCAAAGGATTTGCGGCAGCGGCATTGATGGCGGCACTACCGGAACAGAGCCGTGCTGGCGACACCGGGAGCGAAGAACCAGCGCCCTCAAGAGCATGGACTTTGATTCATCCCGGCATATGGCGCGCCACCATCGGTACGCCGGAGAAATTCACGCCGGTCAGCTCGCGGCTGGTGGCTGCAAAGCCTGGGCCGCTTGCGGATTTTCCCGCTGTCTCCGCCTGCCCGCTGGAGCCGGTGCGCGGCAGAATCAGCGAGCGCGGCACCGAGTTGCGCCTGCCGCTAGAACCGCACGAGGGCATTTATGGTTTCGGCCTGCAATTCTTTGCCATGGCGCATCGCGGCAAGAAGCGCGTGATCCGCGTCAATGCCGACCCCAGGGCCGACACCGGAGACAGCCACGCGCCAGTTCCCTTCTACGTGAGCACCAAGGGTTACGGAGTGCTGGTGGATACGGCGCGGTTTGCGGAGTTCAACTGCGGCAACGCAAGGCCGCGGCCTGCCAAAGCCAACAACAGCGCAACGGGCGGTGTCGATCCCAACTACACGGAACACTTGCTGGCGAACGAAACATCCGAAGTTGTGATTGAAGTGCCCGAAGCGCGCGGCGTGGATGTGTATCTGTTCGCCGGTCCGTCGATGCTGGATGCCGTGCGCCGCTACAATCTGTTCTCCGGTGGCGGCGTGGTTCCTCCGGAGTGGGGACTGGGCTTCTGGTACCGCGCTGACAGCCACTCCGTGCAGCAGAGTGTTGAATCCCTCGCCCAGGAATTCCGCGAACACAAGATGCCCTGCGACGTGATCGGCCTGGAACCAGGATGGCAAACGCATGCCTACTCCTGCACTTTCGCGTGGAACAAGGAGCGATTTGCCGACCCCGCCGCTTTAGTGAAAAAGCTCGGGGCGATGGATCTGAAGGTCAACCTGTGGGAGCACGCGTTTACGCATCCCGACTCGCCGCTGTTTGAGCCGTTGCAGCCGCACTCGGGCGACATGGGCGTGTGGAGCGGATTGGTGCCGGATTTCGCGGGGCCGGAAGCGCGCAAGATCTTTGGCGAGTATCACGCCAAAACCTTTCTCGACATCGGCATCGCGGGCTTCAAGCTGGACGAATGCGACAACTCCGATTACACCGGCGGGTGGTCGTTTCCCTCGCTCGCGCGCTTCCCTTCCGGCGTGGATGGAGAACAGATGCACTCGGTCTTCGGGCTTCGCTATCAGCGCGCGATCTGGGAACAGTATCTTGAGCGCAACCAGGAGACCTACGGCCTGGTGCGGTCCAGCGGCGCACTGGCCGCGCCTTATCCGTTTGTGCTGTACAGCGACCTCTACGATCACCGGCAGTTCATCCGCGCGCTGGTCAACTCCGGTTTCTCCGGGCTGCTGTGGTGCCCCGAGGTGCGCGACGCCAAGAGCGAAGAAGAGCTGGTTCGCAGGCTGCAGAGCGTGGTGTTTTCTCCGCTGGCCATGGTGAACGGATGGTATATCGCCAACCCGCCGTGGAAGCAAATCAACCGCGAGCGAAACAACGCCAACCAGTTGATGGAGAACTGGCAGCAACTGGAAGCAAAGTGCAGCGAGATCATCGGCTGGCGTATGCAATTGATTCCCTATCTGCGCGCCGCCTTTGCCCGCTATGCCGCCGACGGCACGCCGCCTTTCCGTGCGCTGGTTCTCGATGCTCCGGAAGACGCGACGCTGCTGCAGGTGGACGATCAATATATGATCGGAGACCGCATGATGGTGGCGCCGCTGTTTGCCGGCGAGGCTTCGCGCAAAGTGGTGATTCCCAGCGGCGGCTGGCACGATTTCTGGACGGGCGAAGCGATTGCCGGCCCGGCCGTGCAGGATGTGCCGGCAAGCTACGAACGGATTCCGGTGTACGTGAAGGCGGGTTCTGTGCTGCCCATGGGCGGCATTGCCAACTCCACCGCCGACCCGGCTACGCGCAATTTGACGGTGCGCATCTTCGGCGACGGATCGCTGCCGTTTTCCATCGGCGGAACGAAGAACCCAGAGCTGGCGATTGCATGGAAAGACGGCAAGGGAAGCATCGAGCAACACGGCGCGGCGCGGCCTTACGCGGTGACTGCATGGATTCCGGCAACGGAAAAGTTCTAGGACCTGTTCGTATTGCAATGCGTTTACTAACACTAACTACAAAGCCTTGCGAACAGGTCTGTGAATCGATTATGACCGGGATAGAATCGCGTATATGGACGTAAGACGCTCCGCTCCTGTTGCCGGTGTTCGGTCAGAACCAGTCTTGATTCTGGGCGGCTCCGGGTTCATTGGCACGCGGCTCACCGCTTTATTGACCGCGCAGCAGGTTCCGGTGCGGATTGGCGACCTGCGGCCCAGCAAAGCCTTCCCGGAGCTATGGACGCCATGCGATGTGCGGCGGCAGAAGACCCTGAGCGAAGCGGCGCGCGGCGCAGGGGCCATTGTGAATCTGGCAGCCGAACACCGCGACGATGTGCGCCCGCTTTCCCGCTATCGCGAAACCAACGTGGACGGCGCAACACAGGTTTGCCGGGCTGCGCGCAACGCAGGAATCAACAAGATCGTCTTCACCAGCAGTGTCGCTGTCTATGGATTCCATCCCTATCCGGTGGATGAGAGCGGCCCCCTTGAACCGTACAACATCTATGGCAAAACCAAGCTCGAGGCCGAGAGCGTTTATCGCACATGGGCCGGCGAAGATCCTTCGCGCACGCTGGTGATCGTCCGGCCCTCTGTGGTTTTCGGTGAAGGAAACCGGGGAAACATCTATACCCTGATGCGCCAGATTGCAGTGGGCCATTTTCTGATGGCGGGATCGGGAAAGAACTTGAAGTCGATGGCGTATGTGGGCAACGTGGCCGCGTTCCTGGCGCACACGCTGGGACTGGGAGTGGGCGTGCACGTTTTCAACTATGTGGACAGGCCCGATATGAGCACCAAAGAGCTGGTCGAGTTCATCCGGCGCAGCCTGGGAAGGCCGGTGAAGACGTCGCGAATCCCGCTGCCGGTTGCGCTTGCCGCCGGGTATTTGATGGACGTGGCGGCTCGCCTCTCGGGGCGAAAATTTCCGGTCAGCGCCGTGCGGGTCCGCAAGTTCTGTGCGAACACGCAGTTTGCTGCGGAGCTTGCCGGCCAATCGGGTTTCAGTCCGCCTTATTCACTCAGCGAAGGTCTGAAGCGGACCATTCAGTTCGAGTTCCCGGTAAACTCCGTGCAACTCTGAGCTTTGACCGCCTGCATATACCATGGATTCAACGCGCACGGCCACAGCAGGCAAAGCGTCCGTGACGAGAAAAATTGTTTAGCATTTTTCGACAGGAGACATGATGATTTTTCCGGTTTTACTGCTTTCATTGGCAAGCCTTGGTGCAACCACCCACGATATGAATCCTCATGCTGGCGCACGCAATCCTGCCGCCGTGCAGGAGGTGATGGAAGGCAAGCGGGCAGACGCCAGCGCTGCATGGTGGGGCTTCAATGCGGAGGACTCCACCGCGGCCTTGCAGGCGGCTTTCGATTCGAAGGCCAAACACATTCTGATTCCCTACACTGGAAAACCCTGGATCGTCAGGCCACTGCAGTTACACAGCAATCAGGAGATCGAGCTCGCTCCCGGCGTGGTGATTCTGGCCAAGCGCGGCGAGTTCCAAGGTGTGGGGGACAGCGTGTTTGCCGCGCAGGATGTATCCAACCTAACCATTCGCGGCTACGGCGCAACGATTCGCATGTGGAAGCACGATTACCAGAACCCTCCTTACAAGAAGGGCGAATGGCGCATGGGCGTCAGGATTCAGGGCTCGAAGAATGTGCTGATCGAAGGCCTGCGCGTTGAGAGCAGCGGTGGCGATGGATTCTATGTCGATGGCAGTCCAACCCATCTGGCAAGCGAGAACGTCACTCTCCGCGACTGCTCAGCGGACGGTAATCACCGGCAGGGACTCAGCGTCATCAGCGCCGTGAACTTACTTGTAGAGAACTGCACATTTTCTAACACCAGAGGTACCGCGCCGCAGGCAGGAATCGATCTGGAGCCGGACGCGCCCAACCAGTTGCTGCAGAACATCGTCATCCGGAACTCCGTCTTTGAGAACAACCAGGGCAGTGGAATGGATGTCTATCTGAAGCAATTGAACGGAACTTCCGCGCCCGTATCGATTCTGTTCGATCACTGCCTCTCGCGCGTGACCGACGGAGCCGACACCTCAAGCGGCATATCGATAGGAGCCGTTCGCGACGCGGGTCCGAAGGGACTCATTGAATTCCGAGACACCACGGTGGAGAGCGCCGGCATGTCGGACGTAAACATTGCCGCAAAGTCTGCCGATGGCGCGCTGGCACGCTTCGTGCGCTGCCACTGGGGCCACGCATGGAGTGCTCCGCGCCCGGAATACGTCGGCCCGCGCGTTCCGGTCCTGATTCTGCTGCGCCAGCCCAAGTTGACACACCGGCTGGGCGGAGTCGAATTTGTGGATTGCACGATCTACGACACGGAGAGCCGGCCGGCAGTTCAGGTATTTGAAGGGTGCGTGAAGTACTCCGCCAAGGGCTGGTGGTGCGATGAGGATCAGACCGACTATGGCGTGTACGGCCTACACGGGCACATTTTCGTTCAGAATCCTACCGGTATCCACGCAGATTTAGGACCGAAACCGGTCGACACCGATCTTGTATTGACCGCTGCCGAGCAATAACTCGCTGCTAACTCAGATCCCCATTCTTGCATCGGAGAACAATGCAAGAATGGGGTTCCTGGCACTAAGAGAATTAATCCAGGATTAAGTAATTGGCTCCTATTTGATGGGAATCCAAGTGGCCTCTTCCTGCGGCAACAATTCAACCGTCGATCCCGC
>JARLGF010000141.1 GCA_031296165.1 Occallatibacter sp. | reverse complement strand
TCCCCAGGACATTAACGCCCTCATGGACAAGCACCAGGCCGGCGACACCGTCAGCGTCACCATTCTGCGCGGCAGAAAGCAGATCACTCTCAAATTGATTCTGGGAGAAGCGCACGGCACAAATATCTAGGCGGGAAATTTTACAAATTCTCAGACATATAAATCGAATCTATAGTTTCTATGAACCAGCTTGGCGGGCCGCTCCACTCTTGAGCGGCCCGTACCTTCCGCACCTGTTTCTAGAACCCAGCCCGCATCTCGCTCTGCTCCACCTGCGCCACCTGAACCCGTGCCATGTCCACCGGTTCGCCATAGTGGCCGGCTACGATTCTCGCCGCCTCGGAGCCGTCCATATAAGACCGCACCGCCGCTAGCTTGATGGTAGATTGCGAGGCCATCTGCGCCACCACTGCCTTGCTTGAGACCGATTGCACCAGGGCCAGAATCGCGCTCACGATGGTTGCCACAGCCTGAAGGGCCGTCAAGGCATGCTGCTGGCTTGCCGGGTTTACAATCCTTGCTGCCTGCATGAGAGAAGCGTTCACCTGCTGCTGAAAGATCACAACCTGGCTTTGCAGTTGCGCCAGAAGACTGGCCGAGGGATTGGCCAGGTACGCCTTTGCCTGGCTCACCAGTGCGGTCGAGGCCGCGTCGAAACCCGTAGTCGCGGCTGCAAATATCGGCGCATCCGCCGGCGCCAGCAGCGATGCGGTCGAGTCCACTGTAGCCACGGCGCTCTGCAGCGCAGGCGTCCAGTTCACAATGTCGCGTGCCACCGTTGCGCTGGAACAGCCGCCCAGAAATGGCAGAGGCAGCAGCAAGGCGATCAGCGCCCACGCGCCCAGTTTGGCGGTCGAGTTGGTTGCCGTTGAAGCACCGCCTGGGTCCTGGGCAAGCAGCCCCAAAAGCGCGCTGGCCAGCCCGCTCACCAGCGTGACCACCGTGCCGGTTCCGGCCGACCCCAGTGTGATGCCCTGCTGCGACAAAACGCCGGCAATGGTAACCACCGAGATCAGCATCCCGGCTGCCGATGTCTTGGGGTGATTCCAGATATTTGAAATGGAATTCATAATGTAAAGCTCCTTGTAGTGCAAAGGGCTGCCTGAGCCGCCCTGGTTGACGATGAATTTGGCAACGACGAGACGCTCCCCAACCCCTTGCCGCCAAAGACACGTGCAAGCCAGCGGCTGACCGTTCTGGTCAGGCCGCTGGATTTGGGTATAGGCAACTCTCAAGGGGGGCAGGCGCCGCCGTGGTTTCAGCCAGGCGCCTGCGATGAGCCGTTGCCGTACAGACTGCAAGACGGTCCCACGCCCCGGCGCCATCCGCTATTCAACTTGGGGGGAGGGCGTACTCATTCGCCGGGCGCGGTACATCCGTCGTTTGTCTGGATATTTTTAAGATTAGGCGAACTGGCGCATATCATCGGCAAGGATATGCAAATATATAAGCATCATAAAATCTATTACTTACAAGAAAAAATCAACTTGGGCCGCTTGACACGTTCAAGATGCGGCCCTGAAAACCGCCGCTGACACGGCTTCAGGCCGTCCGCTTCACAAACCGCCGTCCCTGTATTTCGTACTCCCCGCTGGCCACGCGGCGAATTGCCTCGCTATAGGCAATGTGTTCCTCCACCAGAATCCGCTCTGCCAGCGAGTGCGCATCGTCGCTGTCCAGCACCGGAATCGCCCGCTGCAGCACAATCGTCCCGTGGTCCAGGTGCTCATCCACAAAATGCACCGTGCAGCCGGCCACCTTGACCCCGTAGTCAAAGGC
The DNA here is from genome assembly GCA_031296165.1 of Occallatibacter sp. GTDB lineage: Bacteria > Acidobacteriota > Terriglobia > Terriglobales > Acidobacteriaceae > Telmatobacter. The sequence goes on along the minus strand of JARLGF010000141.1, from coordinate 3,262 downwards.
CTGCGTCTGCGCATCCAGTCCTGGAAACGCCGGCAGCAGCGCGGGATGGATATTCAGAATGCGATTGGGAAACGCGGCCACAAACTCCGGCGACAGCAGCCGCATGTACCCTGCCAGGCAAACCAGGTCCACGCGGTGTGCCCGCAGGCAGACTAGTACATCCGCATCGTGCGCGGCGCGCGTGCGCCCCTTGGAAACAAACACCTCATGCGGCAATCCCAGTTCGCGCGCAACCTTCAGCCCTCCGGCCTCGGCCACGTTTGAAATCACCACCGCAATGTCAACGCCCTTGAGCTGTCCCGCGCGGATCGACTCGGCAATGGCCTGAAAGTTCGATCCGCGGCCTGAAAGCAGAACTCCCAGACGAACCGCATCGCGACCGGCGTTCAGCTTGCCGCCGCTCATGTGTACTGCACCTTGCGATCGCCCTTGACCACCCGCCCGATCACGTAGAACTTTTCCTCGGCCCGGTCCAGCAGGTTCTTAGCCCGCGTAAACTTGGCCGCCGGAATCGCCGCAATCAGACCCACGCCCATGTTGAAGGTGCGCATCATCTCTTCCTCTGAAACCTGGCCCAGCGTGCGCAAATGCTCAAAGATGGGCAGCACCGGCCACGAACCAATCTCAATCTGCGCTCCTGTATTCTTGGGCAGAATGCGCGGCAGGTTTTCCGTGATGCCGCCGCCGGTAATGTGCGCCATGCCGGTGGTCACGCCCGCCGTCACCAGCTTTTGAATCACGTGCAGATAGCTGCGGTGCGTCTTCATCAGCGCCGCGCCCGCCTTTTCCTTGATGGCGGTTACGTACTGCGTGGGCTTGTACCCGGCCACTTCAAACAGCAGCTTCCGCGCCAGCGAGTAGCCGTTGGTGTGTAGCCCGGTCGAGGGCAGCCCAATCAGCACGTCGCCCACCTTGATGCCCGCGCCGGTCACCATCTTCTCCCGGTCCACCGCGCCCACAATAAAGCCGGCCAGATCGTACTCGCCGTCGGTATAAAAGCCCGGCATCTGCGCCGTCTCGCCGCCAATCAGCGCACAGCCGTTGGCCTTGCACGCATCGGCCAGCCCGGTCACCACGCTTTCGGTCACCACCGGGTCCAGCTTGCCGCTGGCCAGATAGTCCAGAAAAAAAAGCGGCGTCGCGCCCTGCACGGCAATGTCGTTTACGCAGTGGTTTACCAGGTCCGCACCCACCGTGCGGTGCAGCCCCAGCTCGAAGGCCACTTTCAGCTTGGTCCCCACCCCGTCCGCCGAACTCACCAGGATCGGGCTCTTCCAGCGCTGCAAATCCAACCGGAAAAGTGCGCCAAAGCCGCCTATGCCTCCCAGTACGTTGCGGTTAAAGGTCTTCTGCGCCAGGTACTTGATGCGCTCCTTGGCACGGTCGCCACTGCTGATGTCAACGCCGGCATCGGCGTAGGTCACGGATTGGGTTTTGGATTCTTCAGGCACGGTGTGGGCTTTCTGCATGTAGATTTCGCGCACGGCGCGGCTGGCCGGAAAGGTCGATTTTATCAGCATTGGCAGAAGTTAAATTCACATTCCAGCAGCCGCATCGCCTTCCCATCCAAAATACTCTCTTAAATAAACGTAAAGCTGGCTTGACATAACAGCCATTCCGCACTACTCTAGCATGGAAAGCCAACTTTACATGCCGCTCAAAATCACAAACCGCGTCAAAGAGCTCCGCACCACCCTCGGCTGGACGCAGGAGCAACTGGCTCAGGCTGCGGGCGTCTCCCGCCAGAGCATCAACTCCATTGAGCGCAACCGCTACGTGCCCAGCCTGGAACTGGCTCTCATCTTCTCTCGCCTCTTCGCCTGCTCCACCGACCAAATCTTCCATCTGGAGAATGAAGTATGACCGCTCACATCCTCAGCAAGGTTCCGATCCTGGGCAAATTTGTCGACGAACGCTTTCTGGAGCATCGCCGCCGCTCTACCAGCCTGGCCGGAATCGCTGCTTGCCTGGTGGCCATCGCCCTGTTTGAATACCGCTTCTTCGTCAACCATTTCTGGAGTTGGGATCTGCTTGCCGTCGCCATCACCATGGTGGTGGTCAAAATGGCCATGATGGCCTGGTACCGGTTCCACGACTGAAGTTTAAAAAGGAGTTCGCCCCATGTGCATTCGCTCCCGCCATCTCGACCCCAAAACCCGGCGCTCCATGGTCCTGGGCAACCTGTGTCTGGTAATCGGCCTGCTGCTGTGGGATTTTCACGCAAGCATCCCGATTCAGCGGACCTGGCTCGATGCAGTGTGTGGCCTGTTGCTGGGCATTTCCATCGGCGTCAACCTTTCCGCCGTCCGCTGCGCCCGCCGCTGCCGCGAAAAACAAATCTGAGCAGGCACGCAGACCTTGCCTCACGCCAGTTCAAAACCCAGCGCCCATGTGCGCAACGATCGGAGACTTAACCATGCTTCTGAAAAAACTGCAAAAATATCCCGAGAAGATGGTGCCCGTCGGCATGACGCTTCTCACCACAGGCTTGATGATGCTCGTCATCGGCATCTTCTGGCCCCAGAGCCCTTTCCTGGCGCATCTGGCGCCGGACTGGAACGATTTTCTGCGCGGCTTTCTCTTTGGAATCGCCATCGTCCTGGAAACCCTCAGCGTGGTGGTCCTTGTCTCCGCCGTGGCAAACAAACGTAAAGAACTATAAAAACCGTTCGCGCTCCTCGGTCGTCGGCACGGGGCAGATCTCCAGCCTCCCCCAGATCCGGTAGCGCCAGCGCGCAATCAGCCGGTACCCAAGCTCCCGCACCGGTCGTGGAATCCACTGGAGCGCCGCGGCCACCGCCGGCCAGGGCCGCGGCAGCTCCCGCAGCAGCGCCACCACCCCATCCGACCGCACCAGTATTTTCTCTGCCGCTCCGCCCGCGTCCCGCACCACCAGAATTGTGTCTTGAGCAGAGCCCCGCGCAGCTGTCCCCATTCCGTGCCGTGCCAGCAACCCTGCCACCTTCGCCGATTCAGAGGCTGCAAATCGCAGCCGGTCCCGCCGGTCTCGCCGCAGTAGCCACCGCACTGCACGGTTGCACAGCCCGCAGCGCCCGTCAAAAACCACCAGCACCCGATCTCCGATCTGGAACGATTCAGCCATCTTCCCTCGTGCGTTCAAGAATGACAGAAGCGCAGCAGCCGATGCGCCCTGAGGTCAAGCAACCTGCCAATTTGCGTCATACATCAGTGGTACTGAGCATTATGCGGACCACTCAAGTTCTCTCCATCATCCTCCCTCCACCGCTCTATGAGCTGACCC
>JARLGF010000023.1 GCA_031296165.1 Occallatibacter sp. | reverse complement strand
TTTTGGTTCGTGGTGTTTCGTACGGCAGTGGTCAGTGATCAGTGAACAGTGGTCAGTTGGGGTTCGTGGTTTCCCATCCATTTCGCAAAAAACGCGAAATGGATGGGCACCGCAGAGTGTGGGCGGGGCCTGAATGGGCAACGGGTCGGCGAAATGCGGCTCTCCAGAGGCAGTGAAACCTGCTCGCCAGCGCGTCATTTCGGATGGATTGGCTGTTTTTGGCGTGTTTTGCCCACAAAAACAGGCTGGATTGACAGTGCGCCAGGGGAGGGTAATTACCTGCAAAGGCAGAGAACAGAACGAATCGCGCGGGGGGGGGGGAGGTTCGTGGTCTCCCAGGTGCCTAACAGCGAGGCTGTTCAGTTCCATGACATCCTTTACACATTGTCTCTGGACATCCTTTACACTTCGGCACGAGTTCGATCGAGGGTGGAGGTGCGGGGACGATGCCGTGGAAAAATATGCAGGTCCAGGAACAGCGAGTTGAGTTTGTCGTGCGGGCATTGCGGGGCAGCGAGCCGCTGAGCCGGTTATGTGCGGAGTTTGGCATCTCGCGACCAACAGGGTATTGCTGGCTGGCGCGCTATCGGGAGGGCGGGGTTGCGGCCATTGAGGAGCGCAGCCGTCGGCCGCATGAGTCGCCGACCAGGACCGGCGCGGAGTTGGAGACGCAGGTCGTGGCCCTGCGCAAGAAGTATCCGGACTGGGGCGCACGCAAGCTGGCCGTGCTGTTGGCACGCGAGGGCATCGGGCTTCCGTCGTCGACCGTTCATCGTGTGCTTTTGCGCCACGGTTTGGTGCGCGACCAGGACCGCCACAAGCCAGCCATGCAGCGCTTCGAGCGCGATCATCCCAACGAACTATGGCAGATGGACTTCAAGGGACCCAAGAACTGGCCCAAGTCCTCGACGGCCTTGTCGGTGCTCGACGATCACAGCCGCTACGTGGTGGCACTTCGAGCCACCGCGAGCCCCGAAGGTAGGCTGGTGCAACAGCACTTGATTCAGGCCTTTGAAGACTGCGGCCTGCCCCAGGCCATGCTGATGGATCACGGCGTGCCGTGGTGGAACCATCAGTCCTTCGGCGGCTCGACGCAACTGAGCCTGTGGCTGATGCGCCAGGGCATACGCCTCTATTTTTCCGGCATACGGCATCCACAGACGCAAGGCAAGGTGGAGCGGTTCCACGGCAGCATGGAACGGGCGCTCGACTGCCGCGGCGTGCCCGCTGACGACCACCAGCAGTGGCTCGATGAGTTCCGCCGCGAGCACAACCACATCCGCCCGCACGAGGCGCTCGGGATGCAGACCCCAGCCAGTCGCTGGCAACCCAGCCCGTGCCCTTACAACCCCAACCCGCCCGCCTGGCAGTACCCGGAGGATGCCTGGACCCTGAAGGTCGACAACCACGGCACCATCGACATCCGCGAGCAACCCTACCGTATCTCCAAGGCCCTGATCGGCGAACGAGTGCGCATACTCGCCGTCGAGCAACGCTTCCTGGTTTATTACTGCAACACTCTGATCCGCGAGATCGACCCGGCGACCAGGAGTTCAGCGATCATCGGCCACTATGTGGCCGCCTCGCCTCCGTGCCCATAAGAAAAACCAAAAAACGAGTTTTCAAGGCATCGGCGATCTATCGTCCGGTGAGCGTAAAAAAGCAAAGCGGAGACAGAACCCGCCTGGGATACATCTCCGCTCCCTCACCGTTTCGATGAGTCGCAGCCGGCTATTCCTCGGTCAGGTTGCTCTCCAGCAGAGCCCGCCTCCGCTTTACCGGATGGCAGCAAGTGTAAAGGATGTCTGGAGACAAAATGTAAAGGATGTCCCGGCACTTGACAGCGAGGCACCGGGGGCACCCAGCTTCAGTGGTTTTGCTCACTTCTCCCGATACCTGGGGCACCTGCCGCGAGGGGGGCGTGGTTTCCCATCCATTTCACGATGGAACTGTGAAATGGATGGGGTACTTTCAGAGTATGGGCTGGTCAGGGGTGGGCCCCCGTCAGGTTTAGTTGACGGGATGGAGGCTTGGCCAGTTGGCACGGCGGCGCTGTTGCAGTGCCTGTACGCCTTCCTTGAAGTCCTCGGTGGAGCGTTGCAAGGCGTTGACTGCGATCGCGTCTTCGATCTCGGCGTCCAGCCGCTGCCTGGCGTGCTTGGCAATCAGCCGCTTGATTGCCTGCATGGCCAGAGGGCTGTTCATCAGCAGCGTCTGGGCCAGGGCCCTGGCGGATTGTTGCAGCTCCTCTGCCGCCACGATTTGCGTCACCAGGCCCAGTTGCAGAGCTTCATGCGCCTTCATCAGCCTGCCGGTGAGCAGCAGTTCGCGGGTGCGTTTTTCTCCCACCTGCCGCAGGAGGAACGAAGCCGCAAGGGCCGGAACAAAGCCCACACGCACCTCGTTATAGCCAAACTTGGCTTCCGGGACTGCCAGCGTGAAATCGGGGATGGTGGCCAGCGCCATGCCGCCCGCAACGGCTGGGCCGTTGACGGCCGCAATCACCGGCTTGGGAAAGTCATAGAGGGTGCGCAAGACATGCGCCAGGCTCTCCGAGTCGTGGCGGTGCTCCTCGGTCGTGCGCGACTTCAACGTCTCCAGTTGTTCCATGTCCAGGCCGGAGCAGAAGGCCGATCCGGCGCCCGTCAAGATCACGACTCCGCAGTCGCAGGTCTCTGCCTCGTGCAGGGCAAGGGTCAACTCTTCAATCAGCGCCGGGCTCAGCGCGTTGCGTTTGTCCGGACGGTTGAGCGTGATGGTTGCAACCCGGTTCGCCGATTCTGTGACGATGTGATTGAAGCTTGTCATGGAGATCTCCTTCAGCGATCGGCCGCGAATGCAATTCATCAGTGCAGAAGCTAATGTTAAAGCATTTCCGGAATACACATAGCCTTTTTGGAATCGTAGCAAGTGGCTTTTTCTTCAGGAAAAAGCCACTTGAGAGCATGGCTTCGGTCTACACCAATTTCTTATGAGGTTCATGTGATTCGGGTCACCGGGAGCGATCAGGGGAAAGCTTTGTCTACCGAGTTGTACCCAGCGCCACCACCCACAGCACCAGTGCGCTGACGAAGTGAAGAAAGACCAGTTGCTGCAACGCAACGGACACTTTGACGCCGCGACTCAGGGTGGATTTCGTGAGAAGTCCCTCGAGCAGGAACTGGAGGTAGAGCATCAGTTGCGGCAATGTTCGCGTCAGTTCATCGCTCATGCCGATCTCATGGAGTCCGAGGAATTGGACAAAAGGAAACACAGCTCTCATGCCCCATGGGTCGTAGGGAGTCAGCAGGGAACGAAGCAGAGGGGCCAGGCAGCCCAGCGCAACGCCCACGGCTACCGGCCACCAGAGGGCCCAGCCTTTTGCGGGCGGGTTGCGCATCTTCTTCCGTGCATCGCGAGAGGGCATTACCGGGCCGATTGCGATGCGCGATGGCGCGGGCTGCGAGGGGGATTTCAACTCTGGCAGGTTTGCGGAATTCTTAAGTGTGGATTGGCTTTCAGGCCTGGGAGTAAGAGACTTCGTGCTTCGATGCACAGCCGCGCGCTGCAAGACCGCAGCGCCGTAGCCTGCCAGGGAAGCAGGCGCACTGGAAGGCAACAAGGGATCGAACCCCGACCAGTTGGGATCCCTGTGGCTTATCGAAATGTGATTTGCCATAGCACTCCGCTCACCAAGCACAACTCGGCAGCAGCCAGAAAGTGGAAGTAGAAGATGTGCCGGGCCACACCAGGGAGCGTGACTTGTTTTTTCAGCAAGATTCTGGCGAGCAGGCCCTCGAGGGGAAACTGGGCGTAGAGAAGGAACTGCGGCAAGATGCGCGAGAATTCACCGCCCAACTGCATTTCGGGACGCTTGGCGATTGCGACAAAGGGGAAGAGTATCCACATTCCCCATGGTTGATAGGGAGATACCATGTCGCGCAGTTGCGGCGCACAGCAGGCGATCCCAGCGCCCACAGCGGCAGGCCATAATCTGGCCAGGTTGAGCAGGAACTGCTTGTGCTTTTCCTGCTGCCTCTGGCTGCGAATCTGGGCGAGGATGGCGTCCACTTCCAATTGCCGGAGCGAATCGGGAGTGGCCCCGTGGGACGGGAGAATGAACGCAGTGAGGGCGTTTTGTTGGGATGTAGATTCCGGGCAGTCTTGCATGCAGTGTGACCAATCCGAGCTGAGTAATTTGGTCCCATACTTGCATGTTCCAATGCAGAGGTAACTCACACTTTAGCTGCTCTCAACTCCCACGTTGGGTGACAGGTCTTGCACTTTTGCGCCACAACGGTAACCGTTTAGCGAATTGGCAGTTCCGATGCAAGCCGCCAGCCCGGCTTCGATGGAAATATCACAGCCCCAGCTCTGCCGCCCGTTTTTTCATGGCCTCAATGCAGAACGCGATGTGCGCATCGAGTTCTACGCCCAACTCGGCCGCGCCCTGGATCATATCCTGCCGGTTCACGCCGCGAGCGAACGGTTTGTCCTTCATCTTTTTGCGTACGCCGGCAGTCTGCACATCGGCAATGGCCTTGCTGGGCTTGACCAGGGCGCAGGCGGTGAGAAAACCAGACAGCTCGTCGCAGGCGAACAGGGACTTGTCAAGATGCGTGACGCGGGGCACGCCGGAGTACTGCGCGTGACCCAGGATGGCGGTACGCAGCTCGATGGGCCAACCCAGCCGCTCCAGCTCGCGCACGCCCACGAAAGGGTGCTCCTCAGCCGTGGGGTGACGTTCGTAGTCGAAGTCGTGGAGCAGGGCAGTGGTGGAGTAGAGTTCGACGAGCGCGTCGCGCTCGGGTCCGATAAGTCCCAGCCGGCTGGCCTCTGCCTCGCCGCAGGCGGTTACACAGGCCTCCACGGCCAGCGCGTGCTTGCGCAGGCTCTCGCTCTGTGTCCATTCGGTCAGCAGTTGCCATGCCTGCTGGCGCCCATAGGGTGAATTACCGGTTGCGCTCATAAATTTTTCTCCCGTGTTGTTCAATATGGTTCGTGTTTCTTCTGGTTTTTAAGGGTATGATGAGGAAATCTTAGGGTTGACCCTAAGTTTCTACTTGACAATTATGGTTCACTTCCCTGAAAGTACCAAATATCAAGGTGTAAGTATGCACCCCGGAGACCATGCTCTGGCACTCCGCACACAACCGATGGCTACCACTCTAGTGAGCGTGGAAACACGCGAAGTCGTACGGTGTGAACACTGCAGACTGATGCAGTATAGAACCAGCAACTCCCTATGCAGGCGATGCCACAAACCCCTCGATGTGGAGGAGCCGGTGCAACTGGTCCCACAACTGGTGGCCAGCCAGCCGGTACCCGCTTCTGCCGAGGCTGGAGCGCAGGTTGCCCACCAGGTGCGCGAGATTCGCCGGGCGCGTCACCTGAGCCAGCGTCAGTTGGCAGGGCGTATGCAGGTGCCTCGCACGTATATCTCCAAGATTGAAAACGGTAAGGCGATTCCCACGCTGGGCTCGCTGGAGCGGCTGGCCGCAGCTCTGGAAGTGGATTTGTGCCAACTGGTCCGGGACTCGCGCAGCTGCCGCGACGAGGAGGTGGCCGCCATATTGGGCGATCCCTTCCTGGCGGAGATTGCCGCTTTGCTGCCGCAACTGGACCCCATGCAGCGAACACTGATCTATGGCGCGGTTCGCGATGCGGCCACAGGCCGGCGGCGCATCGCATAGCCGCTGAATGGCGCTGGGAACAGAATGAAGCTGGCAGCGGGCCGTGTTTCGTTTCCTGACGGTTGGGCTGCCTTCTTCGCGCAGAGAAGGTTCTCATTTGCTTTGCAATGCAACCGCGAGCCGGCGGCAATTGCGGCGCCAGGGCGCTTGTGCTAGGGTCGATAGTGCTGCGTCTTCGCTCTGCCCCTGGGTGGATGTTTCACCGGGCAAGAGCCATTTGTGGGCGTGCAGGACGGTTTTCTGCGATGTGGTTGCTGACTTCCTCCAGGGTGGCTTTGCTCCATGAGAAAGCCGCTTCTTCCGGGGTAGGGATTCCGGCCGCATTCATTGGAAACCGCGGCACACCCTTGATCCGGTCGTGGTTTTCCATCCCCTGGCGTTCCCACTCGCATTTCACCGTGACGCCGGACTGGATGCCGCAAAAGTAAGGTAGAGGCGAGTCCCTTGTACTCAACTGGCACGCTGCACATCCAGGATCTGACCGCGGAGGAGCGCGCCATTTACGAGACGCTCAAGCCCGAGCGCCTTCCCGAGCATGTTGCCATCATCATGGACGGCAATGGCCGTTGGGCCGGCCAACGGTCTCTCAAGCGCTTTCTTGGCCACCAACAGGGCGCCAAGAGCGTTCAACTGGTGACCGAAACCGCCTCGCGCATCGGGCTTCCCTGGCTTACGCTGTACGCTTTTTCCCTGGAAAACAGCTTGCGCCGGCCCAAGTCCGAGGTCAGCTTCCTCATGCGTCTGCTGAAGAGCTACCTGGAGAGCAACGTCCAGCGGATGATGGACAACAATGTGCGCATGAAGTACATTGGCCGCACCCACGAACTACCGGACGAGGTACAGGACAAGATGCGCTGGGCCGAGGAGGCCACGGCCCGCAACACGGGCACCACGCTCACCCTGGCGCTGAACTACGGAGGCCGCTCGGAGATGGTGGATGCCTTTCGCGGGCTAGCCGCGGAGATGAAGCACAAGCACATCAACCCCGACAGCATCACCGAGGAGGACATTCACCGCCATCTCTACACGGCGCACATGCCGGACCCCGATCTGCTGATCCGGACCTCAGGGGAGATGCGGCTCTCCAATTATTTGCTCTGGCAGGTGGCCTACACCGAGATCTTTGTTACCGACCGGTTTTGGCCGGACTTCCGCGGCATCCATCTGCTGGAAGCCATCGCGGACTTCCAGCGCCGGGAGCGCCGCTACGGCGGCCTGGGCGAGTCCTCCGGCTCCGTGGACGAAGAAGCGGAGCACGTCAAAATCGCGGCGAACTGAGGCGTTTTGGCTAGGCGGTCACTCTCTGCATATCCTGTCCCCTGACCCTAACGGTGTATTCTCATCCCTGAATGAAACGAGTCATAACAGCTCTTGTTCTGATTCCGCTGGTGCTGGTTCTTGTATTTCTGGGACCGAGGTGGCAGTGGCTGTTTACGCTGGCGGTTGCCGTTGTGGCGGCACTGGCTAGCTGGGAATTTCTGGGTCTGGCGGAGCAGGCCGGGGCTACTTCGCCGCGTACCGCGGTGCTGGCGGCGCTTCTGGTGCTTTTTGCCGTCAATCTGGAATGGCCGGACAGGACGATGGCGATCTTCGGCATTCTGTGCCTGGCACTGCTGGTTTACTGCACGTTCCTGAGGCCAGTTGCCCAAGTGATGACGGACGCATCGGCATCGATCTTCTGCCTGGTTTATATAGGCTTGACGCTGATTGCCCTGCCCACGTTGCGCGAGCAGAGCAATGGCCCTTCACTGGTGGCTTTTCTGTTTTGCGTGGTTTGGGCCGGAGACATAGCCGCTCTGTATGTGGGCCGAGCCTGGGGACGGCATAAACTGGCGCCCAGGCTGAGCCCCAACAAGTCCTGGGAGGGGGCGCTGGGCTCGGTGGCCGGCAGCCTGCTGGTAACCGGCGGCCTGCTGGGTCTGGCGCATCTGCTGGCTGCGCAATGGGATTCGGCACGGCTCTCTTACCCCGAGGACATCTGGTACTGGCTGGTGCTGGCGGTGGTGGTGAACATTGCGGCGCAGGTGGGGGATCTGGCCGAGTCGGCGCTGAAGCGCTCGGCGGGGGTGAAGGACTCAGGAACCTTGCTGCCGGGGCACGGCGGCGTTCTGGATCGCATCGACGCCCTGCTGCTGGCGGCTCCGGTATTGTGGTACGCTCAGGTTATTCACCAGCAGTTTTAGGGCATTTTCCGTACCTTTATCCGGTACGCATGGATAGAAATGGGATTTTAATCACACCTTGAAGCGACTCGCCATTCTCGGTTCCACCGGCTCCATCGGGCAGAGCACCCTCTCCATCGTTGAGCAGTTTCCCGACCGCTATCAAGTGGCTGCGCTGGCCGCCGGGCATAACGTTGACGAAGCGTTTGCGCAAGCAGTCCGCTGGCGTCCGCAGGTGGTTTCGCTGGCCACCGAAGAGCTTGCCGAAGAGTTGGCTTTGCGGCTGCGCCAGGCGGGCGTGAGCGGGATCGAGACGGTGTATGGGACAGCGGGGACGGTAGCCTGCTCCACGCTGCCGGATGCGGATTTTGTGGTTTCGGCTATTGTGGGCGTGGCCGGCCTGGAAGCGACTCATGCGGCCATTCTGGCAGGCAAGCCGATAGGGCTGGCGAACAAGGAGTGCATGGTGGCCGCGGGCGAGATTCTTACGCGCGCAGCGCGCGAGCGCAATGTGCCCATCCTGCCGATCGACAGCGAACATAATGCCGTCCACCAGTGTTTGCGGGTGGGTGCTCATGCCGAGGTGAAGACCATCTGGCTGACGGCCTCGGGCGGGCCGTTCCGGCAGCTTCCGCTCGAGCAGTTCGCCTCCATTACGCCCGAGCAGGCGCTTAAGCACCCGACCTGGGTGATGGGCCGCCGCATCACTATCGATTCCGCCTCCATGCTGAACAAGGGTTTGGAGATCATTGAGGCCTGCCGCCTGTTCGATGTGCCGCCGGCGCAGGTGCGGGTTACGGTGCATCCGCAGTCGACGGTTCACTCGCTGGTGGAATATGTGGACGGATCGATCCTGGCGCAGATTTCGGTGACCGACATGCGCCTGCCGATTTTGTATGCGCTGGCCTACCCGGAACGGCCGGCTTCGACGCTGACCTTCGACATGGCTGCGTTGCGCCACCTGGAGTTTGAGCAGCCCGATTTCGAGCGTTTTCCCTGCTTGCGGCTAGCTTATGAGGCGGCGGAGAAGGGCGGCGCGCACTGCATTGCCCTGAATGCCGCGGACGAGGTGGCCGTGGAGGCATTCCTGGCCCGGCAAATCCCCTTTACCGGAATCCCGCGTACAATTGAGAAGGTGCTCGCATCCACGCCGGAGGCGCATCCCGCCACCATTGCGGAGGTGCTTTCCGCCGACCGGGAGGCGCGTCAAACGGCTCGTGCTCTGTTGGCATAAGCTCGTGGGGCGCAGGCCGGGAATTGCGCGCTTTGCCCAAGGAAAAACCTTACATCTATGCATGAATTTCTGGTTTCTGTCGTAGCATTTATCGTCCTTATTGGCGTGATGGTGGTGGTCCACGAGTTTGGACACTTTATTGTCGCCAAATACTTCAAGGTTCGCGTCGAATCGTTTTCCGTTGGCTTTGGGCCGCGGCTGTTCGGCATCAAGTATGGCGATACCGATTACAAGATATGCCTGCTTCCTCTGGGCGGTTTTGTAAAAATGACGGGTGAAAGCCCGGAGCAGAATCTGGAAGCGCCCGGCACACAGACGGAAGTTGCGGTGGACGACCCTGGAGCGTTTACCTCGCATCCCCGCTGGCAGCGGATGCTGATTGGCGTGGCCGGGCCGACCGCCAACTTCATCCTGGCCTTTGTGCTGATGCTCTGCTACTTCAGCTTCTTCAATGAAGTTCCCGCCCTCAAGACCACGGTGGTTGAATGGGTGACAGATGGCTCGGCGGCGGCCAGGGCCGGTCTTCAACCCGGCGATACCATCCTTCGTTTCGGCAACCTGGACAATCCCTCCATGGTCCAGATCGAGAACAGGGCGCGAAAAAGCCCCAACCAGACCGTTCCTGTCCTCGTGGAGCGGGGCGGCAACTCCTTGTCCCTGGCTTTGAACCTTCCCGGCAAAACCAGCGGGAAGAGTTTCGACTTGAGTCAGGCCGGCATCTTTCTTCAGTTTGTACAGAGTCCCATCGATGTGGATCAGGTGGTTCCGAATTCTCCGGCTGCGCAGGCCGGCTTGCGAAGCGGAGACCTCATCCAGTCCGTGGATGGGCACGCGTTCCACAGCGTGGCTCCACTGCTGGCCTATCTGCAAACCGGGCAAGGCAAACCCGTCACGCTCAGCGTAAGCCGCAATGGCCAAAACCTTGCCCCCCTCGTGGTTCACCCATCGATTCAGGATTCCGAGTGGCGGCTGGGCTTCAGTTATGTCGCCCCCGATGACATCGCCACGCGGATAGAGCCGTTGCCGTTCACAGAGTCCGTTTCTGAAGCGAAGGATTTCTGTGTGGACAATTCCACGCTCATTGTCCAGGTGCTGGGCCGCATCCTGACGCGCAAGGTTGCTGTTTCTCAGTTATCGGGTCCGGTGGGGATTGCCCGCATGGCGGGGCAGGCGGCGGAAATGAAGGGCTGGTCACCAAAGTTCGGACTGGCCTCGGCGATCAGCCTCAACCTGGGCATTCTGAACCTGCTACCCTTTCCGATTCTGGACGGCGGCCTGATCTTTCTTTTGCTGATTGAGAGCGCGCTGCGCCACGACATCAGCGTCATGGTGAAGGAGCGCCTCTTCCAGGCGGCATTTGTGCTGCTGATGGCCTTTTTCGCCTTCGTCATTTTCAACGACGTGACGAGGCTGCCAATCTTCACGCACTTGAAGCCGTGATGCAGTGGACAGTGGACAGTGGTCAGTGAAAGGGACTGGCTCAATGGTGCAATCGTTTCGTGATCTGCTGGTTTGGCAAAGGTCAATGCAGTTGACAGTTGCGATCTATCGACTGACACAGAACTTTCCGCGTGACGAAGTATATGGACTCACCAGCCAGATCAGACGTTCAGCCGTTTCCATACCCAGCAACATTGCAGAAGGACAGGGAAGGCTGAACACTGGTGAATTTCGCCAGTTTCTGGGCGTCGCACGTGGTTCAAACTGCGAATTGCAGACGCAACTGGAAATCGCGCGCGCAATTCAGTTTGGCGACATCAAGCAGATCGACGAAGCTGAGGGTTTGTCTCACGAAGTCGGAAAGATGCTCTTTGCGCTGCTCGAATCTCTCAAGAATACTGACCACTGACCACTGTCCACTGACAGGAGTATTCACGATGCCAGTCACCACCGAAGTCAGGGTGCGCTATGCGGAAACCGACCAGATGGGCATTGTCTATTATGCCAACTATCTGGTGTGGTTTGAGATTGGCCGTGTGGAGCTGTTGCGCTCGCTGGGCCTTGCCTATAGCCAGTTGGAGACCGAGCACGAGTGCATTTTGCCGGTGGCCGAGGCGAGTTGCCGCTATCGCGCCCCGGCCCGCTACGACGACGAAATTCAGATAGAAACCCGTCCCGCCCTGCTGCGCGGTCCGGTGCTCAAGTTTGCCTATAAGATATGGCGCAAGGCTTCAGAGGGAGAAGAGCGGAAGCTCCTGGCCGATGGCGAGACGGTGCACGTGGTCTGCGATAGCCAGTTGAACAAGAAGTCCCTGCCGGAAAAGTATGCCGCGGCGTTGCGGGAGATGATGGCGGACGAGTAGAGCTTTACTTGTCTCGGGCCACTACGAAATCCGGTACCCAGAGCAGGGAACGCTTGAACTCGGAGTCGGGGAGGGAAGCGAGAGCCTGGCGGGCTTGCTCGGCGTAGCGGTCGGCAACGCTCATGGCGTACTCGACCGAACTGTTCCTGACCAGAATCTGCTGAATCTGCTCCCTGGTTACATGCTCAAAGCTGCGGTCGTCCAGAACCCGCTGAATGGTTTGGCGGTCGGCGGCCGTGCCGTGGTCGATGGAGTGGATGACCGCAAGCGTGGCCTTGCCTTCGCGCAGATCGCTGGCCACGGGCTTGCCCAGAACTTCTTCGGTGGCCGTCAGGTCAAGCACGTCGTCCACGATCTGGAAGGCCAGGCCGACAGCGCGGCCATAGGCAGCCAGGCTTGTCTCCTGGGCTTCGGTGGAGCCGGCCAATATCGCGCCCAGCCGCATGGAGACGGCAAACAGGCAGGCAGTCTTGCGGAAGATGAGGTCGTAATACTCGGCCTCGGAGACGGCTTTGCCCAGTTTCTGAATCTGCAACAGCTCGCCTTCGACCATCTGCTGGGTGAGGCCGATGAGCAGGTCGAGAACGCGCAGGTCCTTTTCTTCCAGGGCAACTTTGAAGGCCTGCATGTAAAGCCAGTCGCCAGCCAGGACGCATTTTTCATTGCCCCAGGTGGTGTTGGCAGAGGGCCTGCCGCGGCGTATATCCGCGCCGTCGATGATGTCGTCGTGAACCAGGGTTGCGGTGTGAACCATCTCCACCACAGCGCCCAAGCGGATGGCACCCTGGCCCGCGTAACCCAGTGCGTGTGCGGAGAGCAGGAGAAGCATGGGGCGAATGCGCTTGCCGCCGCCCTCGCGCAGGTATTCGGCGATCTCAGTGATGGTGCTGACACCGGAGGCGGCGTCGCGGCCCAACTCCTGCTCGATTGCCACGAGGTCGTCCCGCAGCAGATCGAAGATCTCTCTCGCCGTCGCTATCGCCAATGTGCTCAAATCTCTCCGGTTCTCGCGTACATTTTTCCGTTCGGTCCCAACTGCCGGTGCGAGCCATGCGTGCGGGATGTGCCGGCATCCCTTAGATTCCACTCAATTGCTGCGGTAGTTGGTAAACTGCAACTCCACACCCAGGTCCTTGCCTCGCAATAAGGCAATAATCGACTGCAGCTCGTCGCGGTCCTTGCTGGATATCCTGACTGTATCGCCCTGGATGCTGGCTTGCGCCTTCTTTTTTGAGTCTTTGACCAGGCGAACAATTTCCTTGGCTTTTTCAGTGGGGATGCCCTGCTGCAGTTTAATCTTTTGGCGCACACTTTGGCCTGCGGCCTGCTCCAGCTTTTCGTAGGTCATATTTTTGAGCGAGACGCCGCGCTTGACCAGCTTATGCCCCAGGATCTCCTTGACCGCTTCCAGCTTGTACTCGCCGGCCGAGGCCAACTGAATGGCGTCGTTGCCCTCCAGAGTGATCTCCGAGTGGGAGTCTTTCAGGTCAAAGCGCTGATGAATCTCCTTGAGCGCCTGATCGATGGCGTTGCGGACCTCCTGGATGTCCACCTTGCTGACGATGTCGAACGAATTTTCCTGGGCCATTTTTTCCTCGATCTCAAACTAGAAAGGCAGCCATACGCAGTGCCTCTATCAGTTTCCCACGTCAACCCGGAATCGAAACAGCCGGTTGAAGTTTTTCGTGGTTGCGGAGGCGATTTCTTCTTCATCAACGCCGAGCAGCCCGGCTAAAACCTGGGCCGTCTGTGCGACCCAGGCCGGCTCATTGCGCTGACCGCGGTGAGCCGCAGGGGCCAGCCAGGGGGCGTCGGTCTCCACCAGAACGCCGTCCAGGGGAAGTTTGGCGGCTACGTCGCGCAACGGCTGCGACTTGGGATAGGTGAGATTTCCGGCAAACGAGAGCAAAAAGCCCAGATCGAGCGAGCGCTGCGCCTGCTCCAAGGCGCCGCCGAAGCAGTGCATGATGCCACCCAGACCGGTGGGGCGCCAGTGTTCCTCCAGAATCTCAAAAAGATCGTCCCATGCGCCCGGAGTGCCCTCTGCCACGTCGCCTTTGGGACGGCAATGGATGAGGATGGGACGCTTGCGGGCGGCGGCAATCTCCAGTTGGCGAAGGAGGCCCAGGCGCTGCACGGGGTGCGGCGTGCCCTCGTGGTAATAGTCCAGGCCAATCTCGCCGCAGGCAATCACCTCCGGCTCAGACAGCAGGCAGTCCAGCTTGTCCAGCACCGCGTCGTTGGCTTCGTGGGTGTTATGCGGATAAATGCCGGCGCTGGCGTAAAGCCTGGGAATGCCGGCCCCGCTTGTAGGCAGCGCGTTGAATTGCCGGCAGATGTCGAGCGCCCGGTGCATTCCGTCCGCCTGCTCGCCAATACCGATGGCCAGCACCGTGCCGACGCCCGCCTCCCACGCACGGCGCAGCATGGCGGCGCGGTCGTCCGCGTAGCGTTCACTGTCCAGGTGAGCATGAGAATCGATCAGCAAACAGGCCTCCGAAACTGCGCAGGGGAACAGTTGCGCAATTCTGCCACGGACAAAGCGGCAAGATCAAACATTTTGCAGTGCGGCTACTTCAGCCGCGCGCCCAGCGGAACTTCTTCAAGGAATCCGGCCAGCACCGGCGCTCCGTCAGGCAAGGATGCGGCCAGCAACATGCCGTTCGACTCGAGACCGCGCATCTTGCGCGGAGCCAGATTGGCCACGATTACAATTTTCCGGCCGACGAGTTTTTCCGGTTCGTAGAACTGGGCAATACCGGCCAAAATCTGCCGCTTTTCGTAGCCCAGATCCACCTCCAGGCGCAGCAGCTTGTCGGCCTTGGGAATGCGCTCGGCAACCAGGATTTGCGCGACGCGCAGATCGACCTTCACAAAATCGTCAATGGAAATATGCTGTGGTTCTTCCGCCACCTGCGGTGGGGCAGACGGTTGCGCCGGGGCGCCTTGCGCGGGCGCTGCTGCTGGCGCAACAGCCGCGACAGAGGTCGGTGCTGTTACAGCAACAGTTGCCGCAGGAGCCTTGGGCGCCGCCGCCTTTTCAGAAACAGCCGCCGCGACGGGCGCAGCAGTTTGTGCCGCCGCAGCTTTAGCCGCGGCTTCTGCCGTACCGCCCGCCGCTTCAATCACGGTCTTGCTGTTTTGGTCCTCAATGTTTTGCATACGTTCGATTGCGTCCTTTTCCGCGCGGGGGAACAGCGGCGCGGGCTCGCCAAATTGCGTCCCGGCCTTCAATCCGCCCCAGGCGATGTCTGTCAAAAACGATTTCTTAGCCGCGTCCGCAATTTCACCCTGCCCAAGCTGCCGCCAGACCTTGGCAGCCGACTCCGGCAAGATGGGATAAACCAGCGCGGTAATGATGCGGATGGATTCGGCAGCCGTGGCCAGCACGCGGGCTTGCAGCAGGGTGTGGTCGGCGTCGGAGCGGTCAGCGGGCTTCTTCCACGGCGCGTTTGCGGTCAGGTAGCCGTCGGTTTCCGCAACCAGCAGCCACAGGCCTTTCAGCGCTTCAGAGAAATTCATCTCATCGAATGCCGGGCCAAACGCGGCAATGGTGCGGACAGCGGTTTCGCGCAGGGCGGTTTCGGCAGCCGTGTCCGCGCCGATCTCGGGCACTACCCCGCCAAAGTATTTGTGCACCATGTTGACCACGCGGCTGACCAGGTTGCCGTAGCCGTTGGCCAGGTCTCCGTTGTAGCGCTGGACGAGAGCATCGAAAGAGAAGCTGCCGTCCTGGCCGAAGGGAATTTCTCGGAGCAGGAAGTACCGGAGCGCATCCGCACCCAGAACCTGCTGTATGGTATCGGCGCGCACAATGTTGCCGCGTGATTTGGACATCTTGCCCTGGTCAAAGAGCAGCCAGCCATTGGCTTTCACGGAGCGCGGCAGGGCAATGCCCGCCGCCATCAGGAAGGCCGGCCAATAGACGCAATGGAAGCGGCTGATCTCCTTGCCGATCAGGTGCATGTCCGCCGGCCAGAACTTGGCAAAGCGCGCCTGCTCGGCCGGATCGTCCGAGCCGTAGCCCAGCGCGGTGATGTAGTTGGCCAGTGCGTCCAGCCAGACGTAGATCACATGCTTCTCATCGCCGGGGACGGGAATGCCCCAGGAAAAGCTGGTGCGGCTGACCGACAGGTCTTTCAACCCGCCGCGGACAAACGAGATGACCTCGCGCCGTGTGGACTCCGGGCCCATGAATCCGGGGTTGGCCTCGTAGAACTCCAGCAGCTTGCGCTCAAAGGCCGAGAGCTTGAAGAAGTAGTTCTCCTCGCTGACGGTTTCAGTCACGCGTCCGCAGTCGGGACAGACCGTTCCCGGCGGGCCGTCGACATAGGCCTCGTCGGAGACGCAGTACTGGCCGGTATAGGAGCCTTTGTAGATGAAGCCCTTGTCGCGCAGCGTGGCAAAGAGTTTCTGCACGCCGCGCTTGTGCCGCTCCTCGGTGGTGCGGATAAAGTCGTCGTAGCTCAGGTCCAGGCGATCCCACAGTCCGCGAAACTCGGCGGAGATGGCGGTGGCGAACTCGGCCGGCGTGCGTCCGGCCAGCTCGGCGGAGCGCTCGATCTTCTGTCCATGCTCGTCGGTGCCGGTGAGGAACCAGGTGTCAATGCCAAGAGCCCGTTTGCGCCGCGCAATGGCGTCGCACACGATGGTTGAATAGGCATGGCCCAGATGTGGCCGGGCATTCACGTAGTAGATCGGCGTGGTCAGGTAATAACGAGCTGGACTGGCGGCGGAATTGGTCATGGATGGGGTATTGCGTTCAATTCGCCGCTGACGGCAGCCGGGAATCTTGTAGCAATCTACTATTCATCTTAGGTTGCCGCGGCGGGAGCGTCAAACGCGGAAATGGCTGCCGCTCTGTTAGAATCGCCCTTGAAAATCAAGGATTTCTGAGGCATATCAACGTGTATCTGGAATTGCAGAAACGGCTTGGCGAACGTATTCGCAGCATATTGGCAGAGAAGTACAATCTGCAGCTTGAGAACATTCCGCTGGAGATTCCTCCGGACCTGAAATTCGGCGAGTTATCCACCCCCATTGCCTTCGAGCTGGCCCGCAAGCTGCGTAAAGCGCCCAAAATCATTGCGCAAGAGCTAGTAGCCGCGCTGACAGGCCCGGACGGTGTCCCCGGCTTTGCCGGGTTCGAGGTTGCCGGCGCCGGCTACATCAATGCCCGTCTCGACCGCGTTGCCGGTGCACACAGGACCGCGGGAGCCTCGGATGTGCCACCGGCCAGTGGCCTGCACGTTCTGGTGGAGCACACCAGCATCAATCCCAACAAGGCCGCGCATGTGGGCCACTTGCGCAATGCGATTCTGGGCGATACGTTTGTGCGTATGCTGCGCGCTGCCGGGCAAAAGGTGGACGTGCAGAACTACATTGACAATACCGGTGTACAGGTGGCCGATGTGGTGGTTGGCTTCCAGCATCTTGAAGGATTGTCGCTCAAGGATGTGAGGCAACTGCTCGCAGACCTCCAGACCAAGGGCCAGCGCATCGACTTCTACTGCTGGGATCTGTACGCGCGTACTTCGCAGTGGTATGAGCAGGGCAGCGAAGAAGAAAATGCCGCGCGCAAGAAGCTGCGCTATGCAACCCTGCACGAGCTGGAGCGTGGCGGCAATGAAACCTCTGAAGTTGCCGAGCTGATCTCGACCGCGGTCTTGCGGCGGCATCTCGAAACCATGCTGCGGCTCGATATCGAATATGATTTTCTGCCGCGCGAGAGCGAGATTCTGCACCTCAAGTTCTGGGAAGCGGCCTTTGAGCAGTTAAAGAAGACGGGCGTTCTCTATTTCGAAAACGAGGGGAAGAATAAGGGTTGCTGGGTTATGACCCGCCCCGGCGCGGAAGTTACCGCAGGCGATCTGGATGAAGATGCCAAAGTAATTGTCCGGTCGAATGGAACGGTAACTTATGTAGGTAAAGATATTGCCTATCACTTATGGAAGTTTGGGCTGCTGGGCAAGGACTTTGGCTACAAACCTTTCTTTACTTATCCCGATCACGAGTGCTGGATCTCGACGGAGCACGGCGAGGAGAAGCATCCGCAGTTTGGCGGGGCACAGGCGATTTACAACGTCATTGACGCGCGCCAGTCAGACCCGCAGGCCAATGTAATCCAGGCGCTGCGCGGGATGGGCCATACAGACCAGGCCGACCGCTATACGCACTTCAGTTATGAGATGGTCGCGCTGACACCGCGCTGCGCGGTCGAACTCGGCTATAACGTATCGGAAGAGGACCTGAGCCGGCCTTACATTGAAGTCAGCGGCCGCAAGGGCTTCGGTGTCAAGGCCGACGATTTAATCGATAAGCTGATCGTTGCTACCAGGGCTGAAGTGGACGCGCGCCAGACCGGCCGCGACGAGACAGAGCGCCAGCGCATTGCCGAACAGATCGCTATCGGCGCGCTGCGCTATTTCATGCTCAAGTTCACGCGCAATTCAGTGATAGCCTTCGACTTCAAGGATGCGCTGAGCTTTGAGGGCGAGACCGGACCTTATATTCAATACGCCGTGGTGCGCGCCCGCAATATCTTCCGCAAGGCGGGCACAACGCCGGATGCAGTGCTGGCGGAGTTTGCGAAGTTGGAAGGAGTTGGGACCTATCTCGAAGGCGAGGCTGCTGAAGATATATGGGCGCTGTGGCTGCGCGCCGCGCGGCGCACCATGGTGCTGGAGCAATCCATCACTACGTCGGAGCCGGCCTATCTTGCCAAGCACGCCTTCCAGTTAGCCCAGGAATTCAATAACTTCTACCATCGCCATCACATCCTTACCGAAGAAGACCCGGCGAAGAAGACTTTTCTGCTGGCGACGGCGGCTGTTGCGCTGCAGGAACTGGTGCTGGCGCTTAGTTGGCTGGGCATCGAAAGCCCGGAGGCGATGTAAGAGCGTTGGGCTGACGTAGCGCGCCTGCTAAAGTTTCTAGCTTTGCTCAATATCATTCCTGAAACTGCGATACGGTCGGGATTTGTCGATGATTGACACTGCCTGGCAAGCCTAATACTCTTGGACCCGACCTATAATGGATGGCGGATGCGATCCGCTGCCTGCCAGCTTGTCTGTATCCAGCCCTTCCAATTCCGGAGACATTCTATGCGCGCTCTCGCTCTTTCACTTGCAGGTTGTCTGCTTGCAGTCTTTTCTGCCGGTTCGCATGTCGCTGTTGCTCAATCTGCAAAGCCGCTGCCTTATCTGGATCCTTCGTTGCCGAAGGAGCAGCGCGCCGCCGATCTGGTTGGGCGCATGACTCTGGAGGAGAAGATCTCCGAGACGATGAACAGCTCGCAGGCGATTCCACGGCTCAATGTGCCGGCTTATGACTGGTGGAACGAGGGCTTGCACGGCGTGGCGCGCTCCGGCTATGCCACCATGTTTCCGCAGGCCATCGGCATGGCCGCGACGTGGGACGCTCCGCTCATCAAGGATCTGGCCACGGTCATCTCCACCGAGGCGCGCGCCAAGAATAATGAAGCTTTGCGCCACGACAATCGCGCCATCTACTACGGCCTGACCTTCTGGTCGCCGAACATCAACATCTTTCGCGATCCCCGCTGGGGACGCGGCCAGGAGACCTACGGCGAAGACCCGTTTCTGACCTCGCAAATCGGCATCAACTTTGTTGAAGGCATGCAGGGCAGCGATCCCAATTACTACCGCGTGATTGCCACCCCCAAGCACTTTGCCGTGCACTCCGGCCCGGAAAGCGATCGCCACCGCTTCAACGTCGAGCCCACGCCGCATGATCTGTGGGACACGTACATGCCGGCCTTCCGCGCCACCATCGTCGATGCCAAGGCGGACTCGATCATGTGCGCCTATAACGCGATTTATGGCCAGCCCGCCTGCGGTTCCGATCTTCTGATGCAGACCACTCTACGCGGCTACTGGAACTTCCAGGGCTATGTGACGTCGGACTGCGGCGCCGTCTCCGATTTCTGGCGCCCCAACGCGCACCTCACTTCGCCGGACAGCGCACATGCTTCAGCCGACGCGCTGCTGCACGGCACCGACACCGATTGCGGCCAGAATTACAGGACGCTTGGCGATGCGGTGAAACGGGGACTCATCAGCGAGGCGGACATCGACGTTTCGCTGCGCAGGCTCTTTGTGGCGCGCATGAAGCTTGGTCTCTTCGATCCGCCCAGCATGGTTCCTTACACCTCCATTCCCTTCAGCAACGTGAACTCGCCCGCCCACCAGGCGCTGGCGCTCGAAGTGGCGGACAAGGCCATGGTGCTGCTGAAAAACGACGGCATTCTTCCGTTGAAAGCGGCCAAGTACAAGACCATCGCGGTGATTGGACCGAACGCCGCCTCACTGGCCTCATTGGAAGGCAACTACAACGGAATTCCGCGCGATCCCGAGATGCCTGTGGATGCAATCGCAGCCGCGTTTCCAGGCGCCCACGTGGTGTATGAGCAGGGATCGCCGTATGCCGAAGGCCTTATGCTGCCTGCGCCGCGCACTCTGTTCCGTCCCGCTGCGGACGCAAAGAAAGAAGGCCTGAAGGCCGAATATTTTTCCGGCAACAGCTTCGCCGGCAAGCCGGTGATTGCGCGCATTGACCCGCAGCTCGACTTTGATTGGACCTCGGTAAGCCCTCTGCCCGGCAACGCGGCGGATGGTTTTTCCGTGCGCTGGACGGGCGTGATTGTACCGCCCGCGCCGGGCAAATACGACTTCACGCTGCGCGTTGGACGCTGCCGCATGTGCGGTGGCCAGGACCGTGTCTCGGTTGTCGTCGACGGCAAGGAAGTCGCGTCGCAAGTCAACGCATCGACGCCTGCCGGTCAGGGAGTCGCCCGCATCAACGGAACCACCGGCATGCCCGATGTGCCGCATCCCACCGGGCCGCCGCAGTTCACGCTCAATTTTGCGGATACCCGGCCTCAGACCATCAAGGTTGAAATGACGCGCTCGTCGTCCAGCATGGGCGGCGGCATCACGCTCGACTGGAAGCCCTCTGCGGACGTGCTTTTAAAGCAGGCTGTCGATGCCGCAAAGAACGCCGATCTTGTTGTCGCCATGGTGGGTCTCTCACCGCTGCTTGAGGGCGAAGAGATGCCGGTTCACGTGGAAGGATTTTCCGGCGGTGATCGCACCGACATCAAGCTGCCCGCGTCGCAGGAGAACATGTTGACGCAGGTGGCAGCCACCGGCAAACCGCTGGTCGTGGTTCTGCTCAACGGCTCCGCGCTTGCCGTGAACTGGGCCGAGCAGCACGCCAACGCAATTCTGGATGCGTGGTATCCAGGCGAGGCCGGCGGCAAGGCCATTGCCGGCACGCTGTCAGGCCGGAACAATCCAGGCGGCCGTCTTCCCGTTACCTTCTATGCATCGCTCGACGAGCTGCCGCCGTTCACCGACTACTCGATGCAGAACCGCACCTATCGCTACTTCAAGGGCAAGGCGTTGTACGGGTTTGGATACGGACTCAGCTATACGAAGTTCAGTTATGCGCACCTGAAGCTGTCCACTGAGACCGTTCATGCGGGCGACACGCTTACCGTCGTCGCCGACGTTACCAATACCGGCAAACTGGCGGGTGACGAAGTGGCGGAGCTTTACCTGATGCCGCCGCACGACGGCAACGGAGGTCTTTCGCCGAACCTGCAACTGGAGGGCTTTACGCGCATTCACTTGCTGCCGGGGCAAATCAGGCAGGTGACCTTCAAACTGAGTCCGCGCCAGCTCTCCGAGGTCGATGCGCAGGGCGTGCGCTCCGTGCAGCCGGGCAAGTACATGCTTGCTGTCGGCGGTTCGCAGCCCAAGGATGCGCTGGCTCCCACACCCGCGCAGACTGCGGGCTTTACGATCGTCGGCACACAGGAGTTGCCGCACTGAGACGGGTAAAGAGTGTAGTTATGCTTTCATCCAGTTACAGCAGCAATGCGAATTCTTGTTTCCAAACCGGTCGGGCCTGGCAAACAAAGCCAGGCCCGGCTTTGTTTTGTTCCGTCGCAGGGCCCGCGCGCTTTCTATAATGAGTACACTTATCCTTCAATTTGAGGAGTGCATCTTGTTCCGCAATCCTTCTATGCTTTGTCGCTCGCTGCTTGCACTGGCTGCATTTTCAGCCGTGATTTCAGGCGCTTTTGCCCAAGCCGCTGCCTCTGCGCCTCCGCCGACTGTCTACGTCAAGGCGGGCCATCTGTTCGACGCCACCAGCGACCAGCTACGCGACAACGTAGTGCTGGTGATCGAGGGAGAACGCATCGCCAAAGTTGGGCCTGCAGCCCAGGTGGCGATTCCGGCCGGCGCCACGGTTGTAGATCTCTCTCAGGATTGGGTGTTGCCCGGCCTCATCGACTGCCACACCCATCTTGAGAGTCGCGCCGACAAATACGACCCCATCAACGAGGTGAAAGACACTCCGTTTATGGGTGGTTTTAACGGTGTGGTCAACGCCAGACAGACCCTCCAGGCCGGTTTTACAGGCGTGCGCGACCTGGGCTCGCAGCCCTTCTTCGCGGTGGATCTGCGCCGCGCCATCGATTCGGGATATATCCCCGGCCCGCGCGTGGTGGCCAGCGGACCAGCCATCTCCATTACCGGCGGCCACGGAGACATGAACGGCTTTGCGCCGGGGGTTGAGAACATGATGTATCCGGCCGAGCGCGATTTTGCCATTGCCGATGGTCCGGAACAGGTACGCCATGCGGTCCGCGAGCAGATCAAGTATGGTGTGGACGTCATCAAGATACTGGCCACCGGCGGCGTGCTCTCGCTGGGAGACAAGCCGGGCGCCGAGCAGTTGACCTACGAAGAGATGAAGATGGCCGCTGACGAGGCGCATCGCGCCGGACGCAAGGTGGCCGCACACGCTCACGGCGCGGAAGGCATCAAAGACGCGGTCCGCGCCGGCATCGATTCCATTGAGCACGGCAGCCTGATCGACCAGGAAGGCATCGACCTGATGAAGGCGCACGGCACCTATCTGGTGGCCGATATCTACAACGACGATTACATCCTCGGAAAGGCAATCGAGTTTGGCCTGCCCAAGGAGAATGTGGACAAGGAAAAAATGGTGGGCCGGCTGCAGCGCGAAAACTTTGCCAAGGCCGTGGCTGCCGGGGTCAAGATCGCCTTTGGCACCGACGCCGGCGTTTATCCCCACGGAGACAACGCCAAGCAGTTCCACTACATGGTCAAGTTCGGCATGACTCCCGCCGGAGCCATTCGCGCTGCCACGTCCTCAGCCGCCGATCTCATCGACCGCTCCAAAGACGAAGGCACTCTGGA
The DNA here is from genome assembly GCA_031296165.1 of Occallatibacter sp. Taxonomy (GTDB): domain Bacteria; phylum Acidobacteriota; class Terriglobia; order Terriglobales; family Acidobacteriaceae; genus Telmatobacter. The sequence goes on along the minus strand of JARLGF010000023.1, from coordinate 13,130 downwards.
AGCCGGCAAGTATGCCGACCTGATCGCGGTGACCGCCAATCCGCTGGACCGCGTCGAGGTGCTGGAGCACGTTTCCTTCGTCATGAAGGGCGGCAAGGTGTACAAGGACGAACTGGGCGCGGCCCAAGCTGTCCGCTAGAGGATTGCGCCGGTTCACTCCTGCGTGGACGGCGGTCTGGCTGACAGGCAAGGGAAGGGAGGCTGATTCATGAACGGAACTCGCACTAAGGTTGTCGCATTGAACGGCAGCGCCAGAAAAGGTGGAAACACTTCCATCCTGCTGCGCTACGTTCTCAAGGAACTGGAAAACGAAGGCATCGAAACAGAACTCATTGAACTGAGCGGGGCCAGAATTCACGGCTGTCTTTCGTGCCGTAAGTGTTCGACGAAAAAGGACCACCGCTGTTCGCAAACCGGCGATATGGGCAATGCCTTGATTGAGAAGATGGAACAGGCGGACGGCATACTTCTCGGCTCGCCCACTTATGTTGCCGACATATCGCCCGAGATCAAAGCCCTGATGGACCGCGCCTGCCTGGTTTCAAAGGCCAACGGCGGCATGTTCCGCCGCAAGGTGGGCGCTGCGGTAGTGGCCGTGCGCCGTGCGGGCGCCATCCACGCCTTCGATGCCTTGAACCACTTCTTCCTGATCAGTGAAATGATCGTGCCCGGTTCGTCGTATTGGAACATCGGCATCGGCCGCGAGATTGGCGACGTGGAGAAGGATGAGGAGGGCATCCAGACCATGAAAACGCTCGGGCAAAACATGGCGTGGCTGCTCAAGAAGATCAAGGCCTGAACACAATAGAGAGACCGGCCCGGATGCTCTTGCTTTTCAAGATCGACAGGATTCCAATTCCGTCCTGGTGGAAACACATCTACAGCCCGTACCTGCACGCAGTGCGACTGCCGTAAGAACGGCTCTGGCGCTGATCGGATTCAGCGCGGTCATCGGACAGATCGTTCTTACGCGGGAGTTGATTGTCGTTTTCAACGGCAATGAGATGTCGCTGGGCATCGTGTTGGCTGTCTGGCTGTTCTGGACCGCTGCCGGCAGCAGCATGAGCAGTACTTTGGCGCTGGGCGGAAGCCATGCACGCCGGATGGCCGCCGCGCTCGAATGTCTGCTTGCAGTCAGCCTGCTGCCGACCCTGTGGGCATTGCGCGCTTCCAGGGCCATGCTTGAGACCGTACCGGGAGAGCTGGTTGGGCCGGTACCGATGCTCCTCACCTCTCTTGCATGTTTGAGCCTGTTTTGTGCCATCTCAGGGGCGCTCTTCGTGGTTGCGGCCCGGCTGTACCAGCAGGAATGCGCCGTCTCTTCCCGCCTTGCCGCCAGTTCGGCCTACTTGCTTGAGGCTGCCGGTTCCGGTTTTGGAGGGATTGTAGCCAGCCTTGTGTTGCTGCGCTTTCTTCAGCCCTTTCAGATTGTCTCCATCGTGGTCCTGCTTAACCTGTGCATGGCAGCAGTCCTGGCCTTCCGGATGAACAGCAGGCGGATTGGCGCGATGGTTGTTGCCGCGGTGTATTGCGCAATTTCTCTTCTTGTCTTTGTTGCGCCATCGTTGGAAAGGTCTGCGCAGACACGCCTGTGGAGGGGTTTTGACCTCATCGGTTCGCATGACTCAATCTACGGCAACCTCGCGGTCACGCAAACCGGCAGTCTGCGGAGCCTGTATGACAACGGCGTGATCCTGGCCAATGCGCCGGACGAAGCTGCTGCCGAAGAAGCCGTTCACTACGCGTTGCTGGAGCACCCAGCGCCCAGGCGGGTGTTGATGATTGGCGGCGGCGTGAACGGCAGCATCGCCCAGGCGCTCGAACATCCCACGGTCGAGCGGATCGACTACGTCGAACTGGACCCCGCTCTCATCGGCATGGCGCGGCGGTTCTTCCCCGTGCAGTCTGCTCCTTTGGAACTGGACCCACGGGTGCATACGCACTATGCAGATGGCCGGTTCTATCTGAGGAACACCGGGGACACGTTCGACGTGATCATTCTGAATGTGCCCGATCCGCAGACCGCGCAGTTGAACCGGTTTTATACCGCCGAGTTCTTTCGATCCGCTCGCGATCACCTGGCGCCGGGCGGACTGCTTGCTCTCGAACTGCGCTCGTCGGAGGAAACCATGAGTCCCGGCCTGCAGGAGTTTTTGCGCTGTATGCAGCGCACTCTGGATGAGGTTTTTCCATCTGTGGTCGCTATCCCAGGCGAAACAATCCACTTTTTCGCCGCCGTGCAGCCCGGTGTTCTCACGCGCGATCCACAGGTCCTGATTACGAGGCTGCGCGCGCGGGACATTAAGACGCAGTATGTTAGCGAATACTTTATCCCCTACCGCATGATGCCCGATCGCATGGATCAGGTGAGCGAGCAACTACAGCCTGTGGCCCCGACGCCAGTCAATCGCGATTTCGCGCCGATTGCGTATTACTTCAACATTGCGCTGTGGAGCGCGCAGTTCAACTCGCGCTTTGCACGCTGGTTCCAGGCTGCGGCTCAAATTAAATTCACGGGGGTTCTTGCCGCGGCACTTATCCTCTTGTTGTTTGTGGCAGTGCTCTTGGCATTGGTGCGCGATCACGAGAGGCGTGCACGTTCGGCAGCGGCGTATTGCATGGCCGCAACCGGCTTTACATCGATCACTCTCGAAATCATTTTGCTGCTGGCGTTCCAGTCCATCTATGGCTACGTCTACCACCAACTCGCCATCCTGATCGGCCTGTGCATGGCTGGCATTGCCCTGGGGAGCTGGCTGGGAATCCGCCGCGCAAGCCGAGGCAATCGTCTCCCCTACGGCGCTGTTGCAACCAACCAGTTTCTGCTTGCCCTGTCTGCACCGGCACTGATCTTAGCGGTCAGCTTGCTGGCAAAGATCTCCGGAGTGGCGGCAACGTGGCTGGCCGCGCAGTGTGTTTTTCCTGCTTTGGCGGCTCTCTCGGGAATGCTGGGAGGTTATCAATTTCCCATTGCGGCGGAAATTTACCTGCATGGCCGCAGCGGCCGGACAAAACTGGGCGCGCTCTATGCCGCAGATCTACTGGGCGGATGCGCAGGCGCGCTGTTGTTGGCTACTTATCTTATCCCGGTGTTTGGATACTGGAGAACCGCAGGTCTCAGTGCGGCGATCAACCTGGCGCCGGGTCTGCTTGCCGCGTGGGTAAGCGTGGAAGCCATGCGGCACCGGGTCTAAGCGCTCAAGGCTTGTGTTCGCCGAAGACCACCGCGGTAAACATGAAAATGTCAGTGTCCTCATCCTTCCAGCATTCGGAGCGCATGCCTGCCTTGACGCAGGTTTGTTCAAGGAACTTTTGCCGATCCCATTTCTGTTCCACCGGCACCTGGGGAAGCAAAAGGCCTTCGTATTCGCCATTCTTCATCAGCAGTCCGTGCTCGCCGACCTTGATCTGCTGGATGTCGGTCACGCGGCGGAGGGGCGAGAGCACGGAGATTTCATATTGAAGCTGCGACAGTTCCGCGACCGACACGGGATGGAATCGCGGATCGCGCAGGGCGGCATAGGAGGCGGTGTCGCGCACGGTGATGTTGAGAGGCTTGACTGCGGAGGTATAGCCGATGCACCCGCGCAGCATTCCACCTTCAGTGAGCGTTACAAAGGCGCCATACTCGCGGTTGAGCGTTTCGCTGGCGCTGGCCGGGGGCTCATACGCTTTATGCGTCTGGACTGCGTACTCCGCGGACTTGCGGGCCAGGGCGAGCAGTTCGCTTTTTTCCTGTTCGGTTAACGAGAACGGAGCTTGCTCTGCCGCGCCGTGCGGGGCCTTTACAAAAACATCCGCGCTGTATCCAACCACACGCGAGCGATCACCCGCGGTGTCGCCGGAATTTGCATACTTGAGCACCTGGGCCTGGTTTGCGCCCATGCGCTCGGAAGCAATCATGGCGGCCACGATGGGCGCGCCGCCACAGGCTTCCCATACCCGCGTCTGGAAGTTCTGCGACATGCTGAAGTAGTCCCACGCAACCAGCGCATGCAGCGTTTTGTGGTCGATCTTTACGGCGTCATCGTAAGGGTGGTAGTGCGACAGATCGGAACTGGCCACAATCAGAGTGCTGCCGCTCTTGTTGTCGGCCTGGATCAGTTTGGCCAGGGCCACGCCCAGCGCACGGCTGTTTTCGTAGCTCTGATTTCCCATGACAATGGGAACCAGTTCAAAGTCGCCCAACACCCGCTGCAGCCAGGGCAACTGCACTTCGAGGGCATGTTCAGCGCCTGCCGAAGTGGCATCGTGTCCCTGGCCGGAAAGCCGAATGGACGGACTTATTTTGGCCAACTGATGGGCAAAGACCTTGTCCACCGGCACTGTTCCCAGCGGCGTGGCGTAGGCATCGCCGTCATACACCGAAGTGAAATCAAAGGCTACGTAATGCGACGGAGCAATCACCACGACGCGCGAAAACTTGCGGCCTTTCAGTGCAGCGTACGTATAAGCCGCCACGGGACCGGAGTACGGATAACCGGCGTGCGGCGCAACCACGGCCAGGATCGGATCGTTGATGGGTGGCGAAGACGCGTGCGCCAGCATGTCGTCGATCATGGACGAAAGCTCTTTGGGATCGGCCGGATAGAAGCTGCCGGCAACTCCGGCCGGCCGCACCTTCTGCGGAGTGGCAGCGCCGGCTTGCTGCAAGGGAACGGTAACCGCGAACGCGATAAGTTGAGACATCAGCCAATACATTTTGAAACTCCTCTTGATGTTCATTTACCGAACCTCCTCCGCGCTCAAACGTGCCAGATGCCGGGGATGGGGTGCCGGCAGAAGGGGCAGCAGCCATCCTTGCGGATCAGCATCTGGTTTGCAGTAAATCCTGCGCGCTCCACCAACATGTGGCGGCATTTCGGGCAGTAAGTATTCTGAGCCGGATGTCCCGGCACATTGCCGATGTAGACGTAGTGCAGCCCCTCGGCGTCGGCAATGGCCTTGGCGCGTTCCAGGGTCGGCACCGGGGTGATGGGCAGATTCTTCAACAGGTATTCGGGATGGAATTGCGTGAAATGCAGAGGCACATCCGGGCCCAGGTTCGACTTGATCCATTGCGCCAGGCCGCGGAATTCGGCGTCGCCGTCGTTCATGCCCGGCAGCACCAGGTAAACGATCTCAGTCCATTTGCCCATCTTGCGCAGAGTGACCAGCGTGTCCAATACAGGTTTCAACTGGCCGGTGACCACATCCCTGTAATACTTCTCGGAGAAAGCCTTCAAATCGATCTTGACCGCGTCCATTTTTCCGTACGCGGCTTTCAGCGCTTCCTCCTGCATGTAGCCATTGGACACCACAATGCTGCGGATACCGGCCTGGTGTCCGGCATCGGCTGTATCCATCAGGTATTCGCTGAAGACGACCGGCTCGCTGTAGGTGTAGGCAATGGTTGGGCAGGCGTACTGCTTCGCCAGTTGGGCAACGCGTTGCGGGGGGGCGTAATGGGCGGGAAGCTGCTCGGGACGCGATTGCGAAATGTCCCAGTTCTGGCAGAATTTGCAGTTGACGTTGCAGCCGGCCGTGGCCAGCGAGAAGGCGAGGCTGCCGGGCAGGTAGTGGAACAGCGGTTTCTTTTCCACCGGATCGACGTGCGCCGCGCACACCCGCGAATGCACCAGCGTGTAGTAGGTTCCACCGCGATTTTCCCGCACTCCGCAATAGCCGCGTTCGCGATCGCCCACCGTGCATTCGCGAGGACACAGCTTGCACTTGATTTTGCGATTGGGAAGTTTCTGGTAGAACTTTGCTTCCACAATGAATCGCGAGTCGTCCTGCTTTTGCTGCTCAGTTGCCGCGGACATTCCGGCGGCGGGATGGGCCATCTCGCTCACTCCCAGGGCCGCACCCGACGCCAGCGCGCACTTCAGGAAGGAACGGCGATTGAAGCCGCACCCGGAGAGACTGCGCTCACTGCTCATACCAAGACTCGTGCCTTCTTCGACATCCAACACCACATTGAACCTCCCGGTCACGCGCCCAGCAACTAAATCTCGACAGTCGAGATTTTCCTGGGATCGTTGATACCTAGCCGGTGTTGCGCATCGGCTGCTGTTGCGATGTAGCTTGGCGCTCTTTGCTCGGTCTCGAGCGTCTTCAATCCATGTTCGGCCCGCTTGCGCTCAATGATTTGCCAGCCCGTGTAATCCAGCGCGACAGGGTCCTGAGAAACCAGCAGGGAATTGCATTCCCAACTGTGTTCCGGCTTGAATGCCGGCCCGCCTTCGTACATGGCGGTGGTGGCATCGCAGATGGTCAGGCGCATCCTGGTTCGGATCTCCGGCAGCATGTTCAGGTCCGCTACATATGGATTGCAGCCGTTGGGGTGGTACTTGTTCGGGTTATGAATGACGCCATACATGTTTTTCAAGGCGATGGTGACGCCTGCGCCGTCATGATCTTTCAGCACGGGGACATTGATCAGAACATCCGAGCGTTGGGTCAGGATCTTCGACAGGCGGCTACCCACGCTGCCGTACGCCACCAGATCCTGTTCGTAATCGACGCGATCGGTTCCATAGCATTGCACGCGGTTTCCGCCTTCGGCCACATGGAATCCGGCGCGCTCCAACTCGTCCGTGTCGCGGTCCCACACCACGATGTCGCCGGCCTTGATTCCGGCCTGCTGCAAGCGCTCGCAAATGGCTGCAACAAGCTGAGGATTGCTGGAGATTCCGCGTCCGCCCAGAGTATTGACCTTGACTCCCACCAACTCACCGGGACGGACCAGCTTCCGCCACGCTTCGAGCGGACGATCGCGGTCATAGAGAGACTGCATGGCGCGGTCGAGGAGCGCCAGAATCCGCTGGGAATCCACAGTGGAACCGGCACTCCGCAGAAGGGCATCATGGGCGACGACAACACGGAGCTTTGCCTGCGCCGGGCGCTGTTCGACGTCTGCCAGCAACTTTGTCCCGCTGCCAGTGCTCAGAACCGCAGCGCCCGATAGTGCCTGCTTGAGAAAATTGCGCCGACTGGCGATGTGGCTTGTGTTCATTAGGGCTTCCCCCTTGAACCCACGACCCACAGAGAGGATCATCTTGCGGCAAGAATCTACTTGAGGGATTCACGCTTAAGCTGTTCAATGCAAATTGGTTAACATTGCAAATAATACTTGTCGTGCCCTGGTTTTTCTGCTCATCAAATCAAGGCTGCTCCGCCTCGAAATGACCCTCGAACGATATTTACTGCTTTCGGATCGGTTTATCAGTGACCCTGGACACCCCTGGTCATCTATATGTGGATGTGCTCGATACCTGAAACCGCAAGGGTCTTTCAAGCCATTCCCGCGCTCTGCGTTTATCATTGGCTGCATGTCAAACAAACTTCGCTGGGGAGTTCTCAGCACCGCCAGCATTGGCCTCAAAAAAGTTCTTCCTGGAATGATGAAGTGCAGCTACTGCAGCGTCGACGCCATTGCATCCCGCGATCTGGCAAAGTCTCGGGCGGCAGCCAAGGCTCTAGGCATTCCCAGGGCTTATGGCTCCTATGAAGAGCTTCTGACCGATCCGAATATTGACGCCATTTACAATCCTCTTCCCAATCAGCTTCACGTTCCCTGGACCATCAAAGCCGCGGAAGCGGGCAAGCATGTTCTCTGCGAGAAGCCGATCAGCCTGACCGTTGCGGAGGCAAAATCGCTGCTTGGGGTACGCGCCCGAACCGGCGTCAAAATCGGCGAGGCTTTCATGATCCGCAGCACTCCGCAATGGCTCCGCCTGCGCGAACTGCTTGACGAAAAGCACATTGGAGAACTGCGGTCCGTGGTTGGCTTTTTCAGCTACTTCAACGCCGACCCGGCCAACATTCGCAACCATGTGGATTGGGGCGGAGGCGGCTTGATGGACATTGGCTGCTACCTCATCCAGGCGTCGCGCTATGCATTCGCGCAGGAGCCTACACGCGTGGTCGGCCTGATGGAGCGCGATCCAGGGATGCACATCGACCGTCTTACCTCGGCGATTCTCGACTTTCCGGGCGGCCAGTCGATCTTTACGTGCGCCATGCAGTTGATCCCCTACCAGCGCGTTCAGTTTTTCGGCACCAAGGGGCGCATCGAGATCGAGATTCCTTTCAATGCGCCCGTAGACCGCCCCACGCGCATTTTCATCGACAGCACAGGCGATCTTGCCGGCAGCGGCATTACGACGGAGACCTTCCCCATCTGCGATCAGTACACTCTGCAGGGCGACGCCTTTTCAAAAGCAGTGCTGGAGGGCAGGGAAGTTCCCGTTCCCATCGAAGACTCCATCGGGAACATGGCCGTGATCGAGGCTGTTTTCCGCTCTGCCAGGTCAGGACAATGGGAATCACCAAAACGATGAAAGATTTGCCGCTCGCGAAGGTCTACCAGTTGCTGGAACCGGGGCCGGTGGTGCTGCTGGCCACCGCACGGAAAGGCCGTGCCAACATCATGGCGATGTCCTGGCACATGATGGTGGAGTTCGAGCCGCCGCGGATTGCCTGCGTGGTGAGCAACGCCGATTACAGCTTTGCCGCATTGCGGGCGACTGGCGAGTGCGTGATCGCTATTCCTGCGATTCAGTTGGCTCAAAAAGTGGTGGCAATCGGTAACTGCTCGGGCAGGGATACGGACAAATTCAAGAGATTCGGTTTGACGCGGATGCCGGCTGAGCGTGTCAAGCCGCCTTTGGTGGCAGAGTGTTTCGCCAACCTAGAATGCAAGGTGGTGGAAACGCGCCTCGTCAACAAGTTCAACCTGTTTGTTCTGGAAGTGCTGAAAGCCTGGATCGATCCGGCGCAGAAGCAACCGAAAACCATTCACCATCACGGGTACGGGAAGTTCACCATTGATGGCGAGACGATCAAGCTGAAGTCGAGAATGCCGTAGCGGCAGATTTGAAACCCTGTATGCCCGCAGACCCACAACTCGAAAAAGCCAGAAGCCTGCGCATGCGTACTGCCGAACGCAAGCTCAAGGAAGCGCAACAACGACTGGCGCGCACGGAGCGCAGCATTGCTTATTGGTCCCGCATCCTTGCCGACCTCAAGCATCGGCAAACGCGCGCCGTTCAACCACCGCTTTGGCCGGAAGAAGAAACGAACGAAGAAAACTAAACTGACGCTGGCAAAAGCCGGCGCCAGTTTAGTTCCGTACGCTGTGCGGATGGTTACTTGGCTGCAGCAGCCTTCTGTGCTGCCCACCGCTTCTTGACTGCCTCGGCGATGCGCTTCCGCCCTTCAGGCGAGAGGTTTCTCTTCTTCTTTTTCTTGGAGGACTTTGCAGCGGCGAGTGCGTCGGTTGCTGCCTTTTCGGGCACAGATGTGACCTTCCTGGGCCTGCCTGCTGCCTTCTTAGGTGCTAACGCCGCGTTTCCGGTCAGAAGTGCGCGTGCCTGCTGCAACTGGGCAATATCGTGATCGATACTTGCCAGAATGTCTGAAATTGCCATGTACGATTCTCCCTGATCTCAAGCAAGTGGTCCTACCTCTGCGGAGGTAAGTCATAACGCCGCGCAGTGTCTGCTACTTGCTCCTTCATTACGATACGCAAATGTTGATTCATTTACAAACAAAAGGTTGCGTTTGTCGGGCAAAGCCAGGGTTTTTGTTGAGCAAACGCCGGTTAACGAGAGCCTGAACGATTACCCGCAACGGCGGGGGAATAACATGAATGACGGAAGGAACTGACGAGACAGAGCGAGGAATATCTCTTGAAAGCGAGGTAGTTCCCGGTTCTTGTTTCCGGGAGATAGAACCTTGTTGCTGGTCCGATTTCACGGGATGGAAACCAACGGGGAATTACAGGTCTGACTGTGTGCTGCGGAGATACATTGACTCATTGATAAAAGAGCAAAAGCTGGAGCGGAATATCGCGAATCCTAACCATAGAAATTCTCTCGATCAGAAGGCCGTTCTGCTCCGCGCGATGCGGATTTGTTCAACAGGATGAACCTTGCAGGATGTCTTTCGGGTGAGTATTTTCATGAGATAGAATGCTACGACCGTGCAGTAAGACGGTGAGAAGTAAGACGGCTTTCCAGACTGATTGCTGGCACGGGGTATACGTCCGCGCGCTGCGCCCTACAGCCGGGAGAACGGTTTCTGTTGGCGATACGGCCTGATTTCAGACCTGGGAGTTCAGGCTGTTCCGGCCAGAACCTGCTCGTAATAACGCACGTAGTGGGGCACCACCAGCGATGAGCAGAATTGACTCTGCGCCGTCTTCCGTCCCGCCTCCCGCATCTCTTCAAGCCGCGCTCGATCCTGGAGCAGGCTCAAAGCGCCAGACGCCATGCCATCCACGTCGCCCACCGCATACAGTAGCCCGGTTACGCGGTTGTCGATCAGTTCCGGCACCCCGCCTACGCTGGTTGCAATCGACGGAACCTTGCAGGCCATTGCTTCAAGCGCCGCCAATCCGAATGATTCCAACTCGCTTGGCATCAGCATGAGGTCGGCCAGCGGCAGCAGTTCGTTTACCCGCTCCATCTTGCCTAGAAAGTGTACGCGTGATTGAATCCCCAGGTCGTGCGCCAGCCACTCGGCTGCCGACCGGTCGGGTCCATCCCCCACCAGAACCAGTTGCGCCGGCACTTCGCGCGCAACCTGCGCAAAGATTCTTACCACGTCCAACACGCGCTTGACGGGTCTGAAATTGGAGAGATGCATCAAGATCGCCTCATCCGGCGCAGCCAGGCGCTTGCGCGCTTCGGCCCGCTTGTCGTCATCCCGGATCGGTGTGTACACATCGCAGTTGACGAAGTTCGGCACCACCTCGATGCCCCGCGTCACACCGAAGTCCTGAACTGTTTTCTCCCTTAGATAGTCGGAGATACTGGTAACGCCATCGCTCTCCTGAATGGCGTACCGCGTAATCGGCAGGTAGCTTCGGTCCAGCCCCACGAGGGTTATGTCGGTCCCGTGCAGCGTGGTCACGAACGGCAACCGCCGCCCGCGGGCAGCCAGCATCTGCCGCGCCAGCAGCGCGCTGACCGAGTGGGGAATTGCATAGTGCACATGCAGCAGGTCAAGATCGTAGAATTCAGCTACTTCAGCCATCCGCGAAGCCAGCGCCAGATCGTACGGCGGGAACTCGAACAGCGGATAGCTCGACACGGGAACCTCGTGATACAAGATCCCGTCGTCGCGTCCGCTCAGACGAAACGGCTGCGAATAAGAGATGAAATGTACCTCGTGGCCCATCGCCGCCAGTTCGATGCCCAGTTCCGTAGCGACCACGCCCGAACCGCCGTACGTGGGATAACAGGTAATGCCGATGCGCATGATTTCTTCTCGATTCGATCCTAGTGGAATATGCCCACCTAATTGACGTTGCTGCAAGCGTCGAAGATGCAGATTTGCATGTTACCGGCTTGTTTTCAACCGGGCATTTGAGTGCAAACCCATAAAAGAAATGAATTCGATTTCCGGGAACTGCCGCAAGATCAGCAACGCTTCCAGTTCCGCTTCGCGCGAAGCCAGCAGCCGTGTGCGGGCCCGGGCCAGATTGTCGTCGTTATATCCAGGATGCGTGACCAACTCCCAGGTGCCGTGAGGCATGTTCCGGAGCACGGAATCGACTGTAGCAGCATCCAGGGTTCCGGTGGCAAGTACCCCGATTACGCCGTCCGTGGTGGTGAATCCGGCAGAGTCTACGATCCTGTCAAATGCAGGCAAGAACCGGCGCAGCAAATGAACCTGTGTCCGCCGCAGCCAGGGAGCGCCTGGTGTGGCGTTCAGGCTCCACGCCGGTTCAAAGGGATTGCGAATGCGGCGGATGCCGCCGCTAGCCGCCGCGCGCAAAACCGGCCTGAGCACAGCGGGAAACATGTGGACGTGCTTGTGCGTGTCCATGTGAGTGAGCGCAAGACCTTGGGCCTGCAACAGAGAGAGCTGCGCGGCGGCTTCTGCTTCAATCTCGGCTGCAAGAATGCGGCCCGTGAGCAGCCGCTGCAAGAATGCGCCTAGCGTGGGATGGAAGCGGCCCGTCCTCCTGTCGATAAGCGTGGGGATCTCATGCGGCGGCAGCACGGGATCGCCATCCACCAGGACCACATGGCAGCCCACGCCCAGCGACGGAGTGGCGCGCGCCATGGCGATGGCCTCAGCTGAGGCAGTGGCCCGCGCCATCAGAGTGGCGCTGGTCAGCACACCGGCCCCATGCAACTCCAGGATCGCGCGGTTGACTCCGGAGGTTAGCCCGAAATCGTCGGCATTGACAATGAGACGGCTCACCGGGTGAGTGTACCAACTCTGCGTGCGTCGTCCACAGCGGTGCAAACGCACTGGTATGATGATGAGAGATGGCAATCGCGTTGCCTCTTCGCATGGGCGGTTAGCTCAGTTGGTTAGAGCGCCTGCCTTACAAGCAGGAAGTCCGGGGTTCGAGTCCCTGACCGCCCACCACATGCAGGTTATCTTCTGATTCTTCAGGAGATAGCCGATGCTCATTGCCTTACCCTCCATTGGGACACCTGCCCAAAAGTATGCCGCGAACTGGACCCCATCCTACCGCGAAAAGCTGGTTTGGAAGCTGAAAAAGCTCGCTGGACGGGTCGCCGAAGTAACCTTCGGCTGCCGTCACCGTAACATCACCCTCCCGTTCAACGATCACCAAACCTGCCTCGATTGCGGTGCCACCCGCCTTTACATCTACAACACCGAACTCTACCTCGACGGCGTCACCGATGCCCCAGTGTTTATCGGGCGTTGGAAAAAGGCGTCTCCCGATATGGACCGCGCGGAAACGGCGGTGCAGGGATGAAAAACCTCTCTCCGTCCATCAAGGGCCAGCTCACCAAAGCTTACAAAGCTTACGGCCCACATCCCGACCTGTTCGGTGCCGTGCGGCGCATCTTTGAGCGCGTCATGCCGCGCGAGCAAGCTAAGCACGCCGCCCGCAAGTACGTGATGGAGGTGGCAAAGTGAGAAAACGCCGCAAACCTCTTCCGCCGTCAAGCTCTCACTATTTGGTCGAGTTGGCTCTTGATACTTGCGTGGCCTGCCACCGGCATGGCGCCTCTCCGCCGACTCGCGCAACAACACTTCCAGCTTCAACCACTGCGCATCCGTCAAATCACTGGGATACATACTCAAACGCTAACCGCGAAAGCCGACCGCGAATATGGCTTCCTGGGTTCCGCGTACCTAGTTTTTAAACAGGTTCT
>JARLGF010000022.1 GCA_031296165.1 Occallatibacter sp. | reverse complement strand
CACGCCAGCCTTAAGCCGATCACTCAGTTATTGCCGAGCTTCATTCTGTTGAAGGCCGATCAGGCACGCACGCTTGCTCTTCACAACACAGTGCAGGCGCTGGCCTCAGAAATGGCAGAACAGGCGCCGGGATCTGAAGTCGTCGCGACTCGGCTAGCCGAGGTCTTGTTTATCCAAATACTGCGGGCGCATATCGCGTCGCGACCGGAACGTAACAGACCGGAACACAACAAGGGATGGCTTCGCGCTGTTTTCGATCCTCAAATTGGCACTGCCCTGAGGGCCATTCACGATAGAGTGAATACGCCCTGGACGGTCGAATCTCTGTCCGAAGCTGCAGGCATGTCTCGCTCCGCATTCGCAGCGCGTTTTAAAGAGCTACTCGGACAAACACCGCTGGAGTACGTAACCGAGTGGAGGATGCAGAAGGCGATGCAGTTACTCGAACAGCGTGACAAAAAACTCATAGACGTTGCTCGGTCGGTCGGCTACGAGTCCGACGCTGCGTTCAGTAAGGCGTTCAAGCGAGTTGTCGGGGCCAACCCTGGTGAATACGTCAAACGTGGTTTTGAAGGCCACGGTAATGCCGGAATCGCGGAAGATTTTTGAAGCCGGGGATTCTGACTTTGGCTGCGGGGCCTAACGTCAACGCAGAGATCGCTCTCCAGACACATGAACATCGACGGGCGAATTAAAGAGTCGCTCGGCAGTCCCGGAAGGCCGAACTTCAGCCCCGCGCCCCCTCGCAACTTCTCGATACCGGGCAAAAAAACAACACTCCGATACGTTTCCGCTGAAATCCAGCCTGTTTTTGCGGGCAAAATCCGCCAAAAACTGCCAATCCATCCGAAATGACGCGCTGGCGAGCTGGTTTCACTGCCTCTGGAGCGCCGCATTTCGCCGATTTCCGCCGCCCGATGCCCATTCAGGCCCCGCCCACACTCTGCGGTGCCCATCCATTTCGCGTTTTTTGCGAAATGGATGGGAAACCACGAACCCCAACTGACCACTGTTCACTGATCACTGACCACTGCCGTACGAAACACCACGAACCAAAAACGAGCAGCGTATCTGCCGCACCGCAGACGTTTGCAGATAATTACCCTCCCCAGGCGCACAATCGATCCATGGTGTCTTTTTGAACCAGCGCAGCATAAGCAGTCCCTGGCACTTCATCCGCAAAGAGAAATAATCCGGAGGGAACAGAGGGCCCCGGGTCTTGGCCGCTTTTCCGGGGCCGCAAAGGAACGCTATCAAAAGGAGTTTTCAACCCGATGCAAAAACGTCCACGTCTCGCAATACGGTATGAAAACCTCCAAAACCTCCAAAAACTTCCTATAACTCCTTTGTTATCTAATTTTTGGCATATAACCCATTTAGAATCAAATTTTTACGACGACACCCCCATCGTATCTCGTTGAAACTGGAGAACATGGCTAACTACATAGGGGGAGGGGGGGTAGGTGCCGTTATGCGGTACAAAACCGTTCCAACTGTACCGCGCGGCAGGGCGGCCCAGCGGCATAGACCGGGCACTTCGCCGACGGTCCATGGCCGTTCCAGGAATACTATCGAGCGAAGCCTGGAAGAAGCTCGCTCAAGCTACCGGATTGCTGGCCCGCAGCTCCGCCACAATTTCCACTGCGGCCGCGCGAGCCTTGTCCGCTTGGTCGGGCGGAAAGCTGATCGCCCCCACGCGCGCATGGCCGCCGCCGCCGTAGCGCTCGCAAACCTTGGCCAGATTCACCATCTTCGCCGGGTCGACCTTGGTCCACGGATTGGAGCCTACCGATACCTTGGTGCGGAAGCTGGACTTTGACAACCCGATCGAATACGTGGCGTTGGGGTGCAGGTAATACGGAATAAACTTGTTGAACCCCTCCAGCGGGTGGTCGGTAATGTCAAAGAAAATGGTGCCGTCGCGCTCCTCGGCGCGGCTGCGGATCAGTTCCGTAGACTGTTTGTGGCGCTCCAGCAGCGGAGGCAGCAATTCGGCCACAAACGGCTGGCTCAGCACCTCGGCCAGCGGCAGCTCGGTCAGCAGCGGGATGAGCCGCGGAATAAACAGCGGATCCTGCGTCGCCTCGATGATCAGCGTCAGCTTCATCGCCGGAGCGGCCATTTCGACGGCCGACTCCGGGCTCTCATAGAGCGCGCCATCAACAATGTTCGCCCAGTGGATCAGCTCGGCAACCGGTGCCGTATCGAAGCCAAAGCGCGTCTCCGCAATGTGCGCCAGAAAACTGGTGCACGAGGTGTAGTTGGGATCGAAGAACTTGCGGTCGCCGCACTCCGGGTTCTTCTTGCAGTCCAGAAAACTCTGCTGGTCCTGGGCGGTGAGAAATGCCGACTGATGATGATCGAACCACCAGGTGATCCTGGGCGAGGCGGAGTATTTGAAGTCGACAATGGCATTTTCATCGCCCGTAAATTCGCTCTCGTCAAAGAGCGCTCCGGCCCGGTGCACCAGGCCGTGATATTCGTAGCTGGCCCCGGAGGCGATGCGCTCCCGGTGAAACCGCGTGAACAACGAGGCAGAGCAAGCTCCGTCAAAGCATTTGTCGTGATAGAAGACGCGAACTCGCAAAACCTATAGTCCCCCTGAAATGAAAAAACGAATAACCGGAACTGTTAAGCATCAAGGGATTGGCCGTTTGTGTCAAGGCGAAGGCCGAATTCGGAGTCCTGGGCGCACAGCAGGCCAGATCATTGGAGCCAGAAAAACTGGCTGTCCAGATCAGCTTGCAATACAGGATAATATGGAGTATTATCCCGTATTATGAATTCCCCACGCACCATCAGCTTCCGCATCGCCCCTGAGAAAGTCGCCCAACTGGACGCCATCGCCAAAGCCATGGACCGTGATCGCACCTACCTGCTCAATGAAGCGGTGGCAAGCTATCTGGACGAGCAACAGCGGTTCGCCGCAATGGTGGAAGAAGGACTGGAAGCGTCACGCAAGGGAGAGCTGATCGACGATGAGGATCTCGGATTCATGATCGAATCCTGGAAACGCGAGAAATCGGCGCCGCAGAAAGCGGTTCGGGAGAAAGCGTGAAAGTTCGCTGGACCATTCCGGCTGTTCACCAACTCGAGAACATATTCGATTACATTGCTGAGGGGAATCCAGCCGCTGCAGGCAGGACGGTTCACCGCATCCGCGAAGCTATTTACTGCGTCGCACGTATGCCTCATGCAGGCAGAATCGGCCGTGTAGATGGAACTCGCGAAGTCACTGTTCCCGGAACTTCATATCTGATCGCATATCGAATTGTTGAAGAATCTGTTCATGTGCTCGCGGTTTTTCACGGAGCGCAAAAGTGGCCTGATTCGTTCTAGCCATGGAACTCCCCGGCCATCGCTGCCGTAGACTAACTCCAGTACAACTCAGAGTTATTTCACTTTGAAAGGGGCTCCATGGAGCCAGGGATTCAGACCCCTGTGCCGGCAGCATCGCCGGCCGGAATCGCCGCGGATACGGCTGGCCCCCACGAGTCCTTGGCCCCTGCCCCGGACCTGCCTGAGCTGCACGACCTGCACTGGGCCCTGGTGGGCAGTCAGGGGCTGCGCGCCGGCTGGTCGCTGTTGATTTTTGTCCTGCTGTATCGCCTGTTCAACCTGTTTCTGGGTACGATAGCGGTCCAGATCGATCCCGAGATTGCACGATCCGATTTTTCACCCGCCATGGCCCTCATCGGAGAGCTGATTCCGCTGCTGGCGCTGCTGGCGGCTGCCGCGTTTGTGGCGCGCATCGAGAGCCGCAATCTCCTCGCGTATAACCTGACCGGTCCACGGAGGACTCTGCACTTCTTCTCCGGTCTGGGAACGGGATTTGTGGCCTTGTCGGCGCTGGTAGGCGTACTGGCCTGGGGCGGCTGGCTGCATTTTGGTCCCATCGCGCTTTCCGGCGCAGCCATCTGCAAATATGGCGCGCTGTGGGGCCTGGTCTTTCTCCTCGTTGGCTTCTTTGAGGAAGGTGCATTCCGATGTTATCTGCAGTTCACTTTGACCCGCGGCATCAACTTCTGGTGGGCGCTGGGAATCGTCGCCGTCCTCTGTCTTGATGTGCTGTTACGCTCCAGGGGCGCTGCCGGCATCCTGACTTTCTTCTGGATGGACTCCCTGCCGGCTCTCAAGGGCAACAGCGCTTGCGGCATCTATGCCATTGGCCTGCTGGGGCTTTTCCCATGTCTCGCCCTTCACCGGAAACACGCCCCACACAGTGGGTTTTGGCAGGCGGCCTGGGTTTCCTCTACCTTTTTCGGCTTCGTTCACACCAGCAACAACGGCGAGAACTGGATCGGCATCTTTGCAGCGGCGGCCATTGGATTCGTTTTCTGTGTCAGCGTTTGGGTCACTGGCTCGGCTTGGTGGGCCATCGGCTGCCACGCCTCATGGGATTGGGCGGAAACCTACTTCTACGGCACCGCCGACAGCGGCCTGCCCGCGAAGGGCCACTTCCTGACAACCTCCCCGGCCGGAAACGCTCTGTGGAGCGGCGGCGCGGACGGCCCAGAAGGAAGCCTGTTGGTAGTGGGGATTGTTCTGCTGCTGCTCATCGCACTGCAGGTGATGTACGGCCGCAGACCGCACTCTTCTCTTGCCACCTCTGCAACAAAGCAGACCGTCTGCCAATAGATCGCCGTTCATGCGTCTACACCAGCAGTAGAAGCAATCCATCTCTGTTCCCTGTTCTTTGATCTCTGATCTCTGATCTCTGAAGAGGTATCCTGTTCATAGCCGATGCCCTACACTCGCTCCTTTGATCGAACGCCAGCCCGCCCAGTCTTCCCAACGTCTTCCAGCCGCAAACGTCTCTGGCAGCGGAGGCTGCTATGGTCCGCCGGAGGTCTGCTCGCGTTCATTGTGCTGGCCTCCTGTGCCGTCGTGCTGTGGCTTCACTCCGCGGCTTGGGCATCGCTGCCGGTGCTCGATGGCGACCTGCATATAACCGGACTCTCGGCCCCCGTCACCGTCCGGCGCGACACCCATGGCGTACCTCACATCGAAGCAGCCAACGAGAACGACCTCTTCCTAGCCCAGGGATACGTCACCGCGCAGGACCGGCTGTGGCAGATGGACGCCTTCCGGCGCAATGCCAACGGCGAACTGGCTGAGATCCTCGGTCCTTCGCTCGTTATGCA
The DNA here is from genome assembly GCA_031296165.1 of Occallatibacter sp. Classification (GTDB taxonomy): domain Bacteria; phylum Acidobacteriota; class Terriglobia; order Terriglobales; family Acidobacteriaceae; genus Telmatobacter. The sequence goes on along the minus strand of JARLGF010000022.1, from coordinate 4,570 downwards.
TGACAAGACGCAGCGAGTTCTTCAGTTTCGCAATACGGCCCGGCGCGTGTACGCCAACTTGCCAGCGGCCGACCGCGCCCGGCTCGATGCCTATGCCCGCGGTGTCAATCTCTTCATCGATCAGCATCGGAACTCCCTCCCCCCCGAGTTCAAGCTGTTGTTCTATCGCCCCCAGCCCTGGACCGGCGTGGATTCGGTCTCCATCGGCCTGATGATGGTCCAGATGCTGGACACGCACTGGTATGAAAAGCTCTCGCGCGAACAGATCGCCGCTAAGCTGAACAACCCCAGGCTCGAGGCCGATCTCTACCCCGTCGGCTCCTGGCGCGATCATCCGCCCACCGGCGTGTTGCTTGACCTGAGCCAGCCCCACCCGGAGCCCCCTGCCTCAAAGGACGATGACGACGAAGATGAAAACACCCAGGCCAACGCTGCGCCTGCAAGCATCCCGTCCTCCTCCGCTTCACCCAACCCAAGCGATCCACGCTCCCTTCCGGCCCTGCTCGGCCTGCCCACCTGCGACGGCTGCACGCCGGGCTCGAACAACTGGGTCATTGCCGGCAAGCACACCGCCAGTGGCAAGCCGCTGCTCTCGAACGATATGCATCTGAGCCTCACCGAGCCCAACATCTGGTTCATGGCCGATCTCAAGGCCAACGGAACCCAGAACGCACCGGGATATCACGCCGCCGGGGTCACGCTGCCGGGTCTTCCCTTTGTCGTCGCCGGCCACAACGAGCACGTGGCCTGGGGCTTTACCGCGCTCATGGCCGATGTGCAAGACCTCTACATTGAAAAGCTCGACGGCAACGGCAACTACCAGGCCCCGAATGGCTCCTGGAAACCTCTCGTAGTGGACCACGAGCTGATCCGTGTGCGCGGCGGCAAGGATGTGCTGCTCAACATCCAGTCCACTGCCCACGGGCCGCTGCTGAACCCTGTTCTCCCCAAAGAGAAGCGGTCCATCGCCCTGAAATGGACGCTCTACGACCCGGCTCTTAACGCACTGCCGCTCTATCAGCTCAACACCGCGTCCAACTGGACGGAGTTTTCCGCCGCGCTCGGCGCCTGGTGCTGGCCTACACAGAATGTGGTCTACTCCGACGACCAAGGCCACATCGCCTACCAGTCCGTGGGCCGGGTTCCGCTACGTCCATCAGGCCTGATAAGTGTCCCCATTCAGGATGCCGCGCACGAATGGCAGGGTTACATTCCCTACGAGCAGATGCCGAATGCCCTCGATCCGCCCTCCGGCTTCGTAGCAACGGCCAACTCCCGCGTCACTACCGAGAAGTCCACTTATCCGCTCTCGCTAGAATGGGTCGATCCCTATCGCGCCGAACGCATCTATAAATCTCTGGAAGGCCGCGACCAGCTCAAGCCCGCCGACATGCTGGCCGTGCAGACCGACATCTACAGCGAAGTGGATCAGGAGATGGGCCAGCGCTTTGCCTATGCCATCGACCACACCGACGGCGTGGACGACCGCCTCCTCCAGGCCGCCGACCTGATGCGCAGTTGGGATGGACGCCTGACCACGGACTCTGCCGCCGCCTCCATCATCACCCAGGCGCGCCAGGCCCTCTGGCCGCTGATTCTGGAGCCCAAGCTCGGCAAGGCCGCTGCGTATTATCACTGGGACGAGTCCAACTTTGCCGAAGAAGAGATCGTCATGCACGCCAAAGCCGACTGGCTGCCAAAGGCCTACAAAGACTGGGACGCCCTGCTGACCGACGCCGTCCGCAAAGGCATGACAAACGGCAAGGCCCCCGGCGATGTTGCCAAGTGGACCTACGGTAGCTGGCATGTGGTCGATATCCAGCATCCGCTGGCCTCGTTTTTGCCCCTGATCAGCCGTATCTCCGGAACCGGCCCGCTACCCCTCAGCGGAGACAACACCACCGTCAAGCAGGTGGGCCGCGACTTCGGCCCCTCGCAGCGCTTCACCATGGACTGGAGCAACATCGACGGCTCCACGGAGAACATTGTCCTGGGCGAGAGCGGCGACCCGCTCAGCCCGTACTTCCGCGACCAGTGGGCAGACTACTACGGCGGAACCACCTTTGCGCTGCCCTTCACTCAGCCCGCTGTAGATGCCCAAACCCGCCACACGCTGCGCCTGCTGCCGTGAGGTTGCTTTTCTCAGACCGCCGGGTGCCCCAGGTCTCGATTTTGAGACCAGGGAAACCTCCGCGTTGGAATCGCTTCCTCGGCCCCGCCGTCATTCTCCTCGCCGCAGCCATAGCCATCGCGCCGCAGTTGGTGCGCGGCAACTCCTGCGGACACGACTTCGACTTCCATCTCGTCTCCTGGTTTGACTGCCTCCATAGCTGGCAACACGGAATCCTTTACCCGCACTGGACCCCCAGCGCCAACTACGGCGCCGGTGAGCCGCGCTTTGTTTTTTATCCCCCGCTCACCTGGATGCTGGGCGCAGCGCTCGGACTGGTTCTGCCCTGGCCGCTGGTCCCCATCGCCCTCACCTTTCTGCTGCTGGCCGGAACGGGCCTCGCCACGCGCGCGCTCGCCCGGCAGACGCTCGCGGACGCTCCCGCTACTCTGGCAGGATGTGCCGCGCTCTTTTCCGGCTACTCGCTCTTTACCGCCTACGAGCGCTCTGCCTTCGCAGAACTTTCCGGCGGCTTCTGGATTCCGCTGATTCTGTTGTTCATCCTGCGCAGCCGCAATTCCTCCGGCTCGCTATTCCATCGCGCCCTTGACGGCTCTGCGGTGCCTCTGGTGCTGCTCGTGGCTGGCGCATGGCTTTCCAACCCGCCGGTAGGCGTAATGGCCAGCTACGTTCTGGCTGCGGTCGCGCTGGCCCTCGCCCTGCTCCAAAAATCCTGGACGCCCGCAGTCCGCGCTACGCTAGCCGCCTCTTTGGGCCTCGCCTTGTCCGCGCTCTACCTGGTTCCCGCTGCCATCCAGCAGCGCTGGGTCAGTGTCCAGCAGATCACCGTCGATCCCGGCGAGATGGTTGAGAACAGTTGGCTCTTTGCCCGCCACGCAGACCCCGCGCTCGCCCTGCACGACGTGGAATTACATCGGGTTTCATGCATTGCCGTCGCCATGCTGGCTGTGGCCCTTCTCGGCATCCTCGTCAGTTGGCGGCGCGGCAAACTGCGGGATCTGCGCAACTGGTGGATTCCTCTCGCGCTCGTTCCGGTCGCGGTGCTCCTACTCCAGTTCCCCATCTCGCTGCCGCTCTGGAATCTGCTGCCCAAGCTCCGTTTTCTGCAGTTTCCCTGGCGCTGGCTGGTGGTTCTGGACGCTCCGATGGCCATCTTCTTCTCGATGGCCGTCTGGCCCGCCCGGCGCGGGCCTCGCTATATCGTTGCAGCCGCATGTGCCGCGGTCTTTCTTGCCGCCTCCGTCACCTCCGGCATGTACTTCTTCCAGCCCTGCGACGATGAGGACGCCGTCGGGCCCATGGTGGACGTCTATCGCAGCGGCGCGGGCTTCGTGGGCACTGACGAGTACACCCCTCCCGGCGCCGACAGTTCCTTGCTCGCCACTGGCCTTCCCTCCGCCTGCCTGGTCAGCGACCCCTCCACCGTATTGGGCGTCTCTGCCCCGCCCGATGCCGACGACACGGCCCCGTTGTGGAACTCCAGCCAGCACAGTTGCGAGGCCACTTTCGCCACAACCGCAAATCAGCCCGAACATCTGCGGCTTGCAGCCCTCATCCCCCATCCCGGCTACCTGGTTCTACGCCTGCGCAGCTATCCAGCGTGGCAAGTTCAGATCAATGGCCGACCCGTCTCGTCGCTGCCCCCGCGCCAGGACGGCCTCATAGCTGTGCCCGTCCCGCAAGGGCCTGTTAACGTCACCGTGGACTGGACCACCACCAGCGACGTCCTTGCCGGACGCTGGCTAAGCACCCTGGCCGTGCTGGCGCTCATATTCCTTTGCTTCTTCGAGCGCAGGTTTACCCGCCCTCGTTTATCATGATTGAAATGCCCGCCGACGTGAAATCGCTATTGAAAGACGGTGCTGCGCTGACCGACAAGGCGCTGGAAGCGCTCCTTCCCAGCGTGGAAATCGTCCCTGTCTCGATCCATGGCGCCATGCGCCACTCCGTCTTTGCCGGCGGCAAGCGCCTCAGGCCGATACTGGCCATGCAAGCCGCCACAACTATTACCGGCTCGCTGCCCGTTGGCATCGAGCAGTTGGGCGCAGCCCTGGAGATGCTCCACACCTACTCACTCATCCACGACGACCTGCCGGCCCTGGACAACGACGATCTGCGCCGCGGCAAGCCCACCTGCCACGTAGCTTTTGGCGAAGCCATCGCCATCCTGGCAGGAGACGCCTTGCAGACCCGCGCCTTCGAGGTGCTGGCCGGCCTCAAATGCCCGCCTGCCGCCACCGTGCAGATCATCGGCCTCATCGCCAACGCCGTTGGCACCGTGGACGGCATGATCGGCGGCCAGGTGCTGGATATTGAAAGCGAACACATCAAGCCCACGCCGCAACTGGTCCAGGCCATCCACCGCGCCAAGACCGGCGCACTCATCCGGGTCAGCGTCGTGTCTGGCGGCGTCTATGCCGGAGCCGGTCTGGAAGACGT
>JARLGF010000021.1 GCA_031296165.1 Occallatibacter sp. | reverse complement strand
GCGGGTTGCTCTCCAGCAGAGCCCGCCTCCGCTTCACCGGCCGAGGCCAGAATCAACCAGAACGCGGCTCCCGGCATAACCAAAAACAGCAAACGGCAAATGCGCCAAAAAGAAACTGTCTCAACTTAGGGGGTCACCCCACTGCTGGCCAGCGCGTCATTTCGGATGGATTGGCTGTTTTTGGCGTATTTTGCCCGTAAAAACAGGCTGGATTTCTGCCGATTGACGTTTTCGGGAGTCGCGCCGGGTTTATTTTCCTCGTAAAAAAGGTTGGAAGAGAGGAGCGCCGTCCCGGGCGCGGGTTGTTTTTCGAGGGGGGTTCAGTTCCCCGGGTTTCACCCGGGGCTATCTTCGATCGTCCCTCAGGGACTAAAAACCGAATTTCGCGGGCGAGTGATACGTATCTCAATGTTGCTTTGTTGCCCGGTATGGAGAAGTTGCGAGCGGCGGCGCAGGGTTGAAGTCCTGCCTTCTCCTGGAGCTTTGCGGCAGGGCGGAGCAGGCTGCGGCGTTTATAAGGATTAATGTCTCAGACCGGCTATGCGCGTGAGAACTCTACGAAGGCGGCGGTTGAACACATATACAGGTAATCTTTACAGATTACCTGTATATGTGAGATATTGATCCAGTGAGCAATCGAAAGTCTTCTACTCAGACCGGGCCCGCTTCGGCACTTGCTGCCGAGATGCGTGCAGTATTCCGCAAGCTCAAGCAGCGTTTACGCGAGCATGGGGGACGCGGCGATCTGACGCCATCACAGATCTCTGTCGTTCTTCGATTGGAGATGGACGGTTCGGCCACGGTTTCAAGCCTGGCGCGAACGGAAGGCATGCGCCCGCAGTCCATGAGCGCTGTAGTGATTCCGCTGCAGGAGTCGGGCCTTGTGAGAGGTGCACCCGACCCGAGCGACGGGCGGCAAACACTGATGTCTCTGACGCCCAAATGCCTGAAGTTGCTGGCGGAGGGCAGGGCCGCTAGACAGGACTGGCTCATCACGAGGATTTCGCAGAAGCTCTCCGTTCAGGAGCAGGAGAAGCTTCAGGCGGCACTCCCACTCCTTACGCGGCTTGTGGAGGATTGAACCCGATGTGTCCCGCTTCTTACCCATGTCAACTTTTCATCCAAGGAGAAGAACCCCGTGCCGCTTACTACGCTTGACCCCAACACCGCATTGATCGTCATTGACCTGCAGAAAGGCATTGTCAGCGGGAATTTCATCCATCCCATCGGCGAGGTCGTTGACCGGACGCGCGCGTTGATGGATGTTTTCCGAGCGAAGAACCTTCCAGTCGCGCTGGTCAATGTGGCGGGACGTGCGCCGGGACGGACGGAACAGGGTCCGCGCGGCAGCCAGATATTTGCCGAGGGATGGACCGATCTTCTGCCGCAACTGGATCGGCAACCGAGCGATATTGCCGTCACCAAGCGAAGCTGGGGCGCATTCGCAACAACGGATCTTGAACACCAACTCAAGGCGCGGGGCGTTACCCAGGTTGTTGTGACTGGCGTGGTGACCTCCTGTGGCGTTGAGGCGACTGCGCGGCAGGCCTACGAGCAGGGGTTCAACGTGACCCTCGCGCTCGACGCGATGACAGATCTTCGCGAGGAAGCGCACGAATACAGCATCAAAAACGTCTTCCCTCGTCTGGGCGAGACAGGGACCACACAGGAAATCATTTCGCTGCTGGAAACAAGGAGCTCAGCATCATGAATTGGCTTTGGCTTGTGTCGTATTTCTTTGGGGGCGCTTTCGCTACAAATGCCGTCCCACACTTTGTGTCCGGCATGATGGGACGCTCTTTTCAAAGTCCTTTCGCCAAACCGCCCGGCAAAGGGCTCTCCACTGCAACGGTCAATGTTGTCTGGGGATTCTTCAACGCGGTGGCTGGATATTTGCTGGTCGTTCGGGTTGGTGCTTTCGATCCGCGGGCGACAACCCACGTCCTTGCGTTCGGCCTGGGGGCGCTGCTCATCAGCGTCTTTTCGGCGCATCACTTCGGCCAGTTCCATGGGGGTAACGCGCCGTCGCGCCCATGAAGAACCCTGTGTCCGGCACCTTTCGCTCCCTAAAAAGCTTCAACTTCCGCTTGTGGACGGCTGGCGCCCTGGTTTCCAACGTAGGTACGTGGATGCAGCGCGTCGCTCAGGACTGGCTTGTGCTGACGCAACTTACGCATCACGATGCGTCGGCGCTGGGTATTGTGATGAGTCTGCAGTTCGCCCCGCAACTTCTGCTCCTGCCCTGGTCGGGATTGGCTGCGGACCGCCTCAATCAGCGCAAGCTCCTGATGGTGACGCAGGCAACGATGGGCGTGCTTTCACTGATCCTGGGATTTCTTACGGTCACAGGAGTCATCCAGCTCTGGCACGTGTATGTGCTCGCCTTCCTGTCCGGTTCCGCCGCTGCGATAGATGCTCCGGTGAGGCAGACCTTTGTGGCCGAGATGGTGGGCGATGCCGATCTGCACAATGCCGTGGCATTGAATTCGAGCTCATTTAATGCCGCGCAGATGATTGGCCCCGCCGTCGCCGGCTTGCTCATCGCGGGCGTTGGCATTGGCTGGGCGTTTCTTCTGAATGGGCTCTCCTTTGCAGCGGTTCCGATCTCGATGTTGTTCTTCCGTCTCCCGGAATTGCGTACAAGCGCCAGGGCGCGTCGCAACGCATCCGGATTTCTGGAAGGGCTTCGCTACGTATGGAAGAGACCGGACCTGAGGGCGATCCTGATCATGTTGTTTCTGATCGGCACCTTTGGAATGAACTTTCCCATCTTCATTTCTACGATGGCCGTGAATGTCTTCCACTCCGATGCACGCGCATTCGGGCTGCTCTCCTCCATTATGGCCGTGGGCACACTGTCAGGAGCCTTGTTTGCAGCCAGCCGCCAGAAACCGAGCATAGATTCTCTCTGGGTAGGAGCTGCTGTCTTCGGGCTCGGCTGTACCCTGGCCGCAATGGCGCCTGGATACTGGTGGTTTGCGGCCACTCTCATAATCATCGGCGCGGCAGCCCTGACCTTTGGCAACGGCACCAACAGCATCATGCAGCTCTCAACAGAACCAGCGATGCGGGGCCGGGTGATGGCCCTGCGAGTTGCAATTGCACTTGGAGGAACACCGATCGGTGCGCCGATCTCCGGATGGGTTGCCAACCGCTTTGGGCCTCGCTGGACGCTCGTTATTGGCGCGGCGGCGGGCTTCACCGCCGCCCTGGTCGCAGTCTACGCTCTGGCCCGCAGAAAAGAGCCACTGCCTGCCCAGTAATCAGTCTTGTGATCGGCCTGGTGTTCAGGAAGGGATTGGCTGACGGTCCTCAACTGCTGCCAACAGGCTAACTCGCTCATTGAGCCGCTCTGTCGCCGGGAATTCGAGGTTCTGCCAGAATACTCCCGATAAGCGCTGCGGGAATGATTTCCGCGTTTTCCTGGTGGGAGAATCAGCGGCGAAGGAATCGGGCGCTGCGCGCGGGGGCTGGGGCAAGGGGGCTGACGTTATAATTCTTCGGGACTGGCGCTGCGGGAGAGATTCGCGCTGAATGTTTCAGGCGGTTCGCATGGGGCTGCGCGGTCTTCAATCACGCTGCAACGAATGTTGGCGCAGAGGCACGCGGCCGACGTGCAAACAGTCCTGGGAGGGATCGATATGGTTGGTACACTGCAGATTTTCAGTTGCCTTGTTCAGAGAGAGATTGCAGGCGCGGGGGCGGGCCATGGAGCCGGACATCGGGCTGGCGCCAGGAGGGCGTTGACTGCGGCCGGGTCCGCGCTGGGGGCCGTGGCGCTGGTGGGATTTTTGACGGTAGCGACCTGCGCGCAGACGGCGCAGGAGGCAGCAAAGGCGGGGCCGGCGGCAAGCGTGAACGCGATTATTGGCACGGGCAGCGGTCCGGGCGAAGGCAACAACCTGTTTCCAGGAGCGACTACGCCGTTCGGCATGGTGCAGCTAAGCCCGGACACGGAGAGCCAGGGATACGGCTACCACTACGACCAGGCGACGATTCAGGGATTCAGCATGACGCACATGAGCGGGCCGGGTTGCGACAACGAGGGCGATGTGTTTTTTACGGCGACGACGGGCCCGGTGACGACGCAGGTTCCGGAGTTCCAGTCGTCGTATGCGCACAGCGCGGAGACGGCGACGGCGGGGTATTACCAGGTGCGTTTGAATCGCTGGGATGTGAATGCCGAGCTGACGGCGACGGACCACACGGGGATTGCGCAGTTTACGTATCCGGCGGGGCAGCCGGCCAACATTCTGCTGCCGATCAGCCATACGCTGAACCATGCGACGGCCGCGTACGTGAAGGTGGTGGGCGACCGGAGGATCGAAGGGTACGTTGTCAACCAGCTTTTCTGCGGGAAGAAAGACACGTATAAGGTCTATTTTGTGATGACGTTCAACCGGCCGTTCACTAGCTTCGGGACGTGGAACGGGAATCACTACGGCGGTCCGGGCGTGCTGGAAGAGAAGAGCCGCACGGCGCTGCAACTGGACCACGACGCGTGGATTGGTGCGTACGCGAGCTGGCCGGCAGCGGCACAGGCGCAGACGATCACGGCGAAGATTGCGATCTCGTATGTGGACCTGGCGGGCGCGGAAAACAATATGAAGACCGAGGCGGCGGGGAAGAGCTTCCCGGCGATCCATAAAGAGGCGGTTGCGGCGTGGAACAAGGCGCTGGGCACGATTGAAGTGTCGGGCGGCAGCGAGACCAATCGCACGGTGTTTTACTCGGCGCTTTATCACAGCTTGCTGATGCCGACGATTTTCAGCGATGTGGACGGGCGGTACATTGGCTTCGACGACAAGATACATAAAACGCTGCCGGGACACGCGATTTACGACAACTATTCAGGGTGGGACATTTATCGCAGCGAGACGCCTCTGGTGGCGCTGATCGATCCGCGGCGCATGGAGGACATGGCGCAGTCGATCGTGCTGATGTACAAGCAGGGAGGCTGGATCGACCGCTGGCCGGAGGCGAACCGCTATACCAACGTGATGGCGGGGAGTCCGCTGACGGTGGTGCTGGCGACGGCGTGGGTGGACGGTCTGCACGGATTCGACATGAAGGCCGGGTGGGAAGGGATGATGAAGGACGCCACGCAAGCGCCACCGGCCGGGCACGCGTTCGTCGGCGAAACAGGGATCGACTGGATCAACAAGGTCCACTATGTTCCGGACGACAAGGTGAAGTACGGATCGGTGTCGCAGCTCCAGGAGGACGGCGCGGCGTATGCGTCTCTGTACTGGCTGGCGAAGGCGCTGGGCAAGACCGCCGATGCGAAGACGATGTACGACCGGGCGCTCTACTACCGCAATGTGTTTAACCCGCAGGACCGCATGTTCAGGCCGCGGAACGCCGACGGGTCGTGGGTGGAGGGGTTCGACCCGGCAAAGGATCATGGATTTATCGAGGGGTCGGGCTGGCACTACCAGTGGATGGAGCAGTGGGATATGGCGTGGCTGGTGAAGGCCGTGGGCACCGATCTGTTTAACCAGCGTCTGACCGAGTTCTTCAATTATCAAAAGCCGGGATGGTATGCGCAGTACTACAACCCGTACAACGAGACCGACCTGCAGGCTCCGTTCGAGTTCAACTTCTCAGGGCAGCCGTGGCAGACGCAGCGTGTGGTGCGGCGCGTATTGAAGGAGAATTATACGAACACCTTCGACGGCATTCCGGGCAACGACGACTGCGGCGAGATGTCGTCGTGGGCGGTGCTGAGCATGATGGGGATCTACAGCGTGGACCCGGCGAGTCTGGCGTACGAGCTGGCGAGCCCGGTGTTTCCGAAGATCGTTGTGCATCTGCATGCGCCTTATGCGGGCAAGACGTTTGTCATCGAGACCACAGCGAACCCGGAGGCAACACCGTATATCCAGAGTGTGGAACTGAACGGGAAGGCACACGCGGCGAACTGGATTTCGTATAAGGACATTGTTGCCGGGGGCACGCTGAAGTTTGCTCTCGGAGCCGATGCGAACAAATCGTGGGGCGCGGCGGCGGCGGACGCTCCTCCGTCGGTGAGCGATCAACGGCCGTAGTTTGCGATCTACACAAAGCGGGCCGGGACATGCGTCCCGGCCCGCTTTGCGTTTACGGGAGAACGGATCAGGCAGGATCGGCGGCGGCGCGGCGCCAGTCGCGGAGGCCAAGCATGGCCAGCAGCACCAGACCGGCGTAAAGCAGGGCCGTGGGGCGGAGATCCTTGTAGATGTACTCGCCGATGTAGATGAGGTCTACGGCGATCCAGAGAACCCAGTTGGCGGTGTGCTTGCGTGCCTGCCACCAACTGGCGACGAGGCTGTAGCTGGTGAGGGTGGCGTCGAGGTGAGGCAGGGCAGCGCCGATGCGCACCATGAGCCAGCCCAGCAGGACGGAACCGACAGCACCGGCGGCCAAACCCGTGAGCCAGCCGCGCAGGCCGAGAGGCACAACGCGGACTTCGCCCTCCTGGAGCACACCGCGCCACCAGTGAAACCAGCCGTAAAGCGTGAAGGCCACAAAGAAGATTTGCAGCAGTGCATCGGAGAAAAGCCGGGCGCGGTAAAAGACGACCAGGTAAAGCAAGTCCGCGGCGAGCACGACGGGCCAGCAGATAAGCAGGCGGCGCGTAGAGAGCCAGATGCCGAGGACAGTGGTGACAGTGCCCGCAATTTCAAGCCAGTTCGCGGCCAGGTAGTGGAGGATTGCTGTCCAGGTCATTGGGTGGCTGCTCCCGCGGGGCATGCGCTGGTGGCGCGTTGTTCGAGGGCATGGAGCAGCTTTTCGCCAGCGGGGCTACGGAACCAGCGGGCGTGGCCTACGAGGTAATCGTCATACGCCATGCGTGCGTATTCCTCAGAATGGAGCACGCCCAGATAGTAATCCGCCTCAGAGAGCGCGTACTCGGCATGGCAGAGAGCGGTCATGGGCGCGAGGGCGGCGGCTTCTTGCTGAGAAAGCGGGCGAATAGATTCGTAGCCGCTGAGCAGGGCATACAAATGGTCGAGATGGATGGGGACACGGTCAGGGTGGTCGGGGTGCTGAACGAGGACGAGCCACTCGACGATGTTGCGCTCGATAGTTAGCGCGAGATCGTATACGGCGCAAGTACGGTCAGCGAGGCCGAAATCGATGATGGCTGTGGCGTGCGCGCTGTCGCTTCCGTCGCTCCAGAAGAGGTTGGAGGCGTGCAGGTCGTTGTGGGTCCACAGCGGCGGGAGCGCGGGAAGAAGCGGAAGAAGCTGGGCATGAAACGGGGCAAGCAGCTCTAGGGCCTGATTTGCGCACTGGCGCACGGCGGTGTGGGTGGCAAGCGGGGGGCGCGCGGCAAGATAACGATCGAGTTCAGCGCGGGGATTGCGGGCGGCAAAGATGGTGAAACCGGCTACCAGCGGGCGCGGCTTGCGGCGCGGCGCGGCGAACCCCTGCGAGGCAAGATGAAGCCGCGCCAACGCCTGACCGGCGGCGTGTGCGTGCGCGGCACAGCGGAAGGGCGTCCAGGAGATGGCGTCTTCATACAGGTCGATGCCGGCGGGGACTTGATGCACTTCGTAGGTCCACTGGCCGGATTCAATGGCGGTGTGGCCGGATGCAGCGGCAAATACGCGCGGGACGGGCGCGCCGGCGGCCAGAAGGTGGGCGAGGAAACGGTGCTCTTCCAGCAATCCCTCCTCATCGCGCACGGAGCTGTGATGGCGCTTGATGAAGACCTTGCCCTGGGTTGTGGCGAGGATGCCGGCGGCGGAAAAGGGGCGCGGACTGACGGACAAAATTTCAACTGGTTTGCCGAGTGCGGGGAAGCGCGCGAAGAGCACGCGCAGTTCGGCAAGCGTCAGCGGCGGCCAGTCAGGCGAGACCAGCGTTCCATCCATGCCGTGGGTTTTTGCGGTTACGCTCATCGGTTCTGGAAATTATCCTCGGCGGCTAAAGCCGTGCCCTTTCAAATCAATGAATCCTTCCGCAGCGGCTCCTTAAAAAGTGTAATGGGCGGAGAGGCGAACCGTGGTGGGCGCGCCGAGGTGGATGAAGGTGTCGCCGTAGTTGGCACCGGTGTCTTTCCAGTAGCGTTTGTTGGCGATGTTGTCAGCGTAGAGGCGGAAAGTGACGCGGCCCTGCTCGCCGCCGGGGGTGTAGCGCGCGCCGAGGTTGAAGAGGTTGTAGCCGGAGACGGAGACCGCATCGTCGCGCGTGGCATCTTTGCGGCCGGAGTAACCCCAGCCGGGCATCAGGTGCAGGCCGCGCGCATGGGGCAATGCGAGATCGGCAAAGAAGGCGGTGCGGACATGAGGGACGTTGAGCACCTGGCGGTTGTCGAACGATGGCGTGCCGGTGTCGTTGGAGACGGCGCGGATGGCGGCTAAAGATGCGTCAAGCCGCAGCCAGGAAGCAGCCTTGCCTTCCGCGTTGAACTCAAAGCCGTCGTGGGTTTCGTGGCCCTGGGATTCAAAGCACTGGTCGCCGGGAGCATTGAACTCATTGCTGGTGCAATAGCTGTCGGGGGCCTGGATGATTTTGGGATAAAAGAACGGAGAGCGCATGTGGAAGACGGCGGCGGTGAGGAGGATGCGCTGGCCGGGTTCGAACTTGACGCCGACTTCGGCCTGACGGGTGCGGAAGGGATCGAGAAACTGATTTCCGTTATCGACCCACCACGGGGCTTGCAGCCCCAGCGAGAGCAGCACGCCGTAGTTGCCGTAGAGAGTGAGGGCGGAGGCGGGATTGAAGGTGACGGCGAACTGCGGCAGCCAGATGGGTTCGTCCTTTAATTTGGGCGCGCAGGGGTTGGGGGTGAGGGAATTTGGGTTGGAGAAATCGGAGCAAGAGGCGTAGGGCGAGTAGTTGTGGTCGTGGAGGGAATCGTAGCGGCCACCGACGATGAGTTGAATGCGGCCGGGAAGATGGATGCGGTCCTGCATGATTGCGGCGGCCTGGTGACTGTCCTCAAATAGGCGGCGCGGTCCGGCGGATTGATGGGGATCTTCCGCGGTGGCGAGATCGACAGGCGCGATGGGCTGATAGATGTTGTCGGAACCGATGTAGTAGTAGACGGAGCCGTCCTGCACAACGCCATCGGCGGAGTAGGGATTGGCGACGGTGTAAAAGCCGGGCTGCTGGACACTGCGCCGGAACAGCTCGCCGCCCGCTGTGAGATCCTGACCGATGGGGCCGGTTTTGACATGGCCGATGAGCATGGCCTCGGCTTGCGCGTCGATGCGGAGCTCGCCGGGGTTGCGGTAATCGTAGATATCGTAGCCACCATCGGGAGCGAAAAAATAATCGGGCGAGGCGCCGCCGCTGCCCTGGCAAGCAGCCTCATAGGAGCAGCCGTAGGCGTAGACGACATTGTCGTCGATGAGCGAATGGCTGAAGCTGGCCGCGGCAAAGGCGTGCCAGGCGTGGGGCAGATCGTAGTCGAGGCGCGCGCCGGTGTTGAAAGTGTCAAAGGTGTTGGGCTTGGACCAGGACTGCGCGCCGAGCATGGTGGAGGGGTAGATGCGGCTCAGATCGGGCAGGGTTGCGCGGCCGAGCAATTGATAGCCGCTAACCGAGCGCTGGACCTTGTGCTGGTACTCGAAGTCGCCTTTTAAAATAGCCTTCGGACTCAGCTTCCAGTCCGCTGCGCCGGCACCCATGGCGCGCCATCCGTTGGCGTCGTTGACGTAGCTCTGCATTCTTTCGCCAGCGAGATTGACGCGCACGCCGACCTGTTTTTGTTTGCCGAAAAGCGAGCCGAGATCGACCGCGGCATAGGAGCTTCCGCGATGATCGGTGGCGAGATCAACGGCCTGAACGATGGCCGGCTGCTTGGTGACGTAGTTGATGAGGCCACCGGCAGAGGCCACGCCGCTCTCGACGCCGGCCAGGCCCTTGAGAAACTCGACGCGCTCCTTGTTTTCCAGGGGCACATCCTGCTCGCCGGCAATGGTCATGCCGTTGATCTGGAGGCCGGTGGCGAGGTCGATGGGAACGCCGCGAATCTCAAAGTCGCCGTAGTAGCCGATGGGCGCGTAATCCTCGCCGATGGAGGCGTCGTTCTTGACCACGTCAGAGAGCACGCGCGCCTGCTGATCGGTGAGCAGATCGCGGGTAACGACGGTGGCGGAAAGCGGCGTCTGCTGGAGGGTTGCTCCGTCGAGCGTGCCGACTGTGACCGTGTCAGGGAGGTAATCGTCTTTGACTTCGCCGTGGACGACAACGGTGGTGGTGACGCGCTTCACCTGTGGCGCGGTTGCGGCGGGCTGCTGTGCCGGGGCGGCGGGCGTCGAGCTTTGGGCGGATGCGCCGGCAGGAAAGGCGAGGCAGGAAACCAGCAGCAAGGCGCGGGCGAAAGACGTGCGTGCGGAAGTTTGAAATGGATTGCGTGGTGCGATGGAGGCTGCGAGAGTGAGCATGGTTTCCCCTTGTTTCCAACTGCATGAAACAAGAGAACTCACATTGCGAATCGAGGAAGAAGGCCAAGCGGCTTCGAAAACTTCCCACGCCGGTATTATCCGGATCGGGTTCTAGGGTATTTCTCAGCCCCACATCGTGGAGCACCCCTGTTTCAATAACCCAATTGAAACATTCCCGGCCGGGATGGTGCAAGTACGCGTCCGGGAGGCTGCGGCTGGCGCAAGAAAAATGCACAATCCGGGACGATGGAGCGGCAAGAAAAGTACGGCAAAAACCTGGGAATACGACTGCACTTTCCGGGGCCTAAAAACAGCGCATTATTTTTGGAAATAACCGCTCCCAGCGCGGCTGCAGGCGATACATTTGAATAGCAAACAAATTTATAGGAATTTAATTCTTGCTACCCTGAGAAATTTCTCTTTTGAAAGGCGTCTTGATGGAAGGTTTTTGTTCGTCTGCCCGCTTTTGCGGCTGTTGTTTTGCGCGGCTGCTACTGGTTTGTTGCCTTATTACTTTGGCGGGCGGCCGGATACTGGCGCAATCGACCTTTGGCGCCATTCTGGGCACGGTGCATGACTCGAGCGGAGCCGTGGTGCAGGGTGCGCAAGTAACGCTGGCCAATACAGGCACCACGGCCGCGCGGAGCATGGCGAGCGATGCGAGCGGGAACTATGCCTTCAAGAACATAGAAGTGGGCAAATATGCGCTGACGATTACGGCGCCTGGGTTTGAAAAGGAATCGCTTCCGGCGATCGTGCTGACGGCGCGCGAGACGCGGCGCATGGATGTGACGCTGAAGCCGGGCGCCGAGACGCAGACCGTGATTGTGATGGACGATCCGATTCCGGTGATCACTACCGATGTATCCAATCTGGCAGTGACCAAGATAGGCGACGAACTGGTGGAGCTGCCGGTGGCGATCTATTCGCGCTCGACCGGTTCTACGAGTCCTATTTCCACACTGACGACCGAGGCCGGCGTGCAGACCGACGACGGCGGCAACCTGGCGGTGATGGGGACCACGGCGGCGCTGCTGAGCGTGACGATCGACGGAATCTCCAGCGTGGGCGTGGAGTATTCCGGCCCTGTGAACGAGATGTTTCCCTCGTTCAACTCGATCGAAGAGATTCGCGTGAGCGAGTCAAACAACAATGCGGAGTTTGGCGGTGCTGCCGACATTACCACCGTTTCCAAGGCCGGGACCAACCACTACCACGGCGGTGTTTTTGAGAACCACGAGAATACGGTACTGAACTCCAACGATCCCTTTGCGCTGTCCAAGCCGAAGATCATCATGAACGACTTTGGCGGGACGCTGGGCGGTCCGATAAGAATTCCGCACCTCTACAGCGGCGAGGATCGTGCGTTCTTTTTTGTGAGCTACGAGGGGCTGCGGCTGCCGCGGCAGACGCCGATGCTGCTCAGCGTGCCTTCCGCGGACATGCGCAACGGCAATCTGACGAGCTACCTGGCCGGACAAGGCGTCGCAGCTATTTATCAACCGGATGGGGTGACGGCAATCGACCCTGCCAACGTGCCGGTGAGTACGACCTCAGCCAAGCTGCTGAAGTACCTGATGCCCGCGCCGAACTACGGCGATCCCAACTCCTACACGAACAACTACCAGACCAATTTTTCCTCGCCCATCTCCGCGAACCAGGGCGATGTGCGGCTGGATGAAGTGATTTCTTCGCGGCAGTCGATGTTTGCGCGCTTCTCGTACAAGAACCGCCAGGTGATCACCGCTCCGTCGGCGGCGTGCACGTATACGTATTGCGCGGAGGCGGGCAGTCCCCTGCAAGGCGGCTACAACACGCCGGAGATTGACGAAGGGCTGACGTTTGCGCACAACTACGTTTTTTCAGCGAGCCTGATGAACGAGTTTCGCGGGGGCTTCAACGCACAGCACACGTCGGAGACGCAGAACTACTCGACGAATTCCCTGCTGACGCAGACCGGGCTCAGCGTGCCGCAGCCGGACACTAGTTGGTCTGAGGCTCCACAGGTGCTGATCAACGGATTCATGTCCACTGGCGCGGGCAACCCTGGGATGCAGCGGGGCCAGATTATTCAGTTTCTGGACAACCTGACCTGGACGCACAGCAATCACTCTTTCAAGTTCGGCGCGGACTTCAAGCGCCTCACCGACCACGACGACAACGTGTACGGCAACTATCGCTCGGGCTGGTATGTCTTCAACGGCACGTCCAATGTGGGCGGAGCCATCGGCGACCCGTACGCGGCATTTCTGCAGGGCTATCCGGATTACACCGAAGTGAGCTCGACGAACAAGCCTGCCATGGACGGTCTGGGTTACGCATACGCGTTTTATGGCCAGGACGACTGGAAGATTACGCCGAACCTGACGCTGAACCTGGGCCTGCGCTACGAACTGCACCCGCCTCTGAAGGAAACCAACTACAACACCGCCGTTTTCCAGCCCGATTACACTGCCACCGTCTCGGGACAAAGCGTGCATGGCGCGGTGGTGGTCCCCAATACGCAGGCGCTGTCTTTCACGTCACAGGATTTTGCCAACGCCATAGCGCCCACGCCGATTCTGACCGCCGCACAGGCCGGGATTCCGGAGACCTTGCGTTACACGGACAAGACCGGCTTTGGGCCGCGGCTGGGTTTTGCCTGGCGGCCCTACGGCAACGACAAGACAGTGATCCGGGGCGGCTGGGGACGGTTCATTGAAACGCCGTTGGGCTTTTCGCTGGTCTCCGGCTGGGCTGTTCATGCCAGCTACCTGGCTACCTATAACCAGGATTACGAGTCTGGCAGCACGACGCCGCTGCTCTCGTTTGCCAGGCCCTTCAATACACTTGCTGGGAGCGGCACCGGAACCGCGAACTTCGACTACGCCTTCCCGATTCATTACAAAAATCCCTCGGCGCAACAGTGGAACCTGACCGTGGAGCAGGACTTTGGGCACAGCATCGGGATGCGGCTCTCCTACACGGGCAGCCACGGGGAGAACCTTGACGCCATGGAGGATCTGAATCAGGTCCCAGCCAACTCCCAGGGTTACGGAGTGGCGGGCGCTCAGCGGCCCTATCCCAGCTGGGCGGTGATCCAGAGTGTCACGAACGCCGCGGTGAGCAACTACAACAGCGGCACGGCGGAGCTTTCGCGGCACAGCGGCAAGGGCCTTACCTTTGATGCCAGCTACACCTGGACGCGCGATTTATCGAACGCCGGGGGCGCCACGCCAAATGCTTTTGCCGTGGCCGGAGGTAACTTTCTTACCGATCGCTTTCATCCCCGCCTGGACTATGGCAACGTGATCTACGATCGCAAGCACCGGTTCCTGATCACCTACCTGTACGATCTGCCTTTTGGACGCGGGCAACAGTGGCTGAACAGCGGGGCTCTGGTGAACCGGCTGGCGGGCAACTGGGAACTGGCCGGCGTGACCATTTTGCAGAGCGGGCCCTTCCTGACGCCGTACGAGCAGACCGTGGATCCGGCCAATACCAATATTCTGACCACGATCGGCCAGGCTCGCACCGATCAGTTGAGCAACGTCTCGCTGTATGCGGCGCAGCGCACTACGGCGCAGTGGTTGAATCCGGCGGCATTTCCTTACCTTAACCTTGGCACCGGCCGCTTTGGCAATGCTCCGGTAGGCGGGGTCGTGGGACCAGGTACGGCCAACTTTTCCCTTTCGATGATGAAGAACATTTTGCTGACAAAGCAAAGCAAGTTTCAGATCGGGGTGGAAGCGGCCAACATCTTCAACCATCGCAATTACGAACCGCCCAACATGCAGGCGGATTCGGGCGGGTTCGGAAGCATTACGGCGCTGCAGACAGCGGAGGGAGCTGGGCCGCGGAGCATGGAATTGTCGGGGCGGATGACGTTCTGAGGAGTTGCCGGGAATTTTGGCAATTCCGATTCGGTCCGCATCAGGGCAAGTGTACGAGTTGCCGATGTCCGGACCTGGAGGGCTGTGGCTGGGATGCCAGGTCGGCGACCATGGCTTTGGAAAGAACCTCCAGCATGGCCAATTGCGCCTGCTCCCAAACCGGATGAGCCGGACACTGTGCTTTGCGGCGACAGGATTTTCCGGAGACCAGGCAGACATTGAGACAGATTGGACCGTCGATAGCCTCAATTACGGCGCGCATCGAGGCTTGGCGGCCTTGCGTCGAAATTTGAAAGCCGCCCGACTGTCCGCGCCGCGAAGAGATGAGTCCGGCGCGCGACAAGGCCTGCAGCACCTTGGAGAGAAAGCTATCCGGCGCGTCAGTAGCCGCGGCCAGCGCAGGCAGCGAGAGGCGCTCCTCCGTGGACCGCGCAGCCAGATGAATCATCACGCGGACGGCATAATCGGCGGCTCGGGTCAACTGCATCGACGAGTTGAGTCTCTCCATGGATGAGTCCTGTCAAACAAATTCCACTGCGCCGAAGCCCCCGAAGGCCGATGATTTCGCGGGTATCGATAACAGACGGATGCGCGTGGAATCGGGGTGGTGACTGCGGCTAAACGGCAGCCTAAAGGAAGTTGTCACAGCCGGATGTGCTCTTCGTCACAGACCGCAGGCAAGGGCAGGTTATAGTTTCGCTTTTGCCAATTGATATTGGAGAGAAACAGTCCAAAATGCTCTCTAAGAAATCTTTCGCGGCTTCCCCTTGCCGGCCCGTCCTGGTGCGGGCCGGCGATGTGAGCCTTAAGCGCTTGCGCAAGGCCGCTTTCGCGATTGATCCTGCACCGGTTACAGAGTGAAAGGAACTTCCGGAATCTCATGAATCCATATCCCGCTGTAGATCCAATTCCATTACCGGCCCCGATATGGCTGTTGAAGCTGCTGCATATCGTGACGCTGGCCCTGCATTTTGTAGCGGTGGAAATGCTGCTGGGCGGCCTGCTGATAGCGGTTGTGCTCAGCCTGTTCCGCAGCTCTCCGCAAGCCATGGTGACCGCGCGGGCGGTGGCGCGGCGGCTGACAGTGGTGATGACGTTTGTGATCAACCTTGCCGTGCCGCCGCTGCTGTTTGCCCAGGTGCTTTATGGGCGGGCGCTTTACACCAGCAGCGTGCTGATCGGCGTGTACTGGATCTCGATCATCGGTCTGCTGATGCTGACCTACTGGCTGCTGTACCGGTTTACGGCGCGGCTTGAGGCGGGCAAATCTGCGTGGTGGATGGGGCTGACGGCGTGGCTGCTTGCCGGGAGCATCGCGCGGTTGCTTTCAACCAATATGACGCTGATGCTGCGGCCGGAGGTGTGGCGACAAATGTACTCTTCCTCGGCGCTGGGCGCGTATCTGCCCACGGGCGACCCCACGCTGACACCGCGCTGGCTGCTGATGATGGCGGGAGGGTTGTTCATCGGCGGGTTGTGGCTGGTGTACCTGGCGGGCCGAAGCACATTTACGGCCGAAGAAAAGAAATTTGTGGCCGGGCTGGGCGGAAAGATAGCCGCCGGGTTCGGGGTGATATATCTTCTGGCCGGATTGTGGGCGGCGAGCGTGCAGCCGGAGGCCGTCAAGGCTGGTCTTGCAGGCCAGGCAGCTTACCCGCTGTACAAGCTCGCAGGCTTTGCCGGTTACGGCTGGCTGGCCCTGGTGGTGGTGGCGGTTCTGGTGGGTGCGGTGGCGGGACTCGGCAAGATCTCAGCCGGGTGGCTGGGCTGGGTTGGCGCCGTGGTTGTTGTGCTCACCGAGATCATGTTCACCGTGTACCGCGACGGCGTGCGCGACCTGACCCTGCTGAGCAAGGGCTACGACGTATGGGACCGGGTTGTGGTTACCAATTGGAGCGTGGTGGGATTGTTCCTGGTCCTGTTTGTAGCGGGCCTGGTGGTGGTTGGCTGGCTCGTGTCCGTGGTGGCGCGCGCGAACAAAGTCATGGAGGGCGCGGCGTAGGCCGGCGAAGAGATAGCTATGAGCGAAGTAACGAATTCCGGAAACATTGTGGAGGAGCCCGGCGAACAAACGACACGCCGAGCCTTTCTGGCGGCAGCCGGAACAGCGGGAGTGTTGTACGCAGCGGCGCTGGCATATCCCATTTATCGCTATCTGGCTTCTCCCGAGGAGATGGCGCTGAGCGCGACGGCGGTGACCGAGGTGACGCTGAAAGATGCGCAGAAGCTGCCGGCCGGTTCGGTGCTGATGTTCAAGTTCGGCACGCGTCCGGCGATGCTTATTCACCATGCAGACGGGCGTTGGATATCAATGACGGCGGTGTGCACGCACCTGGGCTGCACGGTGCAGTACGAGCCGCAGGCGGACCGCATCCACTGTTCGTGCCACGGGGGCGTCTATAACGCCTACACCGGCGCCAACGTGAGCGGACCACCACCCAAACCACTCACACTTTACAAGGTGGCGGTCAACGATACCGGCGTGGAAGTTTCGCGGACATAGGGTTTCCGCAGCGAGTTCAAAGGATAGAGGCATGACAGTAAAAACCATTACGAGTTCCGCTTACGAATGGGTGGATGAGCGCCTGGGCCTGTCAGAACTGGCCGCTTTCGCGCGCCACAAGACCGTCCCCGTCCACTCCCAGTCCTTCTGGTACTACTGGGGCGGCATTACGCTGTTCCTGTTCATGGTGCAGTGCTTCACGGGTGTGCTGCTGCTGGTGTACTACCGGCCGGGAGCGGATGCTTACGAGTCGGTCAGGCAGATCACGGTGGTGATGAACTTTGGCTGGCTGATCCGCTCAGTGCACGCATGGTCGGCCAACCTGATGATGTTTTCGATCCTGGTGCACATGTTCTCAGTCTTCTTTATGAAGGCCTACCGCAAGCCGCGCGAGTTTGGGTGGCTGAGCGGGATGGCGCTGCTGGGAGTGGCCTCGGTGTTCGGGTTCTCAGGCTACCTGCTGCCGATGGACGAGCTGAGCTACTTTGCGACCAAGGTGGGCCTGGAGATTCCGACAGCGATTCCGTATGTGGGCGCGGCGATAGCGAACATGCTGCGCGGCGGCCCGGAGGTGAGCGAGTTTACGGTGCAGCGCTTCTTTGCCCTGCACGTGGTGGTGCTTCCAGCCTTGTTTCTGCCGCTGCTCGGGTTTCACCTCTGGCTGGTGCAGCGCCACGGCAACGCCGCGCCGCCCAGCGAAGAAGCCAAGCCAGCCACGGAGCGCAAGAGCATTCCCTTCATGCCCAACTTTCTGCGCAAGGATCTGGCCATGTGGCTGATCACGCTGAACACTCTGGCGCTGCTGGCGTCGGTATTTCCGTGGGCTCTGGGCAAGCAGTTCGACCCGCTTGCGCCCGCACCGGCCGGGATACATCCGGAGTGGTACTTTATGAGTCCCTTCGAGATGCTGAAGCTGCTGGGCGCGGTGCTGCCTGGGGAGATCGGCGAGATTACGGGAATTCTTCTGTTTAGCGTGGGCATCCTGCTGTGGGTTCTGATTCCCTTTTACGACACCAACAAGGACTCGGGACAGCGCGGCCGCGCCGCACATTACTTTGGCTTGCTGGCGATTTTTGCGCTGCTGGCCACGACGGTTATTGGCTACTGGACCATTCGGTAAAGCAGCCTCTAGCTGCTAGCTTCTAGCTGCCAGCTTTGTCTTGCCGATACAAACCGGCCGGGCGAAGCACGAAAGAGCTAGAAGCTAAGAGCTAGAAGCTAGGAGCTAAACGTGAACTATCCATTCTGGGACATTCCATATCTTGGTTCGGGCTGGGTGATCGGCATCATCGCGATCTTCCACGTCATGATCTCGCAGTTTGCCGTGGGCGGCGGACTCTATTTGCCGCTGGCGGAGCGCAAGGCGATGCGCGAAGGCCGCACCGACTGGCACGATCAACTGGTCAGCTATTCCAAGTTTTTTCTTATTCTCACGGGCGTCTTTGGCACCGTGTCCGGCGTAGGCATCTGGTTCGCTATTGGCCTGACGCAGCCGGAGGCAACCAGCACTCTGATCCACAATTTTGTTTTTGGGTGGGCGATCGAGTGGGTCTTCTTCATGGTGGAGCTGATCACGGCGGCGGTGTATTACTACACCTGGAACCGGATCGACGCCAAGCTGCACCTGACCGTGGGGTGGGTGTACGCGGGGGCATCGGTGGCCACGCTGGTGATCATCAACGGCATTCTCACCTTTATGCTGACGCCGGGCGACACGTGGCTCGGCGTTGCGGGCACCGGGCAGGAAGCCAGCAAGTTCTGGAATGCATTCTTCAACCCCACCTACTGGCCCAGCCTGCTGCTGCGCGCCTGTGTTTGCTGCTCACTGGCCGGCATCTGGGCGCTGATCAGCGCCAGCCGCATCAATGGCGACAAGCAGCCGGCACTGAAGGCGAGCATGGTGAAGTGGAGCGTGAAGTGGCTGGTACCTTCGGTTGTGGCCATGCCGTTTCTGATGATCTGGTACTACATGATGGTTCCCACATCGCAACAGGCGCTGCTAACGCTGGGCATCGACACGATCAACGCCGGAACCTTTTCGGCGGTGACGCGGATGGCTCTGATCATCATCATTACTTCAGCGACGATTGTGGGCGTTGCCTACTACCTGGCCTACCGCAATCCGGTGGACTTCAATCTTTCGCACGCGATAGCCATACTGCTGCTGGCGCTGATGGCTACCGGCGCTGGAGAGTATTCGCGCGAGATGCTGCGGAAGCCCTACGTGATTGGCAACTGGATGTACTCGAACGGGGTACGCGTTCCGTCTGCCAACCGGATTGATCGGGAGGGCTACCTGACGCACTCGAACTGGACCTGGAGCGCAGACCGGAACGGGCCGGGGTCAAGCTATTCGCGCGGCGAGGCGATCTTCCGCGGGGAGTGCGGCTCCTGCCATACGCTGGACGGCTACCGGCCGCTGCGGCAACTGCTGAGCGGGCGTGACCGCTCCAGCATTGGCAACTTTATTACCATGCTGCACGAGCACAAGGCCGACTCACCATACAGCCGGTTTATGCCGCCCATGGTGGGCACGCAGCAGGACATTAACGATCTCACCGACTACCTGAACTACAAGGTCAATCCGCCGGCGCCGGGAGCGCAAAAGACGACGCTGACGGCGCAGAAGTAGCAGCTTCCCCTTTTCCAGCAGTTGAGGCCCACGCGCTGCGTGGGCTTTGCTGTCTGCGGGCTTGCCAAGCGCAAATGCTTCCACTATAAGTAACTGCAACACGAGCGCCGGCTCGATTTTGACTCGAATTCCGGATTACTTGACACGCCGATCTAGAGCAGACAGGGAAACAGATGAATCGCAGAGATTTGTTGGTTGCGTTGCCGGCGGTTGCGGCGATGGGCGGCGCTTTTGCCACAGCAGATACGAAGCCCGCGATGGGCTCGTCGGTCTTCGATTGGAATTCCATTCCCGTGAAGCCGACCAAAACCGGGTCGGTGCGTTCGTTCTTTTCGACGCCAACGGTCACTCTGGAAAATCTGGAGTTGCATGTGACGACGCTGAATCCGGGCGAGATGCCGCACGCGCCGCACCGGCATCCGAACGAGGAAATGATCATTCTGCGGCAGGGGACGCTGGAGACACTGTCGAACGGTGCGTGGAAGCGGGTGGGGCCGGGGTCGGTGATTTTCAACGGCTCGAATCAGTTGCACGGGCTGAAGAATGTGGGGGCGGACCAGGCGGTTTATCACGTGATTAACTGGAAGTCGGCGACGACACCGGCGCAGTGAGCTACGGCGCGGACGGGAATCTTCCATTCTCAGGCGCTTTGCGGCTCCTGCGGCCGGAGGGCTTCAACGGTGAGCTCATCGGCGTGGCGGAGGCTGGGAAACAGCACCGGCCACAGACCGGCAACGGCGAGTGCGCCCAGCCCGCCATACACCGTGGCGCGCACCACACCCCACCACTGAGCGGTGAGTCCGCTCTCAAACTCGCCTAGTTCGTTGGATGCACCGATGAACAGCGAGTTGACAGCACTGACGCGGCCGCGCATCTCAGGCGGCGTGGCCAGTTGCAGGAGCGAACCGCGGATGACGACGCTGATGGAGTCTGCCGCGCCGGCTACGAACAGAGCGGCCAGCGATAGAGCCAGGCTGCGCGAGAGTCCGAAAACTACAGTTGCCGCGCCAAAGATGGCGACGCACACGAAGAGGCGCAGACCGGCGCGGTGGCGGAAGGGAAAGCGGGTCATGAGCAGCGACATGACCACCGATCCGGCGGCGGGAGCGGCGCGGAGCAAGCCCAATCCGCGAGGCCCGGTATTGAGTATCTCTTGGGCAAAGATGGGCGTGAGGGCCACAGCCCCACCCAGCAGCACCGCGAATAGATCAAGGGAGGCGGCTCCCAGCAGCAGCGGCGAGCGGCCCATGTATTGGAAGCCGGCCATGACTACCTTGAGGGAGAGGGCGCGGTGCTCCATGCGGCCGAGCCGCGTGTGCAGGCTGCCTATCAGCATCAGCGCCAAAACCAGGGTGGCCAGCGTAAAGACGTACACAATACCAGCGCCTTGCAACCGGGCGCCGGGGATCAGGAGCGCCAGAGGCAGCGTATAGAGCACTCCGCCGAGCGCCGGTCCAATGATGGTGGCGAACTGGAAGACGGCTCCGCCCCAGGTGACGGCGTTGACGAAATGCGCTTCGGGATCCAGGTGGGGAATAAGCGCGGTGTTGGCCGGACCGGAGAAGGTGCGGGCCGTACCCATGAAGAACAGAACCGCATAGATGGGATAGACACTGTGCAGGCCGGAGCGGGCAAGCTGAAGAAGCGCCAGGGTGCAGGCGAACTGGAGGCTATAGCAGACCAGGATGATCTGACGGCGGTCAAAGCGGTCGGCGACGTGGCCGGCAGGGAGAAGGAAGAACAGGCCCGGCAGAAACTGGGCCAGGCCGGTATAGCCCAGGTCGAGCGGACGGTGGGTGATGGAATAAACCTGCCAGGCGACGGCCAACGTCTGCGCCGCCGCGCCCAGGATGGCGGCAACGCGCGCTAACTGGAAGTAGCGGAAGTCACGGGAGGCAAAGGCCTCCATGCCGCGTCTGAGCGGCCTGGGGGGGGGAGGCTGCATGGTCTGCTCCTAGGTTATATTGCCCAGGAGCGGTGGAATTATTTGAGGAACAGAACCGAAACTGCCGATGCGATGCCACCCAGGGAGAAGGCAATGCCCAGATACCAGTAAATGCGGCTATGGGTGAGCAGCGTGACGGAGGTGATGACGAGACCAATTTCAAGCAGCGCCTCGGCCAGGTCAAAGCGGTTGGCGCGGGCTTCAGCCTGCTCGACCTTGGATTCGAGAGCTTCGGCCTGGTCCTGCTCTTCCTTGAGGTTGTCAGTCCACTTGGCCAGGTGGTCGGCATAGGCCTTCGAGAGCTTCTGCGCGGCGCCTTTGTCGGCAATGGTGACCACGCTGAGCAGATCGCCGGCCAGAGCGGTTTCATTGGCGCGAATCTTGTGTGCCTGGTAGTAGTTCCACTGGTCGGTGGCCTTGTTCTGGTTGAGCACAGCCTCCGTGTGGGTGCGATGGCCGAGGACGGTGGTGACGGCAACCAGCACGGCCAGCACGCTCATGGTAAAAGCGACGGGGCGCAGTGAGGATTCGTGCGCTCCGTGCTCGGCGTTTTCCTGCAGTTCCTGGGCTTCGTTGGCTTCCATGGTGGGGATCTCCTTGGGGGTATGGCTCGATGGCGCTTATTTGCGCTTCCAGTGGACGCCGTCTTTGGAGTCCTCGATGACGATGCCCTTTTCTGCCAGCTCGTTGCGAATCTGGTCGGCGCGGGAGAAGTTGCGCTGCTTTTTGGCCAGTGTACGCTCGGCGACGAGGGCGTCGACGGCTTCATCGGTGAAGGATTGGCGGGCCAGCAGCTCGGGAGCCACGTCGGCTTGGCGGCCAGCCTGCTCGGCCCATTCCAGGGCTCGGCGGGTGGGCTCGGCGTCGTGGTCCTCAATAACATCAAAAACCGCGTCGAAGCGGGCCAGCACGGCTAGAATCGCATCGCGATCCCCGGCCAGGAGTTGGCTCTGATCGATGGCGGTGTTGGCGGCGCGGATGAGGTCGAAGATGGGGGCGCGGGCTTCAGCGGTGTTGAGGTCGTTGGAAAGCGCGGCAAGGTAGTCAGCCTGCGCCTTCTTTGCAGCTTCCTGGAGCGCGGGGTTTTCGCCGGGTGCAAAACTGCCTGTGATAAGGCGCTGGTGGAAGGTTCTGAGGCGGTCGATGGCGTTGGTGGCTTCAGTGAGGCCGTCGAAGGTGAAGTTGAGCTGATGGCGGTAAGGCACCGAGATCAGCGCCAGGCGGATTGCCGAGGCTTTGTAGCCCTTCAAGAGCAGGTCGCGGAGGGTGTAGAAGTTGCCCTCGCTCTTGGACATCTTGCGCCCGTCAACGAGCAGGAAGCGGACGTGCATCCAGTGGCGGGCAAAGGGTTTATGGGTGACGGACTCGCTTTGCGCGATTTCGTTTTCGTGGTGCGGGAACATCAGATCTTCACCGCCGGCATGGAGGTCGAAGCTGTCTCCGAGATATTCCATGGCCATGGCGGAGCACTCGATGTGCCAGCCGGGGCGTCCGCGGCCGATGGGGGTGTCCCAGGAGGTTTCGCCGGGCTTGGCGGCTTTCCAGAGGGCGAAGTCGCGGGCGGAGTCCTTCTCGTACTCGTCGAGATCGACGCGGGCACCGTCTTCCATGCCGCTCAGATCCTTCTTGCTGAGCTTGCCGTACTCCGGGAAGGAGGAGAGGCGGAAGTACCAGGAGCCGTCCTCGGCCTGGTATGCTGCGCCGGCTGTGGCCAGGCGCTGGATGAGGCCGACCATGCGGTCAATGTGCTCGGTGGCGCGGGCAAGCTGCTCAGGGCGCTCGATCCGGAGCGAATCGAGGTCTTCGAGGAAGGCTTGTTCGTAGGGCGCGGTGTACTGGGCTATGGGGATACCGGCTGCCGTGGCGTTGCGAATGATCTTGTCGTCCACGTCGGTGATGTTCATGACGTGGCGGACGGGGATGCCGAGCAGGTGGAGAGTGCGGCGGAGGACGTCGACTTGCAGGAAGGTGCGGAAGTTGCCGATGTGGCCGTAGTCGTAGACCGTGGGTCCGCAGGCGTACATGCGGAGAGTCTTGCCGTCGGAGGGGGTGAGCTCGTCGAGTTGTCCGGACAGGGTGTTGAAGAGGCGGAGAGACATGGGTCTTTCTTACTCGGAAAGCGCTGCAATCGGCTGGAATCGGGCCATTTCGATTGTAGCAAGTCAGAGATCGGAAAGACGTTGAAGGCGGCGGCTGTTTGCTCATCCTTTCAAATCGCGGAAAACTCGTCGAGGATGGAGCGTATGCCTCGGGCGGCGCTGCTGACACCTTTCGGTTTTGACTACCCCCCCTCCCCCCCCTATGTATTTAGTCAAAATATTCATTCTTAACGAGTTATGTAGGGGGTACCGCCGCAAAAATTCGATAACAAAGGACTTACTGACGATTTTTGGCTCTTTTTGACGTTCCAGTACCGTAATACGAGATTTTTATGCCTTTGCATCGGGTTGAAAACTCCTTTCAGAGCGTTCTGCTCAGGTCACGGAGACCCACTCATCGCGATAAAGCCGCGATGAATAGGGCACAGTTCGCCTTTTTGAGATGGACCGGTGAGTGGACCAACTACCCCTGGGTTCAAAAAGACACCATGGAACAATTGTGCGCCTGAGTGGGGTAATTATGTGCAAGCCGCTGCGGTGGGGCGGAAAGGCAGCGCTGCAGAGGCAGCGGTGCGGCGCTCGCCAGCGCGTCATTTCGGATGGATTGGCACTTTTTGGCGGATTTTGCTCATAAAAACATCGTGCCAGGCGGCCTTTTTCCACGCCAGCGACGAAAACCTGTCTCTACACCCCATGAAGCAGAGTTGGCTTCATGGGCGGTGCGGCGGACACGCTGCGCGGCTCAAGGATGGAGCCCGGAGAAATCAACGGCCCAGGGCAAGGGAGGGGTCGGCGGAGAGGGAGGGGCCGGCGAATTCTTTGGCTTGCAGGCGGGGCCAGGCGGCTGCGCCGATCATGGCGGCGTTGTCAGTGGATAAGGACAGAGTGGGGAAGGCCACGCGGACGTGGCGGCGGGCGGCTTCGGCAGTGAAACGGGCGCGGAGTTCGCGGTTGGCGGCCACTCCGCCGGTGACGAGGATGCGGCGGACGCCGAGGGATTCCGCGGCGGCAAAGGTCTTTTTCATGAGGTCGCCGACGACCGCGTGCTGGAAGCTGGCGATGAGGTCGAGAGTGGGCTGGGGACAGAGGGCGAGGGCTTCTGCTTTGGTGGTGGGGGGCCTGGGGGTCTCAGGGTTCGTGGTTTCCCAGGTCTCAGAAGCGAGACCTGGGGCACCCGGGGCTTGTGGTGTAGAGAGAGACGGAAAAGCAGGTCCTTCGACTCCCCACCCCAGCGACGAAGACCTGTCGCTGGGGACCCCGGTTCGCTTTGCTCGCTCAGGATGACAAGCATCGATTGATGGCTCAGGGCGACTGTATTGCTGCGGGAAGAGGCGGGCGGCGCGGGCGTGGGACTCTTCGCGGAGGTTGTGGAGTTCGACGTAGCGGAGGACAGCGGTCTTGATGCCGGAGAAGGAGAAGAGGAAATGGGGGTTGAGGTTGGCGATGGGGGCGGTAAGGGCGGCCTTGGTGCGGGGTGGGCGGCCGGCGAGATGGAGCTTGGTTTTGATCTGCGAGAAGGCGAAAGGGACGGCGCGGGGATTGCCGTAACGGGCGAGGGCGTCGATCCAGGGGCCCCCGGGATAACCGAAGCCGAGGAGCTTGGCGACCTTGTCGTAGGCTTCTCCGGCGGCGTCGTCGACGGTGCGGCCGATGAGCTTGTAGGTCCATGCGCCGTGGGCGGGACGGGCGAGAAAGAGGTGGGTGTGGCCGCCGGAAACGACCAGGGCGAGGGCGGGCTGGTCGGGCGGGGCGAGTGGCGAATGTAGGTCTTTGGTATCCCAGGTCTCAGAAGCGAGACCTGGGGCACCCGCACCTGTGGTCTCGGGCTGGGCGGACTCGCGCTCGTGGAGGAGGACGGCGTGGATGTGGCCCTCAAGATGGTTGATGGCGATGAGAGGGATGTTTTGCGCGAAGGCCAGGGCCTTGGCATAGGTGATGCCGACCAACAGCGCGCCGGCGAGGCCGGGACCGCTGGTGACGGCGATGGCGTCGAGGTCGTCGAGAGTGATGTTGGCCTGAGCCAGGGCGGCGCGGACGACAGGGACGATGGCGCGGAGATGCTCGCGGCTAGCCAGTTCGGGAACGACTCCGCCGTAGCGGGCATGGGTGGGGATCTGGGAGGCGACAACCGAGGAGAGAGTGCGGGAGCCGCGCTCAACGACGGCGGCGGCGGTCTCGTCGCAGGAGGATTCAATGGCGAGGATCAGGCCGCGGGTCATGTATCTAGTTTAGCCACCTGCGGTGGGGCCATCTGCCGCTTGCGCGGGCACCTGTGGTGCGGCCACCCGCCGCTGACGCGGGCACCTGCGGTGCGGCCACCCGCCGCTGACGCGGCATGAGGTTCATCTCGGTTTCCGATCCGTGCAATAGAAAAAATCACAAGGGGGGCACGGGGCATTTGCGGACGAGCGAGAATGGATGCAGCATGTTGCCCACTACGGAAAAATTCGATGCGGCCTTGCGGGTGGTGGGGAAGCTGCGGGCGGCGGGGCATGAGGCCTTTCTGGCGGGCGGGTGCGTGCGGGACCTGCTACTGGGACGCGAGCCGGTGGACTACGACGTGGCGACGAGTGCGACGCCGGATGTGGTGCTGGGGCTGTTCGAGCGGACGTTTGCGGTGGGGGCGCACTTTGGGGTGGTGCTGGTGGCCGGCACCTGCGCGCCATTGGCGGAGATGGATGGGTCGAGGGACGTGGTGACCGAGGTGGCGACGTTCCGGTCCGATGGGGCTTATTCAGATGGGCGGCATCCGGATGCGGTGCGGTATACGGCGAACACCGAGGAGGATGTGAAGCGGCGGGATTTCACGATCAATGGGCTGCTGCTGGACCCGTTTTTCCCCCGAAACGCAGATCCTTCGACTGCGCTGCGCTCCGCTCAGGATGACGATCCTGAATTGACTGCCAAAGCAGATGAAACGCCGAGCACAGACCAGGAGGAGCTGCGCGCGGCGGTGATTGATTATGTGGGCGGGATCGCAGACCTGGATGCGGAGGTGGTCAGGGCGATTGGGCGGGCGGAGCTGCGGTTTGAGGAAGACCACCTGAGGATGCTGCGCGGGGTGCGGTTTGCGGCGCGGTTCAACTTCAAGCTGGAAGAGAGGACGGCAGCGGCGATGCGCAGGCTTGCTCCACGGATTCAAGCGGTGAGCCGGGAGCGGGTGCGGGACGAGCTGACGAAGATGCTGACCGAGGGACGGGCGCGGCGGGCGTTCGAGCTGCTGGAGGAGACAGGGCTGCTGGCCGAGGTGCTGCCGGAAGTGGCGCGGATGAAGGGCGTGGAGCAGCCGGCGCAGTTCCATCCCGAGGGGGATGTGTGGGTGCATACGCTGGGGCTGCTGGAGCAACTGGAGGCGGGCTGCCCGATGACGCTGGCCTGGGGCGCGCTGCTGCACGATGTGGGCAAGCCGCCGACGTTCAGGAGGGCTCCGGACCGGATACGGTTTGACGGGCACGTGGAGGTGGGCGTGGCCGTGGCGGCGGAAATTTGCCGGCGATTCCGGTTTTCAAACGAGGAGACGCGGCAGACGCTGGCGCTGATTGAGAACCACATGCGGTTTATGGATGCGCCGCGGATGAAGGCCTCCACGCTGAAGCGGTTTTTCAGGCTGGAGGGTTTTGAAGAGCACCTGGCGCTGCACCGGATGGATTGCCTGGCGGGGAGCGGGAAGCTGGACAACTGGGAGTTTGTGCGGGAGCGATGGCTGGCGATGCCGGAGGAGACGGTGAGGCCGAAGCCGCTGCTTACGGGGCGGGAGCTGATTGCGGCGGGATACCGGCCGGGAGCGGGGTTCAAGGAGATGCTGCGGGCGGTTGAGGACGCGCAACTGGAGGGGACGATCGGGACGGAGAACGAGGCGTTGAGGCTGGTGAAGGAGCGGTTTCCGGCGGCGGGAAGCTAGCATTCAG
>JARLGF010000020.1 GCA_031296165.1 Occallatibacter sp. | reverse complement strand
GTTCTACGTCTCGGTCGGCCTGCTCTTCTGGGCCTATATTTCGGGCCTGATCCTGTTTGCCGGAGCGCAGTTCAGCGTGGCGCGCATGGGGGAAAAGAAGAGTTAGTAAACAGTCGAATCAGTTCGATTGCCTGCCCTTCATTTCTCCACAAGCGCCCCAACCGGGTTATTCTTGGGTCGATGCGCAAGAGCTTATCCGTAGCTATGATCGCGATGAACGAGGCGCCCAACCTGCCGCGCACGCTCGCCAGTCTGCGCCAATTCCCGGAGATTGTCCCGGAAGTGGTCGTCGTAGACTCGGGATCGACCGACGCAACGCTGGAGATCGCCCGCAATTTCGGCGCATGTGTCTTTGCGGAGCCGTGGAAAGGCTATGCAGCACAGAAAAACTCCGCCATTGCGCACGCGAGCGGAGACTGGATTCTTTCGCTCGATGCGGATGAGGAACTCAGCCTGGAACTGGCGCAGGAAATTGCCGCTCTCCTCGAGAGCGAACCGGCGTGCAGCGCCTACCGCATTCCGCGGCTCAATCATTTTCTGGGCAGGCTTTTGCGCCACGGCGGTTACTGGCCCGACCCCAAGCTGCGCCTCTTCCGCAACGGCTGGGCGCTGTTCGAGGAACGTCCCGTCCACGAGACGCTGAAGGCCACAGGTTCGGTGGGCCGGCTCAAGGGCCACCTGGTCCATCGCTGCTATCCCACTCTGGAAGAGTACATCGCGCACATGAACCGCTATAGCTCTGAAGGTGCGCAGTTGCTGGCGAACAAAGGCCGCGACAGCAGGTCCCTGGCCGCATTTTTCTGCAACGCAGTTCTCAATCCGGCGGCGACTTTTGTGTATAACTACGTTTTCCGGTTGGGCTTTCTGGATGGCCGCGAAGGGCTCATCCAGCACCTGAACCACTCGGTTTATATCCACTGGAAATTTGTCAAAGCCTGGAAGGCTGGGCGCAGCAGGGATCAAGTCCAGTCATAATCTGCTCACGCCAGGCAGCCTTATTCATGCGGTGAAACCTCGTCATGCGGTGGAATCTCAACCGCGACGGATCGTGAACCCGCTGGCTCCCCGGCCAGCGAAGGAACAGCCGCCAGCGAATCCTCCCTGGACAAATCTTCGGGGCCAAACAGAGTAGCCGCCCAGCCCAGCAGCAGCACCCAACTGCCCACTCCCAGCAGGTACGCCGCGGCCAGCTTCAGCAGCACATACCAAATCGGCTCGGAATCCGATCCGGCCAGGAAGCAGGCCGGCAGCGCCACGCCCGCCATCACCGCCAGCAGCACGCCCTGCCACCAGCGCCAGTTCCACAGCAACCGCAAAATCCTGCGCACAGGCAGCCGCCATCCCCACTGGGCGCTCGCCATTCCATACGGAATCATCTTGGCGGGCAGCACCACCCAGCGCAACAGCCACTCAACGCACTGCAAGCCCACGTAGATGTGCACAAACGAAAACAGCGCTCCACGCTGAGCCGGCGCGCTCAGGTACCCCGCCCATTGCGGAATCCGGACATCGCACCAATCCAGCACCGCCCAGAAGGCGCAGGCCACGGCGATCCACACCAGCAGCGTGAGCGCGCCCCAGACCAGCTTCACTCGCTTCCCATCGTTGTCCGCCAGGCCGCGCATCGTCCCGGCCTGCAACTCCAGCGCCGAGATGGTCAGCAGCACAACGATCAGCAGGATCAGCACCACCTGCCACGCGTGCTCATCGGGCAGATTCGTCCAAGCAAACCCCAGCAGGATCAACCCCAGCGTGACGGCAAACTGGGCCACAACCCAGCTGCGGGCCAGGCGCAAGCGGCGAAACAAATCTCTCAACAAATTCACAACTGCACCTCCAGGTTTGCCGGGGCAATCAGCCGCAAGAATCCCGGCGTCCCGTTCACAGTGCGTCCGGCCGAAGCTCGCCGTAGTTCGTGTTTCGGCTCAAGCGAAGCCACTGTAACGTGCATTCCGTTCCCTGCCCCACGATGCCTGTGCCGCCCATGTCCATGCACAAAAACAAACAGCCGCAACAGCAGCAAAAGCACGACAAATGCGATCGCGCCGGCCACGAGCAGGCCTTGTTTGCGCGGCTTTGCTTTACGCGTCATGCGAAAGCCCAATGTGATTTTAGGTCCATCTTGTTCTAAAATCCGATCCCAAAGATACAAAGGCCCTTCAGCCTGCGCCAAAGGGCCTTTGCAATCGATAACCAACCAGCCTTATGCCGTAATCCTCCGCACCGGCTTCGATCCCCACAGCCCGTAGTAGGCAATATAGAGATAGCAGATCACCGGCAAGACGAACGCGTGCTGAATGCCCACCTTATCGGCCAGAGCGCCAATAAGGTAAGGAACCACCGCTCCGCCCACGCACGCGGTCATGATCATCCCCGAACCCTTGCTGGTCATCGGTCCCAGCCCGGCAATGCCCAGCGTAAAGATGTTGGGGAACATGATGGAGTTCAAGAATCCGCAGAGCACCAGGGTCCAGATGGCCACTGGCCCGCTGGTGAACATGGACAGGGTGATCAGCGCGGCCGCGGCAAAACCAAAGATGCCGAGCAGCTTTCCTGAGGCAACCCTGGTCAGAATCCAGGAACCGAGCAGACGGCCCACCATGGCGCCCAGCCAATAAAGCGACACCAGGAACGACGCGGTACTGAGCGAACTCATGCCCTGCGACTTGAAGTAGTTGACCGCGATGGAGGCCAGCCCCACTTCCACGCCTACATAAAGGAAAATGCCCACCGTGGCCAGAACCGTATGCCTGTAGCTCCATATGCTTCGGCTCAGGATGGGGTCGCCCTCTTTGCCGGGACGGAAAGACTGCGTCTCGGCAATCTGGGGCAGGCGCATGAAGGCCACGGCCAGGCCCAGCAACAACAGCCCGCCGGCGATAAACATGTAGGGTACCCGCACGGTGTCCGCAATCTCCGCCTTCGAGACGATCTTGGTGGGATCGGACAGGATGAACGCGCCCGCAATCAGGGGCGCGATGGTGCAGCCGATGGAATTGAACGCCTGTGCCAGCGTCAGGCGAATCGGCGCGCTATGTTCGGGACCCAGGATGGCGACATACGGGTTGGCCGAGGTCTGCAGGGCCGTAACGCCCGCTCCCACGATAAAGACCGCGGTAAGAAACAGCGGGAAACTGACCAGCTTTGCCGCCGGGATAAACAACAGACAGCCCACCACCTGAATAAAGAGAGAGGCGACCATGGTGCGCTTGTAGCCGATCAATTCAATCAGCTTCGAGCTGGGCGAGGAAAACACAAAATAGGCCAGGAAAAATGCCGAATCGGCCAGCATGGCCGGCCCGTATTTCAGGTCGAAGATCGACTTCAGGTGGGGCACCAGAGCCATGTTCAGGGTAGTGATGAACCCGAAGATGAAAAACAGGCCGGTGACGGTAATGAACGGGATCAGGTACCCCGGCGATGTTAGCGCTGTCGATTGTTTGGATTCTGCTGCCATAAAATGTTTTCCCCGCTTCCTCAAATACGTGTTGCCCGGAATCCCGGCTCTTTGCTGCACACAACACTATACGGCAAACCCTCTGCTGGGGAAGTGCCGTCAAGAAGCGTTTAACTGAGGCGCCAGCAGATTCCACGGTTCACGCGCGGGCAATTCCACAATCTGCCCGTTTCCGAAGCCGCAAACTGCCGCGGCAGGGCAACCGCAGCAGGCAAAAATGCCGTATCCTCTTAGAAACGCAAGGAGAGTCATGCCCATCCCAAATTTGAGCAGCGCCAAGCTGAAAAAGGTTCTCGCGGCCCTGGAAGGCAACTGGCAGGCTGAAATCGAGGCCCACCATACCTACCAGACCCTGGCCGACCGCGACACTGACCCAGTGCGCGCCCAGGTGCTGCGCCATTTGGCCGGCGCCGAGTGGGAGCACGCCTCCCTATGGCACGGCCGCATCCTCGAACTGGGCGGTTCCGAGCCCGTTTATCATGGCAGTCCCGGCGGCGAGGCCAACTCGCTGGCCAACCGCGCAGGCGGCGTGCGCATGGCCCTGCGCCGGTTGGAAATCGAGGAGAGCCGCCATATCGCCAGCTACGGCGAGCAGCTCAAGGCCTTGGGCGACGAAGGTTCCATCGCCATTCTCGACCACGTCATTGAAGACGAAAAAGACCACTACCGCGAGCTCGGATCGCTCATCCGCGGCCACTACGCCACCCCTGCCGGCGCGCCCCGCATTGACGCCAAGGCCGTTCTTGAAGAGATGCTGGCCAAGCGCGCCCAGGGCCGCAAGCAGCCCGGCAGTTGGATCGGCGACGCCATCTACGGCGTCAACGACGGACTCGGCGCCATCTTCGGCATCGTCTCCGGCGTCTCAGGCGCAACCGCCGGCAACCAGAGCTATGTCCTGCTGGCCGGTCTCTCCGGCATGATCGCCTCCGCGCTCTCCATGGGTTCCGGCGCGTACCTGGCCGCCAAAAGCGAGCGCGAAATCTACGAGGCCGAGGTGGCCCGCGAACGCGAGGCGATCCAGATGAACGGCCCCGAGGCCCGCGAACTCCTCTCCCTCTACTACCAGGTCAAGGGCCTGCCCGAGGAGGACGCGCATAAGATGGTCAACCACATTGCCAATGACCCTGACCAGTTGCTCCGCGCACTCACCTCCGAGCGTCTCGGCTCTTCGGAAGAAGCACTCGCCAACCCGATGGTCTCGGCCTGCTCCGGCGCACTGTCTACCGCCGTTGGCGCTATCATCCCCATCATCCCCTTCTTCTTCATGCAGGGCATCCCGGCCATCGTTGCCGCCGCCATCATCTCCCTCCTGGCCCACTTCGCCGTCGGCGCCGCCAAGTCGCTCATCACTGTCCGTTCCTGGTGGTCCTCCGGCATGGAAATGACGGTAGTCGGTGCTTTGGAAGGCGCTGTAACCTACGGCATCGGCTTTCTGCTGGGCAAAGGCGGCATGTAACAGCGTCCACGCAACACATGCTTTGCAATAAAAATCGGGGTGATGCACACGCATCGCCCCGGTAAACCGCAAAAGATCCAATCCAGACCACAAAAAAGAGACAGATTACTGCAACGGCTTGCCGCTGTACGCTGCCGGCGCGTTTACCGGGTTGCCGCGCGCTACGGCTTTGCCGGGCAGCGTGACCACATAGTGTCCCGGCCAACTGGCGGGCTCATTCGCAGGGTAATCCGTGCTCAGCATCTGCGCTCCGCTGGCCATCACGGCGTCGCGCCTTGCGGTGTCGTTGTTGCGCGCTTCCCGGGTGCTGTCGTCGGTGCGCGTGCGGATCAGATAGCCCTGGCGAACCAGTGCGGTAATGTCGTCAACTGGCCCGTCGTTGCGCTCGATGAACGCGGCGTCCGGCTGTCCGGACTCGGCATTGGTAAACAGAACGCGGCCGCGCAGAGAGGGATGGCCTTCAAGGTAGATAGGCCCCATCGGGCGCTGGTCCATGAGGAAGATCACCTTGCCGCGCGCGCTGGCCAGTGTGGGCCAGTTACCGGCCAGCACCGCCCGGTTCAGCGTGTCGTAGCTGCCGCGCACATCGTCTGGAGTTATCAGTTCGTTCGCGGGAAAGACGGAACGAATCTCCGCGTCCAGAGCATCGAAGGTGCCGGAGGTAAACGGCTCGGGAACCACAATCTGAAATGGCGCTCTCGGCCGTTCCTCCTTGGTTTCCACCAGGATGAAGAGGGGAATGTGGCGCGGATGTGCATGCGACCATGCGCGGATTTGTTTAAGGCATGTGGTGAAAGGCTGGCACACGCTGCGATAGTCCACGTCCTGCATGTGCAACACCTTGAAGCCGGGCTGGCTCATCACCCCGTCGGGATCGAAGTTCGGGTCGGCCGGCAGATGCGCCGCGGCCACCATCTTCGGACCATTGGGATGCGCGTAGAGCCCGCCTTTGCTATCGGAGTAAACATCCAGCTCAATCTGGCGGACGCCGCTGTCGAACTGCTGCGCCAGCGGCTGGTGCCGGTAGTCCAGGCCTTTGAATCCATCGGGATTCTGGGTCTGCCACACCTTCACCTCGTTGGCCGCAATGCCCGCGTGGTAGCTGTTGTGGCTGCCGATGACCTGGATCTGGTTGAGCTTCAGAGTGTTCGCGTCCTGCTGCGCCCGGAGCGGAACGGCTGCAACCAGGCTACCCAGCGCTATGGCCAGGGCGACGAAAAATATGGTGCTGCAATGACGTGGAAACATGCGTGTGTCCTCTGCTGAATTGAATTCAGTGGCCATCGCTGGCCGGTGGGCTCAGCCTGCGCGATAAGGCTTGCTGTAGTGCGTGGACCATTCAACCAAGTCTGCGTTGATGAAACGCCAGGTATTGCTCCTGGTATCCACTTCCATCAGCATGTATGCGTTGGGATCGTAGCGCGTGGCGGCCATTACGTAGTGCTGCGGGCCGTAGGTATGGGCAAAGTCAATCCACTTGTGCGTGTGGCCGGAAACCACGAGTTGGATGTTGTCTTTGTATTTGCGCAGCAGCGGTTGCAGCCCGTAGTCGCCAAACTCCGTGGCGGCAATCTGCATGACCGGGTAGTGGACAAAAACAAAGGTGGGCTTGCGCTGCTCCAGTTGCGCCTCAAACCAGTGAAGCTGTTCTTCGCCCAGCGAGCCGGTGCCGTAGCTGAAGTTCGGCGCGGTATGGTCCTGCGTGCTGCCCAGAAAATTGTTCAGGTGGATGAACTTGTAACCCTTATAGTCCAGCACCGTGTAGGGATCGGTGTTGAACTTGGCCTTGAAGAGCCGGTGGCTCATCTCGCGGGGAATGCTGCGGACGTTGTAATCGTGGTTGCCAAAGCCGATGTGAACCGGCATGTGAAAACCGTCGGTAATGGCTTTGGCGTTGTCCAGCCGCGTGGTGTTTTTGAAGTAGAAATTGTAGTCCGGCGAAGGGTATTCGTGAAAGTAGTCGCCGACAATAAAAACCTGTTCAATGGCCGGACTCAGAGAGTTGATCAGGTCGCGGGCAGAGGTCAACCGGGGCGTGGTGAGCAGAATGCTTTCGTTATCCTCAACGCCGTGTTCGCTGCCTTTTACATAAAAGTTGTCAATGATGTGCGTATCGGCAACAAGGGCAAAGTAGAACTTGCCTGAAGCGGCAGTGGCTTGCGCCCGTTCCGCCCAGACCTTGCGGGTAAGCAGGCTGCCGAGCGATGCGCCAGCCAATGCATTGAATTGTCTGCGATCCATAAACTGCGGTCTCCCCTTGATCGTTGGTTACATGCGCCGTTCTGATTCCATCTAGCGCGCCACTTCCTATTTGCTGCCCCTACCGGACCGCTTGTGCCGCGGCCGAGCAGCCCTGGTAGCCGGGGTCGCTCATGGAGGGCGGCGGCGTGGTCTGGCCCCACTTCGTCGGCGCCGAGCCCATGGTAAACACCAGCGTTGCGCCGTTCTTGATCTGGTCGTGCCGGAACCATGCATTGGGCAGGTCCACTCCGTTCAGCGTCGCCGACTGCACATAGCGGTTCAGCCCGCTGCGGTCCAGGTTCTTCGCAATCAGGCGCAGCTTTTTGCCGTTGCCCAGCAGGAGTGACGCGTCCGGAATGCTGGGCGTGCTGATCAGATAAATGTCCTGCCCTGCCACCGGGTAAATGCCCAGCGTCTCAAAGATAAGCCAGCTCGACATGGCGCCCGAGTCGTCGTTGCCCGGAATGCCCGCGCGCGAATCGGTGAAGGCTTTCTCCAGCAGGTAATGCACAATGTCCGCGGATTTATCCGGCCGCCCGGCGTAATTGTAGAGCGTGGGCATCAGGAAGCCGGGCTCGTTGGTCACGTCGAAATGGCCGCGCGCAAAAGTGAAATCCATCCGTTGCAGAAACGCCTCGGTGCCGCCGGTAAGCTGGATGATGCGGCGCATATCCTGCGGTGCATAAAGCGAGTAGGTCCACAGGTCGCCCTCGTAGAAAAAGTCCGGCCAGGTGCCGCGCACCACATAATACGGCGCGGCCCAGGAGCCGTCGGCATTGCGCGGCCGCAGAAACCCCTTGAAGCCCATGTAGCTGAGGTTGGTGTCGAACAGGTTCTCAAAGTTATGCGCGCGCCCGGCGTAAAGCGCGGCCTCTTTCGTCTTGCCCAGTCCGCAAGCCACCGTGGAGATGGCAAAGTCGTCATTGGCATACTCCATCGTGCGCGAACCAGAACGCTCGTCGGCCAGGGTAATGAAACCGCGCTCGTTGTAGTCCTTCAGGCCGCCACGGCCTTCCTTCTGCGCGTTTTCAGGCGGAACTTCGGCGTCGTGCACCATTGCCTGGAACGCCGCCTCGTAGTCGATGCCCTTCATGCCTTTCACAAACGCATCGGCGATCACCACGTTGGAGTTCGAGCCGCCCTGCGTGCGCCCGGTAACGTTGCCGCTGCGTCCGTCGGGCATCCAGCCTTCATGGCGATAAATATCGATCAGAGAGCGAATCATGTCGCGCTGGCGATCCGGCGAAATCAGCGTCAGCAGCGGACTGGAACTGCGAAATGTATCCCATACGGTGTAGTAGTCGTCGTAGTAAGGCTCGCTGGACTGCCAGCCGGGATTCTCGCCGCTGCGATCCGTGGGCATTAGCATGATGTGATATATGGCCGTGTACAGTTGCCGCCGTTGCGAATCGGTTTCGCCCTTCAGGTCCAGCTTGGCCAGTTCCGCTCTCCACAGCGCAAGGCCGGCAGCGTGCACCGCATCGAAGTTCCATCCCGGAACTTCCTTATGCACATTCTGCTTTGCCTGCTCGGCGCTGATGAACGAGATGCCCACCTTCACCTGCACCACCTGCTGTGCGTGGGTCTTGAAGTCGAAACTTGCGCCGATGGGCTTTGCAGTCGCAACCGATGCGTCTTTGTCCTGCGAGAGCGTTGCGCCCGTCCAGGTCCGCACGGCATCGGCCGGCGTATCCAGAACCAGATAGTAGTAGACGTCGTACTCGCCGCCCCTGTTCCATCCGCCGGTAAAGCGGGCAATGCCCTGTGCCTCATGATTGGATGTGACGTGAACCTCTGCTCCAAGAAAGCGCTGCGACTCCCAGCCGGGGCCGAGGCCGAGCGCGGAAGCCACGTTCAAAGTCAGGTGCGATTGTGCGGAGGCAGGAAAAGTAT
Source organism: Occallatibacter sp. (assembly GCA_031296165.1). Taxonomy (GTDB): domain Bacteria; phylum Acidobacteriota; class Terriglobia; order Terriglobales; family Acidobacteriaceae; genus Telmatobacter. The sequence goes on along the minus strand of JARLGF010000020.1, from coordinate 2,454 downwards.
AGCGATGGAAGCCAACGCGGCGCGAGCTGGTCAACTCCGCCTTGACGTTGTAACGCGAGAGTTGGGCCATGTAATAGCCCAGCGTGTTTGCCTCGGCCGTTCGCGGGCTCTTGATGTCCGCAATGTCCAGCGGCCCAGTCACCGGCGCCACCAGGATGTTGCCGTACTTGCCCTGCGCGCCACTCAGGTGCAGTTGCGAAAAGCCCAGGATGACCCCGTGGCTGGAGTAGCCGAAGCCCGAGCGCCGACCGTCGAAGGTCGCCATGTCCGGTCCCACCTTGACCATGCCGAACGGAATCGCCGACCCGACAAAGGTGTTGCCGCCCCAGTCCACCCCGATGAATGGATCCACGTCGCCGGTGTGATCGGAAAAGGTTTTGCGATCGGGAACGGTCTTCTGCGCGAGAGCCGGAAGCGAGAACAACAAGACAACAAGCGCAAGCAGCGCGGAACAACGGCGAACGGGCGGGATCGGCATCGGAATGCTCCTGAGTTTGGTTCGATGAGTGAGCGGGCTGAAACAGCGGCGGGTGCTGGAGTTTCTTTGAATACGTTCTAAACCGGAAGGACGGTTGCAGAACGCGGTCCGTTGCAGCGCCAATGTACATCTCCTGCCTTCTTGAATCCTCGCTTCTGCGTCCATCAACGATAGTAAACCGCGTGCCTGCGGGTACGCCGTGATTCCCATGCCGCAAAAAAGCAGGCTGCCTCGTCGTGGAAATCGGCTGCAACCATTGCGGTTGCAAAAGAAAATCCAGGCGCCGCGGAGTGCGGCAATTGCGCGCAGAGGCGGACCACTACCCGCCTCCGCTACATGAAAAAATCTTTAATTCTTCGGAACCTCTGCCAGCGGAATCCGCACGCACTTAATGGTTTCCGTGCGCCACGAGTAGCTCGTGACCAGGTCTCCATTATTCGCCTGAATGATGGCGGGATACGAGTACTGTCCCGGCACATCTTCCAGCGTCTTGAAGATCTTGAAGTGCTCTCCGTCCTGGCTCACCGCCAGGTTCAGAGGAGTCCGCCTGTTCGGGCTGTTGTTGAACACCAGCACAATCCGGCCATCACGCAGGCGCACCGCGTCGATGCCCGAATTCGGATTCGGCAGATCGATGAAGTGCAGCTCGCTCCAGGTCTTGCCCGCATCAAATGAATCCGATACCGCAATCTTTCTTGCCTTGGACTGCGACCGCGCATAGAAGCGCAGATGCTGGCCTTTCAGTTGCACAACGGCCGGCTGAATAATGCCAATCGTCTTCCTCGGCCGTACTTCGGGCGGCGCGCTCGCATCGGGCACATCCATGCTTTCTGAGAGCGTAATGGGCCCGAACTTTGTCCAGGTGGCTCCATTGTCGGTGGAGCGCTCAATCCACCCTGCCCAGCGTCCAAACTCCGGCGAGTCCTGCTCCTTCTCCACCGACGATCCGCTCACGATGGTGCCGTCGCTCATCACCAGAGGCTTGTCTTTGATGGGTCCCAGAATTCCATCCGGCAGCTTCTCCTCCGCGCTCCATGTGCGGCCTTCGTCCGTACTCCACTTGCGCGCCCCGAACCAGGTGCGCGGCGTGGTCCCGTACTTGTAATAGAGCCAGAGCCGTCCATCCTTGGTATGAAACAGCACAGGATTCCAGCACGCAAGATTGTCGACGCGCGCCAGTTCCACCGGATCGCTCCACTTCCCTTTGCTGAACCGGGCGCCGCGGATGACTACATTCGGATCGCCTTCACCGAGTCCGTTGAACCAGGCAACCAGCAGATCGCCGCCTTTCAGTTCCACCAGTGTTGAAGCATGGTTGTAACGCTGGGTTCCAGGCAGCGAATGACCACTCGACAGTGGCTGAAAAATCAACCCATCGGAACCGCTCTGCGCCCGCGCGCCAATCGCTCCCATGCACAACAACAAGGCCAATGCCCAACGCAATCCCCTCATGCCGTCTTCTCCCATGCCGCTGAAATTCCCGCCCCCTGCGGCCACGAATCAGCATATGCGAAGAAGGTACGGGAGTCTACGCAAAGAACACGCGGCGCTATAGCCGTTTTTCAGTTGCTATAAAAGGGATACCATGCCGCTCAGCGGCTTTTTTCTCAGAAAAAACCACCTCTTATGATCTTTCCGAGGGTATATCTATTGGAGAACCGCTCTAGCCTCGCACACCAAGCGGACTACATCCTCTTCGGTTTGAACTCCAAGCTGGCCGGCGACAAACTCCATCTGGGCACAGACCATTCTGAAGGTCTGCTCGCGTTGATATGTGCGCAGGGCTTCACGCATGAGCTAGCTCATGGCGTGGTTCTCCTGCTTGGCGAACGCCTGGGTCAGCTCATAGAGCGGTGGAGGGAGGATGATGGAGAGAACTTGAGTGGTCCGCATAATGCTCAGTACCACTGATGTATGACGCAAATTGGCAGGTTGCTTGACCTCAGGGCGCATCGGCTGCTGCGCTTCTGTCATTC
>JARLGF010000140.1 GCA_031296165.1 Occallatibacter sp. | reverse complement strand
CTCCCAGCGCGCGAAGCCCCTCGCTCAGTTTGCCGGCCTGGTGCGCGGCGCGGGTCACCAGCACGCGGCGCCCTGAAAGCGTCGGCAAACTCACCGCCCCGCCTCGTCAGCGGCAGCATGTACCTGCAGCAGCGCGCCAGCGCCCGCCGCCATCAGCTTCTCAGCCACAATTCGCCCCAGCGCCGCCGGGTCGGAACCAACGTGAGCCGCACACAGGTAGACGCGGACCGCCTTGCCGGTCTCAGGATCGGCAACAACCCCGTACATCTCGTCCGAATTGCCTGCCCCATCAGCCTTCACCCGGCAATGGATGCCAATCGGCACCTGGCAGCCGCCGCCCAGCGCAGCCAGTGCCGCCCGTTCCGCGGTAATGGCAAACCGCGTGGCCGCATCGTCCAGGAAAGCGACAGCAGCAATCGTTGCCGCGTCGTCCTTCCGTGTCTCAATACCCAATGCCCCCTGCCCCGCCGCCGGACAAAATTCCGCCGCCTCCAGCCGCTCCCGCACCCACTCGGTTTTCTCCAGCCGGTCCAACCCGGCGGCGGCCAGCAGAATCGCATCCACCTGCCCCTCGGCCAGCTTGCGCAAGCGGGTGTCCACGTTGCCGCGAAACTCAATCGCTTCAATGTCCGGCCGTAGCGCCTTTAGCTGCGCGCGCCGCCGCTGGCTGCTCGTACCTACCCGTGCGCCTTGCGGCAACTCCGCCAGGCTCGCGTACTTCACCGACACAAACACATCCCGAGGGTCTACACGCGGCGGTGTCGCCGCCAGCGCGAACGGCTCAGGCAACTCGGTTGGCAAATCCTTGAGTGAATGCACGGCCAGATCCACCCGCCCCGCAGCCAGAGCTTCCTCGATTTCCTTGGTAAACATGCCCTTGGAACCGACCTGGGCAAACGTCACTTCCTGCAGCTTGTCGCCGGTGGTCTTAATAATCTCGATCTCGACCCTATGCCCCTGGCCGCGGAGTAGAGCCGCAATGTGGTTGGCCTGCCACAGGGCAAGCTGCGAACCGCGGCTTCCTATACGCAGGTTCATCGGCGGCTCTCCATAGTAGGTTCGCTCACGGTCGCGCCCTCAGCTTTCTCCGGCATGGAATTGGTTTGGCTTGGTCCGTACGCCGCGCTCTCCTGATCGGACTCGCGCTCAGCGCCCGTCGGCAGCGACCACGTCTCACAAAGCGCATCCAGCCGAACTGAGTCGTCCAGCCGGGCAGCCTGTTTCAGGGCCTGCATCGGCGGGTGCAGAAATTTGTTCACCAGCCCCCGGGTAAGCGCCTCCACGGCGGCAAGCTGCTCTGCGCTGAGCGAACCCAGGCGGGCGTGCACCCGGTGCAGCTCGGCCTGGCGAATCTCCTCGGCCTGACGCTGCAAGGCAACAATCGCAGGAGCCACATTCACGGTGCGCTGGTGCTGCTGGAACCGCTCCACCTCGCTGGCAATCAGAGTCTCTGCGTCGCTGGCTTCGCGGCTGCGCTCCTCCATGTGTGCCGCAGCCACCTGCTGCAGGTCGTCGATGTCGTAAACAAAGATGCCTTCCAGCTTGCCCATCTCCGGGTCCACGTCGCGCGGCACGGCAATATCGATGAAAAACATGGGCCGGTTGCGGCGGCGATGCAGAAAGGCCTGCCCGTTTTCGCGGCTGAAGATAGGGTGCGGGGCTCCAGTCGAGCTGATCACGATATCGGCTTCGCTGGCTGCCTCATGCAACTGCTCAAACGGAACCACCCGGCCCCCAAACTCTTCGGCCATGTGCCTGGCGCGCTCCTGTGTCCGGTTCCACACCAGAATGGTTCCAGCTCCCTGCTGCACCAGATGCCGCGCGGCCAGTTCGCTCATCTTGCCTGCCCCAACCAGGAACACCGTCCGCCCTTGCAGAGATCCGAAGATCTTGCGCGCCAGGTCCACCGCCACTGAGGGAATCGAACCGGCATTCGAGCCGATCTCCGTCTCCGTGCGAACCTTCTTTGCGGCGGCAAAGGCGCTCTGCAGCAGGTGTTCCAGTTGCCCGGCCACGGTGCCCGAGGCGCGCGCCACAGCGAAAGCTTCCTTCACCTGGCCCAGAATCTGCGGCTCACCCACCACCATTGAGTCCAGGCTCGCCGCAACGCGGAACAGATGCCGCACGGCGTCGCGGTCGCGCTCTTCATAAATATGCGGAGCCAGAAGCTCCGGATCGAGTCCGAAGTGCTGATACAGAAACCCTGTCAGATCCGTATCCGGCGAATCGACGGCGGCCAGCAGTTCCACGCGGTTGCAGGTGGAGACAATCATGCACTCCGTAACGCCCGGCGTTGCGGCCAGGGCGCGCGTAGTCTCCGCCAGGTCCGCGGGGGAGATAGCGATCCGCTCACGCAGTTCGATGGGCGCGGTCTTGTAGTTGATGCCGGTCATCACCAGTGTTGTGGAAGCCTGGCTCATGGGGCACCGAACCTGTGCACGTGGCTGAACAGATTGGCGGTCCACACCACCACCATCACTGCGAAAACAGCCCCGGAAAGATATGCCGCCCTGCGCCCGCGCAGCCCCGCCGTCCGCCGCACCAGCAGCAACAACACATAGATGGCCCAGCTCACAAAAGCCGCAATGATCTTGGGATCGAGAAAATACGCCGCTCCCAGCGGTGTCTCCTGCACCAGCACGGCCCCGATCGCCAATCCCACCGTCATGCAGGGAAAACCAAACTCAAGCATGGCCTCGGAGATCCGCTCCAGCGTGTCCAACGGCGGCAGCCAGTCGAACGGAGCCCACCATGAGTCCTCACCGGCCAGGGGCCGCGCCTTGGGCTTGCTCTTCAGCCGCCGTTCCTGAGCTAGATAGAGAAGTGAGGCCAGCAAGCTGAACCCCAGCGCCACGTAGGCCAGCAGCAGAGCGGCAATATGCGCCACAAGCCAGCTCACCCGCACGCCTGGCGAGGGAAAAGTGTACCTGTCCGGTCCCAACGAAGGCACAAAAACCAAAAAGAAGGTGACTGGCAAGGCAAACAATCCAAGGGAGATAGCGTCGTAGAGCCACCACACCAGAAAGAACACCCCAGCCACGGCCAGCCCCAGCAGCGACTGTACTTCCCGCACACCCACAGGCAGCCAGCTATGCGCCAGAACCAGCATCTCCACCACGGAGACAAAGTGGAAAAACAGGGCCATTCCGCCCAGATGGACGCACCATTTCCGCCACCGCAGCGCGCCATAAAGCACAGCCGGGAAGACGGCTATACTTGCCGCCGCATAGAGGATAGCCGCAACTCTGAGCCAGAGGAGATACATGCCGATCTTCACCTTAATAGAGCAAATGACTAGTATACTGTGATCCAAATCACCAAATGACGCCCAAACTCACCCTCCTACCGTCACAGACGAGTTGCCCGCATGAAAAGTGTAGTTCTTACGATTGGCGAATGCGGAAACGCGCCATTACAAAGAAAGAACAGTGCATAGCTATTGATGGCCGTGGCGGAGGATGCGTTGGAGCGGGGGAGGGGGCACGAAGAGTTCCATTTTTGCGGGGCAGCGTAAAATCCCTGGGCATGGTCTTACGGGTGGGAACCAGGAAATCCTTACACACAAGGATGTAAATATCTCATGCCTCCGCAGGGCGCAATGCTACCGGAGTAGTTATCTCCCTTATTTCTAGCAACATGATCTTTGGCACGTTACCTGCTGAAAGAAGGTGCAGCACGACCCCAATTCCCCCACTGGAGGTACGCTACATGGAAATTCGTAAACGCATCCAGGCCGTTCAAGGTGCTGTTTTTCTGCTGTCGTCCGCCATGCTCTGTGTTCCGGCGATGGCTCTGTGGCACGTGTCCGGCTCGTCCTCAACTCCCGCCCTGCAGGAGCCGCAACAGCCCCACACTGCGCCCGGAGCGCAGCAGCCAGACAACTCGAAGAAGGAGCAGCCTGACCAACAGGCAGCGAAAGCGGTAGTCATTACCGGCACCATTGCCAAAAGCGGCTCGGACTTCACCCTGCGGGACGCAAATGGAAATATTTACCAGCTCGATGCGCCTGATAAAGCGGCGCCCTTTGATGGCAAGTTTGTCAAAGTGACCGGCACACTTGAAGCAAGCGCGAAAGTTCTTCATGTGGACGCAATCGAGGAGGTCAGCGCCTGAGTTCACGGAGCGGCTGACACACGGGTCGCTGTAAATGGAAGAAAAGCCATGCGAGGACCATCCTCCTCGCATGGCTTTTTTCATGTCTGGCGGAAAAAGCGGCTGAGATCCTGCGATGTTCTACGACGATGCGGTGACGGTGAGCCGGAAGCTGTAATTGACGCCCCCGGTCCTGGACCGCAAGAGAAGTCAGCCGATGTACGAGTTCCGCTCTCGCCGGAACTATTGCGGAGGAGGAGCAGGCGTCGTTGTTGTGGTCGTCTGCTGCTCTGTAGTGGGGGGAGGAGTTGTGGTTGTCGTGGTCGTCTGCTGCGACGTAGTGGGGGGAGGAGTTGTGGTTGTCGTGGTCGTCTGCTGCGACGTTGTCGGAGGGGGAACCGTCGTTGTCGTGGTCGTCTGCTGCTCTTTCGTTTCCTTCTTGTGGTGATGGCGGTTGTACTTCGTCTTGCTATTGGTGGTCTGAGTGGTTTGCGTGGTCGGCTGGTCGCTCGAATTCTGTGTCGTGGTGGTAGTGGATTGCGTTGCGTCCTGTGCCATTACCGGCAGGGACATGGCAAGCGCGACGAGTGGAGTGAAGACAACAGCATAGATTTTCTGTGATTTCATGCAAAGCTCCTTGTTTTTACCTTGGATAGGATCGGTGCGTTCCACGCGGATTCCAGCCGCATCGAACGGATAATTCGGTGATATATACACGTTCGCTGATTGCCGGAATCGATTCTGTGCAGAACGGCTCACGCTGCGTTGTGAGCAATAAACGGAGATTGCAGGCAATGGACGCAAATCCAGGCAAGGGTAATCCTGCTTCTGGAATAGATAGAAATGCGCCCCCGCCTCCCTGCCCGCACTACCGCTCAACCATCCCGTCACGTTACTCTTAAAGGCAGCGTGATCGGCGAAGACGAACAATCCGCGGCCCCGCACTCCTCTGCCTTGGACAAGGCCCCTGCCGAGCTGACCCCATTCATGCGGCAGTGGACCGCGGCCAAGCGCGAGAATCCCGATGCCCTCCTGTTTTTCCGCATGGGAGATTTCTACGAGCTGTTCTACGACGATGCCGTCGTGGCCAGCCGCGAATTGCAGTTGACGCTCACCTCGCGGGACCGCGAGAAAAGCCAGCCCATGTGTGGGGTTCCGTACCACGCCGTGGATAGCTACCTCACGCGCTTGCTGCGCAAAGGCTACCGCATCGCCATCTGCGACCAGATGGAAGACCCCAAGCTCACAAAGAAGATCGTGCGGCGCGAAGTGACGCGTGTCCTCACGCCGGGCACAGCGCTGGATAACGCCCTGGGGCAGGAGCAGAACAACTTCCTCGCGGCCCTGTTTGAGACGGGGCCGGCAAAGGAACCGGTTTGCGCCATCGCGCTGCTCGATGTTTCCACCGGCGAGTTTCGGACCGCCGAGTTTGTCGGGCTCGCGGCGCGGCAAAAAGCCGTGGACGAAATCCTGATGGCCGGAGCCAGTGAGGTACTCCTGGCAGAGTCTGCCGAGTTGCCGGCGCTGCTCGAACGGCTTCCAGCGCGTACGCGGGTCCCGGACTGGGTGTGGACACGCGATTTTGCCGTGCCCCTGCTGGAACGCCAACTGAATGTGCGCACCCTTGAGGGCTTTGGTCTCGATCGTCATCCAACTGCGGCCGTTGCAGCCGGTGCAGTGCTCCACTACGTGCGGACCACGCAGAAAAACGAGGCGCTGCACGTCGATTCGCTGCGCTTTGAAGAGCACTCCACAGCCCTCGAGCTGGACCAGGTAACGGTGCGCAATCTGGAACTCGTGGAGCCTCTCTTTGTCGGCCAGGATAGCCGCGCCACGCTCTTTCACACGCTGGATGCTTGTCAGACGCCAATGGGCAAACGGCTGTTGCGGGCAACAATTCTACGGCCGCTGCTGGACGCCCAAGTGCTGGAAGCTCGCTATGAGGCGGTAGGCGAGGCGCATGGCGATCTGCTGAAGCGCGAAGAAATTCGCCGCGGATTTGCCGGCATTTTGGACCTGGAGCGGCTGCTGGCCCGGCTCTCGCTGGATTCGGCAGGTCCGCGCGACGTGTGCTCGCTGGCCGCAAGTTTGAGCCACCTGCCGGGGTTGAAGAATGCGCTCTCTGCAATGCAAGCCGCGCAGTGGCAAGAGTTCGTCGCGCGGCTCGACACGCTTGAAGACGTCACGCGGAAGATTGAGACAACCCTGGTCGCCGAGCCGCCGTTGACCCTGGTGGATGGCGGCGCAATTGCGTTGGGTGTTGACCCCGAGTTGGACGAGTTACGCGCGATTTCAACCACTGGCCGGCAGGCGATCGCGGCCATCGAAGCACGCGAGCGCGAGCGCACAGGCATAGGTTCGCTCAAGGTGCGCTATAACTCCGTCTTTGGTTATTACATTGAGATCACCAAAGCCAACATGTCGCTCGCACCCGCCGACTATGAGCGCAAGCAGACGCTCGTCAACGCCGAGCGGTTCACGACGCCTGAGCTGAAGGAATACGAGCGCAAAATTCTCACCGCCCATGATCGCTCCATCGAGATTGAGAAGCGTATCTTCGTCGAGTTGCGCGCCTCGGTGCTGGAGGCGGCAGGGCGCATTCGGCGCAGCTCTTCCACTGTGGCCGAGGCCGATCTGCTGGCGAACTTTGCCCATCTGGCCGCGCTCCGCCGGTACGTACGGCCCATCATCGACGAGGCCCCGGTAATCGAAGCCGTGGCGGCTCGTCATCCGGTCATCGAGCAGTGGATGGAGGAGACGCGCGAGGGTCGCTTCATCGCCAACGATCTCTATCTCAACTCGTCAGACGAGGGCCCAAGTCTATTGCTGATTACCGGCCCCAACATGGGCGGCAAAAGCACCTATCTCCGCCAGGCGGCAATGCTGGTTCTGCTCGCCCAGATGGGCTCCTTCGTTCCCGCTGACAGCCTGCGCTTCGGACTCGTCGACCGCATCTACACGCGCATCGGCGCCAGCGACAACGTAGCGCGCGGCCGCTCCACCTTCATGGTTGAGATGACGGAGACGGCGACGATTCTGAACACAGCAACAAGCCGATCGCTCATCTTGCTTGATGAGATGGGCCGAGGCACCGCTACTTTCGATGGCCTGTCGCTGGCCTGGGCAACGGTGGAGTATCTGCACGCTGAAACCTGTGCGCGTACGCTGTTTGCCACGCACTACCATGAGCTGACCATGCTGGCCGAAAAGCTCAAGCGCGTGCGCAATCTGCGCGTGGGCGTCAAAGAGGCGGCCAGCGGAATTGTGTTCCTGCATAACATCGAACCCGGCGCGGCCAGCAAAAGCTACGGCATTGAAGTGGCGCGGCTCGCGGGACTGCCGGCCGCGGTGATCGAACGCGCCCGGCACATCCTGCGGCAGCATGAGAAACAGGAGCGGCAGAGCGTCCAGGTTGAGACCACGCCGGAACCGGTGCAGATGACGATTTTCACTCCGCTCTCGCAGCGCATCGTGGACCGCATTGAGGCCACGGATGTAAACACCCTTACCCCGTTGCAGGCGCTGAACCTGCTGGAAGAACTACAGCAGGAACTCAAGGAGCGGCAATCGTGATTAATCTGCGTCAGGCGGCGGGCAGCTTGCTGGTCGTGGGGCTTGAAGGCACGGAGCTGAGCGGCTTGGAACGCGCGTGGCTCAAACTGGTCCGGCCGGCGGGGATCATTCTCTTCCGGCGAAATATCATCGACCCGCGCCAGACGCGGGCGCTGCTGGGTGCCGCAACAGCCTTATGCGTTGCAAACAGCCTGCGCTGCGTGGACGTGGAAGGCGGCACGGTAGACCGGCTGCGCAACGCCCTTGCGCCGATGCCCTCCGCTCAGGCCGTGGCATGTGCAGCACTGGCAACCGGAAAGAGTCGGCTGATTACGGAGCACGGGGAGCTGGTCGCGCGCGCGGTCAAGGCCTTCGGCTTCAATACGACGCTGGCCCCCGTGCTGGACCTGGCGCTGCCCGTATCGGCCGGTGTCATGAGTACGCGCGCGGCTTCTGCAACAGCACTGGGAGTCGTGGAGTATGCGCGCGGCTTTCTTGCTGGACTGGCTGCGCAGGGGGTGGTCGGCTGCGGCAAGCATTTCCCAGGACTCGGCTGCAGTTCGCGCGATTCTCATCTTGAAACTCCGGCAATTCAGCGGGATTGGAACGATCTTTGGCGCAAAGATTTGGTCCCCTACCGTGAACTACGCAACGAACTGCCGATGGTCATGGTGAATCACGCCGCCTATCCCCAGACCAGGGGCAAAGATCTGCCCGCAAGTGTTTCGCCTTACTGGATCACCGCGGTCCTGCGCCGCCGGATCGGCTATCGCGGAATCGTCTTTTCCGACGATCTGGAGATGGGCGGCATTTTGAAGTTCATGCCCATGGAAGAGGCGGTGATTGCGGCACTCCGCGCGGGGATGGATTTGCTTGCAATCTGCCACAGTCCGGAACTGATTCTGCGCGCCTATGAAGCGTTGATTGCCGAGGCCGAGCGGTCTGCTGCGTTTCGCAAGCTGATGCTGGAACGCGCAGGCAGGGCTGGACGGCTGCGTGCAAAGCTGTTTGCGGGCGGAGTTCCTCCAGCGCTTCCGGCTCGGCAGTTTGAGGCGCTGCGGGCGAGAGTCCTCCGCTTCGGCGACACCATCCGAAACAGCCAGCCCGCTCAGGAGATACAGCCGGCATGAGCACAAAGTCCATGACGGTGGCGGGAATCATGAGCGGCACCTCGGCCGACGGAATCGATGTGGCCCTGGTACGGATTACTCCCGGAAAGCCCCGCACAAAGCTCACGCTTCTGGCTCATCAGGGGTTCAAATTCCCGGTCGCACTGCGCCGCGCGGTTCTCGCAGCAATGAATGCAACTGCAACTGCAACAGCGGAATTGGCGCGGCTCAACTGGCGGCTTGGCATGGCGTACGCCGAGGCGGTCAGCGCAACACTCGCGCGACACAAAGTTAAAATCGACCTGATCGGTTGCCACGGCCAAACCATCTATCATCAGCCGCGCGCAGCGTCTTATGCGGGCCGGCGCTTTGCCTGCACCTGGCAAACCGGAGAAGCCGCGGTCATTGCCGCCACGCTCGGCATTCCGGTCGTTTCCAACTTCCGCCCCGCGGACATGCTTGCCGGCGGCCAGGGAGCGCCGCTGGTGCCGCTGCTCGACTATGTGCTCTTTGCCGACCCCAGGCGCGGACGCGTCTTGCAGAACATCGGCGGCATCGCCAACCTGACCGCGATTCCTGCTGGAGCGGCTGCGGAGCGCGTGATTGCTTTCGACACCGGTCCTGGCAACATGGTCATCGACGCCCTGGCACAGCAGCTCTTCGGTAAGCCCTTTGACCGCAATGGTGCGTTCGCAGCGGAAGGCACTGTGTTATCGCCTGTACTCTCAGCAGCCTTGCGCAATCCGTATTTTCAACTCAATCCGCCGCGCACCTCCGGACGCGAGCAGTTTGGCCATGAGTATGCCGCCAAATTTCTTGCAGCATGCCGCCGCCATAGCGACAATCCCCAGGATGCCTTGGCCACGGCAACCGCTCTGACCGCTGAGACCATTGCGCGCAGCTACAAAACTTTTGTTCAACGAAGGATGAACGGCGTGGGCGTAGACTACATCGTCTCCGGCGGCGGCGCCCGCAACCATACCTTGATGGCCATGCTCGCGCAGCGTTTGCAACCGCTAGGCTGCGCATTGGCGGCAAGCGAGCAGTTCGGCCTTCCCGCCGAGGCCAAGGAGGCCGCAGCCTTCGCCTTGCTGGCCTGGCAAACCTGGCATCGCCTGCCCGGCAACGTGCCTGCGGCCACGGGCGCAACTCGGCCCGTGATTCTCGGCCAGGTAACGTATGCGTAGAGTGCCTCAGACCATCAATCGGACCACATTACTTTCGTTGCTCGCGCTGGCCGTGCTTGTCTCCCTTGTCGGCTGTCATTCGGCGCAGCGTGATCTCGATACGGTGGTATTTCTCATCGAGAGCAGCCCGGCAAACCTCGATCCGCGCATCGGTACGGATGGTCAATCGGAGCATATTGACGAACTGCTCTTCGATGGCCTCGTCGCTCACGACGCCAGCTTTCGTTTTACCCCCGCATTAGCCGAGCGCTGGGAGCAGACTGACCCGCTCACGCTTGTCTTTCATCTCCGCCCCGGCGTGCGCTTTCACGACGGCCGCGCATTGACTGCCCGCGATGTAGTGTGGACCATCAACTCCATGCGCTCCGGCGCAGTGATCTCGCCGAAGGCCGCCTCCTACGCCTCAGTGAACACGGTCGCGGCCTCCGATGACCAGACGGTCGTCTTTCATCTGAAGCATGAAGACAATTTCCTGCTTACCAATCTTTCCACCGGCGCCATCGGTATTGTTCCAGAGGGCAGCGGGCGCAACTTCTGGCTGCATCCCGTAGGCACCGGGCCATTTCGCTTCGTGAGCCAGCAGATCGATCAGAATGTCGTCATCGAGCGCAATCCCCTCAGTTGGGGCGCAGTGCCTAAGCTCGACCGGGTGCGCTTCGCAGTCGTTCCGGACGCCATTACCGAGTCGCTGGAACTGGAAAAAGGTTCCGGTGACCTGGCTGTCAATTCCCTGCCCATGGATTCGCTGCCGATACTCGCAAGCCGCCCTAACCTGCTGGTGGAAGACACGGAGGGAACACAGATTCAGTATCTGGCCTTTAACCTGCGCGACCCGCTGCTGAAGGATGTGCGCGTGCGTCAGGCCATTGCCTTCTCCATCGATCGCGGCCTCATCATTCAATCTTTGATGCACGGTCATGCGCGGCCTGCGCTCAGCCTGCTCCCCCCGCAGCACTGGGCTTTCACCGGCGATGTCGCCCGCTACGATTTCAATCCGGCTCGTGCGGCAGCCCTGCTGGACGCTGCCGGATATACACGCCACCCCAACGGTATCCGCTTCCACCTGGTAATGAAAACCAGCACCGACCAGGGGACGCGCCTTCTCGCCGCGGTATTGCAGCAACAATTGGCCGCGGTAGGCATTGCGCTCGATCTGCGCAGCTACGAGTTCGCCACGTTCTACTCCGACGTCACGCGTGGAGCCTTCCAGATGTATTCGCTGCGCTGGATCGGCGGCAACGAGCAGCCCGATATTTTTAGCTATGTCTTCGCTACCGCGAACTTCTCCCCCAAAGGCGCAAACCGCGGCCACTACTCCAATCCCCGGCTCGACCTGCTGCTGGACGACGCGGCGCAAAGCCAGGACGCGGCCCAGCGTCGCGCGGATTACATAGAAACCCAGCAGATTCTTGCCCGCGACCTGCCTGCCATCAATCTCTGGTATCAGGATTCGATCGTGGTGCATAACCGGCGGCTCACCCATGTGATTCCCACCCCGTCAGGCAGCTATACGTTCCTTGAGACGGCGGTACTGGCGCGTTAAAGCAGTTCTCCTGTTGCAGAGGTTCATGTTGTGGGCATCTTGCCCAGCCGGCCGATGCTCTTCACGTGAAGCCATACGATCAACCAGCCCCCCAGCCAGAATCAAAATTGACACCCTACGGAATAGCATCCCTACACGTTTCCGCTCGCTTTCTGGCTCGTATCCTTATGAATAATTGCTGGTTGTTCCTGTTTTCTGCGCATCTTCACCCTGCCAGGCCAGATCTTTCAACCTTTTGGCGCACTGACTCGTCTACAAGCTAAGAACCAATTTTCATGCCCGGTGCCGATAAGGTTGGTCCGTGGAGAATTGACTTATGACGAACAAGAGTAAGATTCGCCTTTCTGTCTCGATGACGCATTTCGCGTTGCTGGCTTTGCTGATTGCAGCGCCGCTGGCCATAACCATGGCTGTTGCGCAGGCCCCTGCCCGTTTTTTGGGCACGGTGACGGCCGTGAACGGCTCCACGCTGACGGTCAAGACCGATGCAGGTGAGGTGCACCAGGTCGATGTGCCTCCAACTGCGGTCCTGAAACAGATTGCCCCCGGAGAAAAGGACCTGAACAAGGCTGCGGTCATCGAGTTCAACAGCCTGGCTACTGGAGACCGCGTGCTGGTAAAGCTTGACCCCAAGGCGCCCGAAGGAGCCTCGGTAGCGCTGCAGATTATCGCAGTCAAACAGGAAGACGTAGCCAAAAAGCAGGAACTGGAGCGCGAAGACTGGCAGCGGCGCGGCGTTGGCGGCCTGGTAAAAAGCGTTGACAACGCAGGTGGTGTCATTGTGCTCACCAGCGGCGCTGGAGCTACAGCCAAGACCATCACGGTTCATGCCACCACGGCAACCGTCCTGAAACGCTACGCGCAGGCATCGGTCCGGTTCGATCAGGCCCAGGTGGCGCCGATTGATGCGATTCATGCAGGCGACCAGTTGCGGGCTCGCGGAGCCAAAAATGCAGACGGAACGGAGATTCAGGCGGAAGAGATTATTTCAGGTGGCTTCCGCAATGTTTCTGGAACCATTGCATCGCTGGATGCCGCTGGTTCCACATTGGTGGTTAAGGATCTCACTACCAAGAAACAGGTGACCATCCACATTACCGCCGATGCGCAGATGCACCAACTGCCTGAGCGCATGGCGCAGATGCTGGCCATGCGGCTCAAGGGCGGTACGGCGGGCGCGGGTGGATTTCCCGGCGGCCCCAATGGCGGCGCACCGGGTATGAGCAGCCGCGGCGGTCCCGGTGGGGGCGCTGGTGCTCCGGCGGGCGGTGGTCAATTTGGCGGTCCGGGCGGTCCGGGCGGAGGTCCGGGCAGGCTCGATCTGGAACAGATGTTGAGCCGTTCACCTGTCATCAAGTTCGCCGATCTGCAAAAAGGTGAAGCGGTCATGCTGGTTTCAACGCAGGGCGCAACGGACGTAACGGCAATTACCTTGCTGGCCGGTGTTGAACCTTTGCTTGAAGCTCCTGCGGCAAGCAATCTGCTTTCAAACTGGAGCATGAGTTCAGGCGCAGCCGAGATGGCCCAGTAAACGAACTACAAATTCTTCAAATTACACAGGACGAGGCATACGTGTACTCAAAATTGCATTTTTTTGCTCTTTTTCTTATTGCATTGGTAATAAGTTTGGCGGGTGCGGTGGCGGCGAACTCACAAGTCCCAGGCACTCAAACTCCAAAACGAGTGGCAAGCGCAATAACTGCCACTGTGCGCGGGCACATTGCCGACCCATCGGGAGCGCTGATTCCTGGCGCCACCATCACCGTAAGCACGTCGGCTGGAAAGGCCGTCGCCACGGTCACGGCCGACTCCGGAGGCGCCTATTCCGTGGGCGGCCTGGCTCCGGGCGCATACATCGTGAAAGCAACCTATCAAGGCTTTTCTCCTGCTTCTTCTCCGGCTATCCAGATTGCCGCCGGGCAAAGCAAGCGTGTCGATATATCGATGGCCATTGTGGTCGAGCAGCAGAGTGTAACTGTCTCGGACGACGAAGCGCCAGCGGTGAACGTGGAAGCCAGTGGCAACACCAGTTCGATTGTGATGAAAGACAAGGACCTGGATGCGCTCTCAGACGATCCCGACGAATTGTCTAGCGAACTCACAGCGCTGGCCGGCCCTTCTGCCGGACCCAACGGCGGAGAAGTTTATATCTCCGGCTTTACCGGCGGGCAACTGCCGCCCAAGTCGGCCATCCGCGAAATCCGCATCAACCAGAATCCCTTCTCTTCCGAGTTTGACCGGCTGGGCTACGGCCGCATTGAGATTCTCACCAAACCCGGCACCGACCAACTCCACGGGCGTTTCTTCGGACAAGGCAACGACGACGCTTTCAATACCGGCAATCCATTCACCAAAGCGATTCCTGCGTACCACAGCATCCAGTACAACGGCACGCTGAGCGGATCGCTCTCGAAAAACGCATCGTTCTTTATCAGTGTCGAAGAGCGCAACAACCAGAACGCAAGCATCTATACGGCCAACACGGCGGTACAGGATCCGAACACCTTGGTTTACAGCGCGGGCAACAAGTCCGGTTCGCTCTTCAGCCCTTCGACACACACTTCGGTTTCGCCGCGCATCGACCTGCAACTGGGACAAAAGAACACGCTGACGCTGCGCTACCAGTTCGAGCGTTTCAACTCGAGCGGCAATATCGGCACCACGTCTCTGCCTTCGCAGTCCAGCACATCCGACTCGACGGAGCACACGCTGCAGGTAAGCGATTCGCAAGTCATCAATGACCATCTGGTAAACGAGACGCGCTTCCAGTATCTGCGCGACATCTCTTCTTCGTCTCCTGTGAGCACAGCTCCAACGATCTCGGTACCGGGAGCGTTTACGGGAGGCGGCAACAGCAGCCAGCGTTCCAACGACCACGAAGATCACCTGGAACTGCAGAACCTGACCACCATGACTGCGGGAGCACATGCGCTCAAGTTTGGAACCCGGCTGCGCTACAACCGCGACGCCAACTCCACAACTTCGGGCTTCAACGGCACCTTCAGCTTTACCTCTGTGAACGCATACGTGACCATGCTGAACGGTCTTGCCGCGCATCAGACGTTTGCACAGATTGCCGCAGCCGGCGGCCTGCCCAACAAACTCAATTACACGACCGGCACGGCGGCTGTTTTGAGCAGCGTGTTTGACGGCGCGCTCTTTGTGCAGGACGACTGGAAGGCCAATCAGTTCCTGACTTTGTCGGGCGGCCTGCGCTGGGAATCGCAGAATCACGTTACCGATCACAGTGACTGGGGACCGCGCGTGGCTTTTGCCTATGCACTCGATGGGCATAAAGACAAGAAGCAGGCCAAGACCGTGTTGCGCGGCGGCTACGGATATTTCTATGACCGCTTCCCCTTGTCCAGCCTGTTGAGTACCCAACGGTTCAACGGCGGCACGAACAGTCAGACACAATACACCATCACAAACCCGACGTGCTTCGATTCGGACAGCATTAGCGCCTTTGTTGCAGACCCAACTTTATGCGGGTCGGCCAGTGCTTCGGCCAAGACAATCGTGCAGATTGCGCCACAGTATCACTCGCCCTATACGCAGCAGTTAGGAACCAGCCTGGAACGGCAGTTGACAAAAACTACATCGCTCACGCTGACTTATCAGCATGCCTATGGCGTGCACCAGATGGTCACGCGCGACTCCAATGCCTACCATACAGGCGACTACATCTACAATCTCAACGCACAGCCAACGATACTCGCACCGCGGCCCAATTCTAAGCTGGGCATCGTGGAGCAGTATGACCCCGAGGGCGTCTTCAAGCAGAACCAGGTGATCGTGAATATTAATGCTCGCCTTACGCCCAGGTTCAGCGTAATGGGGTATTACAACATGACCTATGCCAAATCGAACACCGGAACGGCATCGAACTCATACAACCTGAACCAGGACTATCGCCCGGCAGCATATGCCGCGCGCAACAGCGTGTTCCTGATGAGCAACTACGCCGGTCCGCTGGGGATTACCTTCAACCCGTTCCTGATTGCTCAGGCGGGGCGGCCGTTCAACGTGGTGACGCCCTACGATTTGACGGGCGACAACTTCTTCAACGATCGTCCATCCATCAGCTCTTCGTCCAACTGCACCGCCGGTTCAACGCAATATATACAAACGTCGTATGGCTGCCTGAATACTCTTCCCCAGTCGGGAGAAACACTGCTTGGCGGCAACGTGGGTACAGGGCCGGCATCGGTAGCGGTGAATCTACGCGTGACACGCGCCTTCGGGCTTGGTCCCAAACTGGCTTCTGCTGCCGGATCGAATAACCAGGGCGGCGGCCCAAGCGGTCCTCCTCCCGGCGGCGGTCCTGGCGGTGGTGGTCGTGGCGGTTTCGGTGGCGGCGGATTTGGTCATGGTGGCGGTGGCGGCATGATGGGCGGTAGCGCTAACACAGGCCACAAGTACTCCCTCAGCTTCAGCGCACAGGCTCTGAACTTATTCAATAACATCGACTACGGACAACCGGTAGGCGTTGTAACCGACTCGCGCTTTGGAAAATCCACCAGTCTCGCGGGGGGTATCTTCTCTTCGGGGTCGGCGGCTCGGCGCATCTTTATTCAAACGGCGTTCTCGTTCTAAGTTATAAAACGAAAGTAGCAAAAAGGCCGGGGCGCAATGCTCCGGCCTTTTTGCGTATAAGTGCATTAGAAACACTGCCACAAACTGCAATGCAACATATTCAACCTTTTGCTGGATCCGCTCGTCTACTAAGACAGTTATCGAGTTCGTTCCTCTTCCCCGATGACAACGACAAACGCGATGGAGATTTGACTCATGGTTAGCCGCAGCGAGGCACACGTGTTTACAAAATTGCATTTCCTCATGCATTTTCTAATAGCTTTGGCCCTGGGGCTTGGCGGCGTACTCGCGGCTCTGGCCGAGACTCCCGCCACGCCCGCTCCGCCCTTGTCAACAGCTACTCTGCGCGGGCACATAGCCGACGCGACGGGCGCCGTGATTCCCGGTGCGCCCATCACCATCACCACGCCAGCCGGAGTTACAGTGCGCTCCGTGACAGCGGACTCCACCGGTGGCTATGTCGTAAATAACCTGGCGCCGGGCAGTTACATCGTACAGGCCACCTATGCCGGCTTCGCTCCCTTTGCTTCTCCGGTTATCCAGCTTACGGCTGGCCAGATGAAGCGCGTTGAGATATCCATGGCCATCGAGGCCGAGCAGCAGAGTGTAACCGTCACCGAAGACGAAGATACGCCCCAGGTCTCCGTGGATGCCGGCAGCAATGCCAGCGCCGTCGTCATCAAGGGCAAAGACCTGGATGCACTGTCGGACGATCCGGACGAGTTGTCCAACGAACTGTCGGCATTGGCCGGTCCCTCGGCCGGCCCTAACGGCGGACAAATTTATATCGATGGGTTCACCGGCGGAACCCTTCCGCCCAAGTCGGCCATCCGCGAGATTCGCATCAACCAGAACCCTTTCTCGGCCGAGTTCGATCGCATCGGATACGGACGAATTCAGATCTTCACCAAGCCAGGCACCGACGTGCTCCACGGGCGAGGCTTCCTTCAGGGCAACGACGATAACTTCAACACCGGAAACCCTTTTGCTCCGCCCCCCGCGTACCACAGCATTCAGTACAACGGCTCCATCAGCGGTTCCCTCAACAAGAAAGCATCGTTTTTCTTCAGCGTCGAAGGCCGCAACAATCCCGATGCCCGCATTTACTCTGTTGATTTCCCCGTCCTGGATACGACCACGGGGCTCTATTCGCTTCCCACCAATCCCACTACGGGCAGCCTTTACAGCCCTTCAAACCGCATTGAAGTTTCTCCGCGGGTCGATCTGCAGCTCGGCGAAAAAAACACCCTGACCGTGCGGTACCAGTTTGAACGCAGCACCCAGAGTGACGTTCTCGGTTCCTCCACTTCGCTGCCCGCGCAAGCCACCGGATCAACTACAACCGAGCAAGCAGTTCAGTTGAGCGATTCGCAAATCATCAACGATCGCATCGTGAATGAAACGCGCTTTCAATACCGGCGTGCGCCAACGGTATCAACCTCGGTGAGCACCGCGCCGACGGTCAGTATCCCGGGATACTTCACCGACGGCGGAAACAGTGACCAGTTCTCTACCAATCACTCCGCTCACCTTGAATTGCAGAATGTGACCATGATGACCGTGGGTTCACAGGCCATCAAGTTCGGCACCTGGATGCGCGATAACCGCGAAGCTAGCTCCTCGGACGGCGGCTTTAACGGTAGCTTCAGCTTCCCTTCTTTGACCGCCTATATCGACACGCGCAACGGACTGACAAATGGCCTGACGGTTGCTCAGATAGCTGCCGCCTGCACACCTGCACAAGTGGCGCTGGGGGGCTGCACTCCCACCAAGCTCACCTATACCACGGGCGGACAGAAATACCTCGCCAACGTCTTTGACGGCGCTCTGTTTTTCCAGGACGACTGGAAGGTTAACCAATTCCTCACTCTTTCCGGCGGCCTCCGCTGGGAGTCGCAAAATCACACCGCCGATCACAGCGATTTTGGCCCGCGCGTTGCCTTTGCCTATGCATTGGACGGACACAAAAACAAGCGGCAGGCCAAGACCGTACTGCGCGGCGGCTTTGGCTTCTTTTACGACCGCTTCCAAACCGGCAGCCTTCTCGGACTGGAACAGAACAACGGCGGCGCCAACAGCCAGGTGCAGACAGTCATCACCAATCCGACCTGCTTCAGCAATACATCGTTGTCGGATGCATTGGCTCAGTCCGGCTCCAACTGCAGTGCCGGCGGCTCCGTCAACAGGCAGATCCAGCAACTCGATCCCAACTACCACTCGCCGTACAACGAACAGCTCGGCGTGAGCCTCGAGCGTCAGCTTACCAAGGCATCTTCGCTGACCTTAACCTACGTCCGCTCCAATGGCGTGCACCAGATTGCGACGCGGAACTCAAATGCGTATCTGCCTGGAACATACGCCTATGGCAGTTCGACATTGACTGGTACTCGGCCCGATCCAAGCCTTGGTATCGTGGATGAGATCTATCCCGAGGCGGTATTCAAGCAGAACCAGTTAATTGTTAACTTCAACGGGCGGTTCACTCCGAACTTCAACCTTACGGGTTTCTACACGCTGAACTTCGCCAACGGCAATACCGGCACCGCGTCGAACTCCTACGATCTGAACCAGGACTACGGGCGCGCCGGCTTTGTCAGAAAGAACATGCTCTTCCTGATGAGTAGCTACACCGGCAAGTGGGGCATTGCGTGGAACCCTTTCCTCATTGCTCAGTCGGGAAGGCCGTTTGATATCACAACCAACACGGATTTGACTGGAGATAACTTCTTCAACAACCGGCCTTCCTATGCATCGAGCACGTCGGACTGCTCCGCGGGATCGGCGCAATACGTGCAAACTTCCTTCGGCTGCCTCGACACAAATCCACAGACGGGAGAAATACTTCTGCCAAGCAATTTGGGCAACAGCCCGGCCTCGGTTGCGGTGAACTTGCGCGTCAGCCGCTCCATCGGCATCGGTCCTAAAGTGGCAGCAAGCGCCGCAGGCAGATCGCAGCAGGGTGGTGGGCCTGGCGGTGGCGGCCCTCCTCCAATGATGGGCGGTGGTGGGCCAGGCGGAGGTGGTGGTGGCCGTGGCGGTGGCGGCTTCGGCGGAGGTGGTGGCGGCCGCGGTGGTATGTCCAACACCGGCCACAAGTACTCGCTTACCTTCAGTGCCCAGGCTTTGAACCTGTTTAACGATATTAACTATGGAACCCCAAGTGGCAGCGTGGTTCCCACTCTGGTCTCGGGTTCTGGCGCTACCGCCGTGTATGGCCCAGGCTCCCGGTTTGACAAGTCAACCAGCCTTGCCGGTGGCATCTTCGCCTCCCCTGCCGGCTCGGCGGCGCGGCGCATCTTCTTACAGGCCGCATTCTCGTTCTAAGCAATTCAGATCAACCAATCCAGGGGTCGGAGCGCAATGCTCCGGCCCTTTTGCCTTTGTCTTGCCGATAATTACAACGCATCGGCGCACAATGCTTGTGCGGCCTTGGCTCTTTCTCAGTGCGCGGCGCCAACCGTGACTGAACGATCCGCGACGGCAAAAGCATCGCTCAGAGAAATCACTTTCAGTTGCGCCTTCAACGCTTCAAGCGAAGCCGCACCTGCGACCGTAATCTCGGCTGTTTCTCCCGGCAGCAGGTCAAAGTAGTTATCTGAGACTTTTACATCGAGATTGCCAAAGGAGAGATACACGCTCCGCGCCAGCACCGGCGCAGTAATACGAACCTTATAGCTTCCATTCGCGCCTGCGGCTTCCACTTTAAGGGCGGCAGGCTTGAGGTGAATCTCTTTGACCGGCGCCAGATAGATCACGTTTCGCGAGATGTCTGCACCGCCTGCGCTCAACTCGGCTACAACAAAGACATGCGACGTATCGGTGGCGCCGGCGTCGGCCAGCTTCTTGAGCGGCCAATCCAGGTAGACCTTGCTTGAGAGCGGCGCCACAGTTACAGCGTGCGTATCTTCCAGCAACACCTTGCCGTTAAAGTCCATCAGCCTCACGCGCAGCGCAGCCGGTTGCGCCTCTGTCTTGTCGGAAACGATGTAGGTCTTCAGTGAGCCGCTCTCCACGTGCGGAGAAACAAGAATGGGCGCATAGAAGCGTCGCGCGTAGTATTGCAGCGCCTTCCAGCGGCCGTAGTAGTCAATCGAGGACCACGAGGCCACAGGCCAGCAGTCGTTCAACTGCCAGAAGATCGAGCCCATCGTCTCCGGACGGCTGCGGCGCATGTGCTCGGCGCCAATCTTGATTCCCTCGGCCTGCAACACCTGACTCACGTAAAGAAAACTGGCAAAATCTTTGGGCTCGGCATAATCCTTGAGCAGGTAGTCGTGGATGATCGAGTTGCCTTCGTTGTTCTTCTGGTGCGCAAGCATCACCGGGGTAAAAATGCCGGCGCGGTCTCCAGGTTCCGTGAAGGCTTCAATCGTCTTCATCTCCGGAAACGACTGGAACCCGTACTCGGTGACAAACCGCGAATGATGCGTCTCGTACGTTGAGAATGGAACGCGCCCGTGCCACACATCCCATATGTGATCGTCGCCCGAGTGAAAGATAGGCGACACCGCCTCGTAGTCGGCGCTGGGCGAACTGGGCCAGTAAGGAGTTTCAGCATCCAGCCGGGCCACCACCCTGGGCAGGATGCCGCTGAACTCGGTGAGGTAATCCTGCCAGATCAGCAGCTTCACGTCCGCCGGCAATCCGGGGCGCGGCGCCCAGTTAAAGGCCATCTCGGTCTCGTTGTTGCCGCACCACAGCACGATGCTGGGATGGTTGCGCAGCCTCCGCACCTGGTCCTCGGCCTCGGCCTCCATGTTGAGCTTGAACGCGTACGTCCCCGGCTGCCAGTCGTTGCCAAACATGAAGTCCTGCCAGACCATGATGCCCAGTTCGTCGCAAATCGCGTAGAACTCGTCGCTCTCGTAGTAGCCGCCGCCCCAGTGCCGAATCATGTTCATGTTGGCGTCGCGAGCCGACTCCAGAATGCGGCGATAGTCCGCCGTAGTGACGCGGTTAGGAAAGCTGTCGAACGGAATCACGTCCGCGCCCTTGGCAAAGACCGGAATGCCGTTCACTCGCAGTTCAAAAGACCGTCCCCACTTGTCCAACTGCCGGCGAAGTACGATTGTCCGCAGCCCAGCCTTCGCCGTGCGTTCTGCTGCAGCCTGGCTGCCCGTACCCACCCGCGCCGTGAATTCATAAAGCGGCTGGTCGCCATAGCCGGCCGGATACCAGAGTCTTGGCTGGCGAATCTCAACTGGAAGATCGAATACATTGCGCCCGGCATGGACGCTGACCGTCTCAATCACGGTTACCGGCTTGCCGTTGTCCTGGTATTGCACGCTCACCTTGGCTGGGCCGGCGCTCGCCGCCTCCACTTCGACCTCCGCATCCAGGTGGGCCACTTCCCTGCTCACATCGCGCTGCCGTAGCGCAAAGTCGGCAATGCGCACCTTGTCCCATGCCTCAAGCCGCACCGGCCGCCAAATGCCGCTGGTCACAAAGCGCGGTCCCCAGTCCCAGCCGTACTCATAGGCCGCTTTGCGAATGTAGGTCTTATCCGCGGTCTTCGAGCGCAGCCGGAACGCATCGCTGGAAGCAGCTTCTTCCGCGGCTTTAATGGGCGAAGGAAACACAACGCGCAGCAAATTTTTCCCCGTATGCAGATGGCTCTTCACGGCAACGCGCCATACGCGGAACATGTTGTCCGCTGTGAGCACCGGCGCGCCATTCACATAAACCTGCGCCGCCGCGTCCAGCCCGTCGAAAACCAGGTCCACATTCGACCGGGCCAGAATGGCCGGTGTCACATTGAAGTTCAGCCGGTACTCCCAGCTCGCTTTCTCAATCCACTGCAACTTGCTCTCGTTATCGCGAAAGAACGGGTCCGGGATTTTCTTGTTGACCAGCAAATCCAGGTGAACATCGCCAGGCACAGTAGCCGGCAGCCATCCGTTTTCCGCAGCCTGCGCACCCGCCGTAACCTGGCGAAATTGCCAGCCTCGATCCAAAGTCAAAACCGCATTCTGCGCCGGTTTGCCCTGTGCCTGCGCTCCTCCGCACTCCATAGCTGTTGCCGCCACCATCAAGGCGCAGCACACTACTTTCCAGGCTATTGTTCCTCGCATTCCCCACTCTTTCCCATGACACGAACATAACGCGAACATGACCTCATTTCGTTTCGCCGCAGTCTTCGCAGTCTCAGAGGTCCTTCAATATTGTCCGATACAGCTCTTCCCACTCATCGGCTCTGGTGTCCATGCTGAACAGTTTCTCTACGCGTTCCCGCGCCGCGCGGCCCAGCGCGCGCCTTTCTTCCGGCGTGCTTTGCATCAAGTGAAGCATAGCCGCTGCCAGCGCATCCGGTGCCCTTACCGGCACAATCGCGCCTGCATCGCCCACCAATTCGCGCACGCCGCCGGCATCGGTCGCCACCACCGGCTTCTCCATGGCCATCGCCTCACCCACGGCCAGCGGCATACCCTCCCATGCCGACGCCAGCACAAATGCATCGGCAGCATCCAGCAGAGCCGGTAAGTCGCGGCACAGCCCAAGCCAGCGCACTGCATCTTCCAGACCTGACTCCGCCGTCAAAGCTCGAACCCTTGCGGCCTCCACCACGGACGTCTCAGCGCCGGCCACCCACAACCGCGCCTCGCCCCGGGCTGCCCGCACCTGCGCAAAGGCCCTCAGCAGCGTCGGATAGTCCTTCGCCGGCACAATCCGCCCCACCGCAAGCCAGATAAACGCACTCCCCGCGCCCATTGCAATTCGTTTCTCTTCGCGCCGTTCTGCGTCAGGGGTGAACGCCGCTGTATCGATCCCGTTCGGCATAACCATGCACTTGTGTCGCGGAATAGCTTTAAGCCGCACAAAGCGATCGGCAGCCGCCTTGCTCACCGCAACGGTGCGTCGCGCCAGGCCGTCGGTCAGCCGGTAGGCCAGCATACGCGCCCAGCCGCCCTCGTAGACGTTATGAACGGTAGAAAGAACCGGGATCGATGGAACCAGAACCTTCAGCAAACGAGCCACTAAGTTCGCATGAAAGCTGTGGCTGTGCACCAGGTCGGGATGAAACTCCTGCAGAAAGCGCCTGCCCCGCGCCACTCCGGCAAGCACGCTCCGCGGCGACCGGCGCATCGCCAGATGGACGACGTTCAGCCTCGTCGGCCACTCATCGGCAACTCCTGGACGCAGAGCCAGCACAACCACCGTGTGGCCGCGCTGGGCCATGCGGCCAGCCAGCTCCAGCACCTGCCGTTCGGCTCCGCCCATCCCGAGCGAAGTGAGCACGTAGACAATCCGCATCCCACCTACATTCCACGAACAGCATAATGGAACCGGGCCCGTACGGTCCCCCGCCATGGCATTTTAGGAATGCCAATCCTCTTACCTACTATCCTGCTTAGGTACAAGTTTTTTTATTTCAGCAGAATCCTTGCACGCAAAATGCATTTTGGGCTGTACAATTTCCACGAGGAGACCCATGGCCGGAGATATTCAACTTACGTGCAGCGATTGCGGGCAGGACTTCACCTTCACCGCTGCGGATCAGACGTTCTTTCAGGAACGTGGTTATTCGACCCCAAAACGTTGCAAGAATTGCCGTCAGGCAAAGAAGAACGATCAGGGGGGGTCCGGCTACCGTTCGGCTCCGGCACAGGGTACTCCTGTGATTTGCTCGGGGTGCGGTCAGCCTACAACAGTGCCATTTGAGCCGCGTGGCGATCGTCCGGTGTTCTGCCGCGATTGCTACCAGGCTCGCAAGGGCAGTGGCGGTGGTGGCGGTGGCGGCGGCAGTTCGCGCGGCCGCGGTCGCTTCTAGCTTTTTTTTGAGCGGTCCGATGCTCTCATCGAGTATCGGACCGTAATCTCTTTGCCGCACCCTGAAGAGCAGCTACCCTGCTACAGTGGCTTTGGCCTGGTTAGCTTGTGGTGTTCTTCAGTAGCGATTATTCTGTCTTTTTTTTTGCCCCACTTCCATAAAGCATTTTCCATACTCATTGCCGCCAATCCCAAATTCAGGATGGACACAACTCTTCCCCGCTCGATAAACTGGATTCCTCGTGTTAAAACCCCATGCAGTACGAAGAGCGACAGCGCCGTCGTCGTCGGTGTTAGCCGTGGATCTCGTTCCGGCGTCGCGCAGTGCGTGGCTTTCACCGGTGGAGGCGCTCAGGCATGACAAGTCCACTGCTTGAGGTACGCGCCCTCACCAAGAGCTACGACGAAGGCCGCATCGAGGCTCTGCGCGGTGTCGATCTTTCCATTGCCGCCGGCGAATACGTGGCCATCAGCGGGCCCAGCGGCAGCGGCAAATCCACGCTCCTGCAACTGCTCGGCGGTCTCGACACCCCCACCGGCGGCCAGGTCTTGTTTCAGAATGCGGCGCTCGGAACCACGCTCGATCTGGATTCCTACCGCTCACGCAAGGTCGGCTTCATCTTCCAGGCCTTTTATCTGCTCCCCACTCTCCGCGCCGTTGAGAACGTGCAGGTTGCCATGCTCGCCATCACCCACGGCGCCAACCACCGCGCTGAGAGAGCCCAGGCCCTGCTCTGCGAGATGGGCCTCGAACACCGCCTCAACCAGTATCCCAATGAGCTTTCCGCCGGTGAGCGCCAGCGCGTGGCCATTGCCCGTGCCCTGGCCAACAATCCGGCCGTCCTGCTCGCCGACGAGCCCACCGGCAATCTCGACAGCGTCAACTCCGCTCGCATCATGGAAATGCTCATCGGCATCCAGAAAAAGCGCGGCATGACTCTCATCGTCGTCACCCACGAAAACGAAATTGCCCACGCTGCGCCCCGGCACATTCGCATCCGCGACGGAAGGATCGAGGCATGAGCCGATTCTGGTCGGCAATCGGATTGGCTGCGCTTCTGGCAATTCCAGCCGGCGCGGCAGACGTTCATGCCGTGCTTGCTGTCCCGCGCCAGCGCGTGCAATTCGCGGATTTTCGCGTCACCGGCCGCCTTGTTCAGGTGGATGCAGGCGGAGCACGCACCAGCTATGGAATTTCCATCAAGGCGCATGGGTTCCCCGGCGTTCTCCGCGTGCTCGTCGAAATTGGCCAGCCTGCAAAAGCGCGCGTTCATGTCCTGCTGGAAATGCGTCCCAATGGCCAAAATGCGATTCATATTGCACGCCCTGGCGACAAAGCGCCCTCTATCCTGCCGTCCGGCAAGTGGGGCGACGGCCTGCTCGACACTGGTTTCAGCTACGAGGACTTTCTTGAGCCGCAATACTTCTGGCCCACCCAGACCGTCGTTCCCGATACCAAATATGGCGCGCGGATTTGCGATCTGTTGAAGAGTGCACCCGGCGCGGCAGACCAGACGCACTACGCCGAGATTCACACTTGGCTGGACCACACCATCGGTTTTCCTGTATATATTGAAAAAACACCTAAGGGTACAGCAGCGGTGAAGCAGTTCACCTACTTTGGTCTCCGCCACGAAGGCGGCGTCTGGTCGGCAACCCAGGTGGAAGAAAAAACACGCGGTCATGCCGGTTCCACACTGCTCATCATCGACCGTGGCAGCGCAAGAGCAAATCTCAGCCTCGGGGACTTTAGCCCTGAGCGCCTCACCCGTTTCCAGGATTAATCGTGAATGTGCTTCTCTGGATTGCCGGTTCGGCTGCAGCCCTGGTCGCAGCAGGATGTCTCTATGAGTCGATCGGCGCTCATTGTGACCGGATGCGGTATGCAAGCTGCGGGCGCCTGGTCAGGATCGCGCGCGGTTGCCGTTTGTACCTGCTTGAAAAAGGGACCGGGGGCCCCACGGTGCTGTTTGAAGCCGGCATCGCAGCCACCACTCTCAACTGGTTTCACATTCAGCAAATCGTCTCCAGCTTCACCAGCACCGCCTCGTACGATCGCAGCGGACTGGGTTGGAGCAGTCCATGCCGCACCCCGCGCACCCCCGGCAACATCGCCGCCGAGCTGCACAATCTGTTGCAAACCGGCGGCATCAAACCGCCGTACATCCTGGTCGGACATTCCTTCGGTGGCCTTGTCATGCGCCGCTTCGCCCTGCTGCATCCTGGTGAGGTGTCAGGCATTGTGCTGGTCGATCCCATGCGTTGTGAAGAATGGCCGCCCATCAACTCGCCCAGGCAAGGCGCCATCGATCTTGGCAAACGGCTAACCCGCTTTGCCATCCCCTTTGCGCGCATCGGATTCATCCGCCTGGCCATCGCCTCCGTTCTCTGCCGCACCGGGCGAATCTCAGGCCATTTAGCCAGCACCGCCGGGGTTGGCGGCCGCCATGTGCTCACAAGGGTCAAAGAAGAGGTCGGCAAGTTGCCCAGGGAAGTTTGGCCCATCGTTGCCGCCCACTGGTCCCGTCCCGGCTATTACACCGGCATGTACCGCCATATCGATGCCATTCCGGCCACCGTCAGGGAAATGCAGAATGCCGAACCCATCCATGGCATCCCCGTGCACGTGCTCACCCCGGCATCGTCGTCACCGCTTTCCGAGCAGGACCTGGACCGCATCGGAGACAACGTACAGCAGGTGATCGCTCCGGCCAGCGCGCATTGGATTCATCTCGACGAGCCCGACCTCGTAATCTGCTCCATCCGCAAAATGGTCATGGCCGCCTCTTCTGAAGCCATGACCGCCGCCGTCTGACACACAAACATAACCGTTCAACCCACATCGAATCCCGGAAAGATGTGGGGTTCCCCCTCCCCCCGCATAATGCCAACAGAAATAACGGCTGCTTACAGCTAGTGTCCTGAGTCTGAATTACGCAACACAAAATTGGCTGTCATTCTGAGCGAACGGAGCCCCGAACGTTTTTCAGTTCGGGGGTGGTGAGTCGAAGAATCTGCGGTTGTTTTCTTTTATTTCTGACATGAACTTCAGACTTATGACACTAGAGCGTCCTCGGCCATTCGTCCGTCTCTCTGTTGTCGGATCAAAGTAGTTCTGGTTATGCTCTATCCGTCGCGTCTATGCCGTGAGGTAATACCTTGTTCGCGCTCTTGGCCCACTTCTCGAGGACACGCACAATGCTCTGCATTTGTGCACTGGCAACTTCTTGCTGCAGTCTGCCTGCACAGTGCCGCTTTTCAGCCCCCGCTCCCGGTATTCGGCAGATCACGTATACCTTTTCACCAGAGCTGACAGAACGGACACTCACACTCCACGTTGCTCTTGCCTTCACTGAAGGAGCAACCGGAACGGACAGGTTTCAGTTGCCGATCCAGTGGGCCGACGAAAAACTAAGCTCACTCAGCAATCTACAGGTCACTTCAGACGGTGCGAAGTTGGAAACGGGTTCCGACTCCGGTGAACAACTGATACGGGCAAAGCCGGGACATCGTGTACGAATCACCTACGACCTGACAAAGGATTGGACCGGGGCTTTCGTCAATCCGTTGCAGTTCCACCCAGTACTTTTCCCCGAATATCTAGAGTTCACCGGCAGTAATGCTCTTGTCCGACTAAAGCTTGGGGATCAGGATCAAGAAACAGCTAATTTCGACTGGACGTCACTTCCCGCTACATGGTCTTTAGCGACCAGCTTTGGCAGCACAAGTGTGAATGCCGGCCGCTGCCAGACGTACACGGGACCATGGAGAGACGTCAACGACGGGCTGTACGCAGCGGGTGATTTCCGTATACGACATTTTCAAATCGACGGACAACCGGCAGTTCTCGCGGTACGGGGCAATTGGACATTCACAGACGAGGAGGCGATTAAGAAGATCCAAGCGGTCGTCGGACTTGTGCGAACGTACTGGAAAGACAATCGCTTCCCTTACTTCCTCGTAACTCTCGCGCCCTACGACCGCGATCATGGCAGTAGTGACGGGAGCGCCTTTACCAATGCATTCTGGATGTTCGTCTCCCGTCGCGATTCGCTCAACGGCTTGCTTACTCAGCTAGCTCACGAGTCTTTTCACGCGTGGAATCCAAAGCATATGGGCCTCATTCCGTCCGGCTATGACGACCGTAATATCAGGTGGTTCCGTGAAGGTCCAACTGAATACTACGCGCAGCTCTTTACCTTGCGTGCCGGGAATCAATCTGCTGCAGACTATATTTCGTCTCTGAATAAGGATCTGCGGAGATTTCCGCAATCCACCGACGAATATGTCCGCGGTCGAGTCATCTCTCTTTGGCTCGATGGAACGATTCGCAAAGAGTCGCATGGGCGCTATTCACTGGACGATGTGATGTTCGACATGGTTAGAACCGCGAATCGGCCCTATACGCTCGACCGCATTCTAGCGACAATCGAACACTATCTTTCTCCAGGGGCGCGCGATCTCCTGCAGCAGGCAATAAACGCGCAAGGCGATCTTCAACCGCCCAGCCACATCCCTGAATTAAGCGATTGTGCAGCACCGTCACTGGAGGAAGTGCCCAGCTTTGACATGGGGCTCGATTTTGATCGATCCAGAGCGGCCATGACCGTCCTCGGGGTTGTTGAAAATGGTCCAGCCTACATTGCAGGGCTTCGCAATGGCCAAGTGCTCCTCGGCTACTCCGTTACGAAATGGGAGCCTGACCATATAGCCTCCTTCAGAATCCAGACGGAATCGGGGGACAAGCGGCTCACCTTCTATCCACGAGGTCACAT
This sequence comes from Occallatibacter sp., assembly GCA_031296165.1. GTDB lineage: Bacteria > Acidobacteriota > Terriglobia > Terriglobales > Acidobacteriaceae > Telmatobacter. The sequence goes on along the minus strand of JARLGF010000140.1, from coordinate 47,350 downwards.
GGTGTCTGTTTGGCAATATGAGATGAAACAAAATGGCTCATGTGTAGTTTCGCCGGGTACCCCACCCTCGACCTACCCACAATTCTGAGCGTGCCCCATTTCACAGTTCCATCGTGAAATGAGTAGGAGAACACGAACCTCACCCCGCCGTTTTTTATTCACTGCCCGGTTTGCAGATTATTACCCAACAAGGCGCACAATTCCTCTAGAGTGATTTTTGAAAGCAGGGATCGAACTCCGGAGAGAGCATGGGCCTTTGCCACCGTTCCAGGTCCCGAAGAAACGACAACAGAGGAGTTTTCAAACCAATGCAAACAATAAGTGTCTCAACATGCGGTACGAAAACCTCGGAAAACGTCCAAAATACGCCCATAACTCCTTTTTATCTAATTTTTGATACATAACCCCTTTAGAATCTAATTTTTACGGCGGTACCCCCTGCTTATCTCGTTGAAACTGGAGAACTTCGCTAAATACATAGGGGGGGGAGGGGGGAGAGGGTACCAACAGGTTAACAGGGACGCCCCAAGTTCCACTGCCGGCCTCTCATTTCCAAGGCGCCCAACGTCCACCTTGTCGCGGCAGGTGGAACGACAAGCCGCCGTCCACACCGCCGGAAACAAGTCTGGCAACCGGTTAATTCCGGATTTCAGCCAGTAAATTCTCGATTTCAGCCTTCTCCACTGCCGTTACAGTGAGCAGCGGAGCGCGGACAGGACCTCCGTAGTAGCCGTTGAAGTCACAGGCGTACTTAACGCCGCCGATTCCCAACTGGCCCACGATGCGCTGATTGGGACCTGCAATCCGCTGCTGCTTCTCTTCCGCGAGCTTCAGATCGTGATCCTTCCAGGCAAAATAGACCTCCTGACAAGCCTGCGGAGCGCAAGCGGCAAAGGCCAGAATGGCTCCGTCCGCGCCCGCCTCAAGCGACTCCAGCATCCCCGAAGCCGAACCGCAAAGCACATGGAAACCGGCCTCCTGGGTTCGCGTCTTGAGCGGCGCAACCGGAGCAGCTACTGCCAGAGCCTGGCCGCCCGCCAAATCGCCCGCGGAGACAAATGTAGCGGACGTTGGCTCTGTCCGCGCCTCCAACATGCGCGCTGTCACTGCTTCAAACACGGGCGTAACGGTCACGGTGCGCCGCGGAGCGTTCCGCGTAGCGGCCACCAGCGCTCGAACCCGCTCCATGTTGCCGCTGGACTCCTTGATTCCGATGATCTTCGGATGCTGAGCCAGTTCGGCGACCACTTCCACGGGAATCTGGTAAGGGACGCACTTGGGAATGTTGTAGAGCAAGACCGGCAGCGGCGAACGGTCGGCAACACTGCGGAAGTAGTTCAGAACCGCCGCCGTGGACATGTTGCTGGCGTAGTAAGAGGGAGTTCGGACCAGAATGGCATCGTAGCGAAACCGCGCCGCCAGCTCTGCGGTTTCTACGGTCGCCTTCACGCTCTCCCGCCCGGCCCCGGCAATCAGCACCTTTTCCGGTGCCGCAGCCTCCCCCGCCACCCGTAAAACTTCGCTGTACTCGCCCTCGTCCACCATCACCGCTTCGCCGGTAGAACCCAGTACCACCATCCCGGAAAGCAGGCTGCGCGAGTAGCGTGCCATATTGGCTTCAAGTTTGCGGAAATACACCCGCTCGTCCGCGTAAAACGGCGTGGTTACAGCGGCAAAAATGCCTTTAATCAGCATGGCTTTATTTTAGGGCCTGCTCAGCTCCAATTGCTGCGGATTGTTCCCATTTGCAGTAGAGTGTATGTTCAGTGAATAATGAATTCACTCTACGGACCCTACCAGGAGCCGCGCCCATGGGTGCTTTGATTCAACGGGAAAATGAAGAAGACAGGAGCACATCCAAGCTCTCCGGGCAGGCTATATCCTTTTTCCTTCACACTGCCCTCGCCCTCGGTTCATGGCTGTTGCTCATGCTCGCCGGCTATCTTCTCAACCCACCTGCAATTTCACAGACCATCATCCTGGTTTTGTCTTTGCTTGTACCGCTTGCCGTGGGTTACCTGGTAACTCACTTCCGGCAGGACGAAATGGCCACCGCGGTATGGTTGGTTGGTCTTATCCTGGTTCTCATCCTCAGCCTCTGGATTCTGGACATGCCTACCGGGCCCAACGCGTGTTTCCAGTGCGACGCCACTGAAAAACTGACGCGCACGTTTTTCAGCCTGCCCAAACCCAGCGGATTGATCGACAACGATGGGCCTTTTTTCGGTACATGGCCTGCTGCTGCCTTGCTCGGCTACTCCATCGGCGCACGGCTTGCCCTTCGCCGCCGCGAAGATTAACCGCAGTGCGCATAGACCGCATGGCCTGAGAACATCTTCAAACGCCTTTGGCCGTATGCAGATTCTGCAAGGCATAGACCGTTATGGCCTGCCGCTGCATGGAGGCAATTCCGTCCGCCGCGGCCTGCGCCGCAGCAATCGTGGTGATCGTGGGAATGCGCGCCAGCACAGCTGCCCGGCGGATCGCCTTTTCGTCGAAAAACGTGTCCTGCCCGCGCGGAGTATTCACAATCAACTGGATGCGATCACCCTTGATCAGATCCACAACATTCGGCCGGCCCTCCTTGACTTTGAAGACCCGCTCTACGCTGAGGCCTGCACTCTCCAGAACGTCGGCAGTTCCCTCTGTGGCTACGATCTTGAATCCAAGGTTCACGTAACGGCGAGCCAGATCGCTTGCCACCCTCTTGTCATGATCGTTGACACTGAAGAAAACCGTGCCGCCGCTGGGCAATACCTGCCCGGCGGAGAGCTGCGCCTTGGCAAAGGCCTCGCCAAAGGTAGCCGCCACCCCCATCACTTCGCCTGTGGACCTCATCTCCGGGCCCAATACCGTATCCACCCCTGCAAATTTATTCCAGGGAAAGACCGGCGATTTTACGTAGAAATGTGTGCCAGTTTCCAGGTCTTTGCCGGCAGCTAGCTGGGCTGGCAGCAACTCGCGCAGCTTGCGGCCTGTCATTAACCGCGCGGCAACCTTGGCCAGCGGAATGCCGGTAGCCTTGGAGACGTAAGGCACAGTGCGCGAGGCGCGAGGGTTCACCTCAATCACGTAAACGTGATCCTGCCCCGTGGCATCGCGCTGAATGGCGAATTGCAAGTTGACCAGCCCAACCACTTTGAGTGCCAGGGCTAGTTTGCGGGTATAGGTGCGCAGCACCTCCAGCGTCTCTTTCCGGATGCTCACCGCAGGCAGCACGCAGGAGGAATCGCCGGAGTGGATGCCGGCCTCCTCAATGTGCTGCATGATCCCGGCGATAATCACATCTTCCGAGTCGCAGAGGGCGTCAACGTCCACCTCAATGGCGTTCTCCAGAAAGTGGTCCACCAACACCGGCCGCTCCTGGGAGTATTCCACCGCCTGCTTCATGTATTGGGCAACCGCCTCGGCGTCGTACGCAATCACCATGGCCCGGCCACCCAGCACGTAGCTGGGCCTCACCAGCACCGGATAGCCGATCCGCTCTCCCACAGCCAGCGCCTCTTCCACACTGGTGGCCGTGCCGCCGCGGGGCTGCGGAATGTCGAGTTCCTCCAGCAGCTTGCCGAAACGCTTGCGATCCTCGGCCAGATCGATAGATTCAGGCGAAGTACCGATAATCGGCACGCCGGCTGCGCGCAGTCTCTGCGCCAGGTTCAGCGGCGTCTGCCCGCCGAACTGGACAATCATGCCGATCTCGGCGCCTGACTGTGCCTCGTGGTTGTACACCGCCAGCACATCTTCCAGGGTCAGTGGCTCAAAGTAGAGCCGGTCGCTGGTGTCGTAGTCGGTGGAAACTGTCTCGGGATTGCAATTGACCATGATGGTCTCGTAACCGTCATCCTTGAGTGCAAAGGCTGCGTGACAGCAACAGTAATCGAACTCGATGCCCTGCCCAATGCGGTTCGGTCCCGATCCGAGAATGATGACCTTGCGCTTTGAAGTCGCCGGAGCCTCATCCTCTTCGTCGTAGGTCGAATAAAGGTAAGGCGTCATGGATTCAAACTCGGCGGCGCAGGTGTCCACCAGCTTGAAGACGGGTCGAATGCCCTTGCCTTCACGCAGTTCTCTCACCTGCTGCGTGCCGGCGTGGCCTTCCAGCTTCCACTCGGTGGCGATGCGCTCGTCGCTGAGTCCCATGCGCTTCAGCCGAAGAAGTTCCTCTTCCGTGATGGCTTCCGGTGATGACGAAGCGATCTTCGCCTGTTCCAGCGTGATCTCGCGGATCTGGTACAGGAACCAGGGGTCCATTCCGGTCAGCCGCGCAACCTCGCGCACGCTCATGCCGCGCTCAAATGCGTAGCGGATATAACCCAGCCGCTCCGGCTTCGGCGTAACCAGCATCTGCGTCAGCCGCCGCGGCTCCAGAATTTCAGCGCCGGTCTTCTTACCGGTTTCCAGTGCCCGCCAAGCCTTCATCAGCGCTTCTTTAAAGGTCCGGCCAATGGCCATCACCTCGCCCACCGATTTCATCTGCGGGCCAAGCGTGTCGTCGGAACCGGGAAACTTCTCGAACTGCCACTTGGGAATCTTGACCACGACGTAGTCGATGGTGGGCTCGAAGCACGCCGGAGTCTTGCGCGTAATGTCGTTGGGAATTTCGTCCAGCGTATAGCCCACGGCCAGCTTCGCGGCGATCTTGGCAATCGGAAACCCTGTAGCCTTCGAGGCCAGCGCCGAGGACCGCGACACGCGCGGGTTCATCTCGATCACCGTCATGCGGCCGTCGACGGGATTCACGGCAAACTGCACATTGGAGCCACCGGTCTCGACGCCGATTTCGCGCATCACGGCAATCGCGGCGTCCCGCATCTTCTGGTACTCGCGATCGGTAAGCGTCTGCGCCGGAGCCACGGTAATGGAGTCGCCGGTATGCACGCCCATGGGGTCGAAGTTTTCAATGGAGCAGATGATGATGACGTTGTCCGCAAGGTCGCGCATCACCTCCAGTTCGTACTCCTTCCAACCCAACACGCTCTCTTCAATCAGGCATTCGTGCACCGGCGAAAGGTCTAGCCCGCGGGCCAGAATTTCCATCAGCTCTTCGCGGTTGTAGGCAATGCCACCGCCCGTGCCGCCCAGCGTAAAGCTCGGCCGGATGAGCACCGGGAAACCCAGCTTGCCGGCAAAGTCCAGACCGTCGCGCAGGTTGTTGACCAGCGCCGACTTTGAAACCTCCAGACCGATACGCAGCATCGCATCCTTGAACAGCAGCCGATCTTCGGCCTTCTTAATGGCCTCCAGCTTGGCGCCGATCAGCTCCACGTTGTACTTGTCCAGAATGCCCGCATCCGCCAGATCGACAGCTAGGTTGAGCGCCGTCTGCCCGCCCACTGTCGGAAGCAACGCGAATTTTCCTGAAGCTCCGCCCGTGCGGCCAGCACCCAGCATCTCCGTCTCAATGCGAATGATCTCCTCAACATATTCGCGGGTAAGCGGCTCGATATACGTGCGGTCCGCCAGGTCCGGATCGGTCATGATGGTGGCCGGGTTGGAGTTCACCAGCACCACCTCGTAGCCCTCTTGCTTGAGAGCTTTGCAGGCCTGCGTACCGGAGTAATCGAACTCCGCCGACTGACCAATCACGATCGGCCCCGAGCCGATCACCAAAATCTTCTGAATGTCATTTCTGCGTGGCATTTGTTTGAATTGTTTCCTTACCCAATCTGAGTGATCCGGGAATTGAAGAGAGCGGGCTATAGCGCGCGCTCTTCACGCAAAACAGCGGGGCAAATGCCCCGCCATTTCCAACATTTACAAACTTCGCAACTGAGTCCGAAATTCTCATCCCTTCCACTCCTCCATCATCCGCCGGAAGTCGTGAAACAGGTAGTGCGAATCGTGCGGCCCGGGAGCTGCTTCGGGGTGGTACTGAACGCTGAACAGCGGCAGCGTCTTATGCCGCAGACCTTCCAAAGTCTGATCGTTCAGGTCCACATGCGTCAACTCCACTTCGTTCGCGTTGATCGAGTCCGGATCAACGGCGAAGTTGTGATTGTGTGCCGTTATCTCAACCTTCCCGGTGGTGTTGTTTCTCACCGGGTGGTTGCCGCCGTGGTGGCCGAACTTCAACTTGTAGGTACGACCGCCCAACGCCAGTCCTGTCAGTTGGTGGCCCAGGCAGATGCCGAAAACCGGCACGCGGCCCAGGAACTTGCGGATGGCGCGCACCGCATAATCCACCGGCTCGGGGTCGCCAGGGCCGTTCGAAAGGAAGATACCGTCGGGCTTCAGCTCCAGTACGTCTTCGGCTGAGGTCTCGGCTGGCACCACCGTCACCCGGCAGCCCTCGCGGGCTAACATCCTTAGAATATTCAGCTTGATGCCGAAATCATAAGCCACCACATGAAGGTGCTTCCGCACTTCCTCTTTGGGGAGGAAACCGTCAACCAGAAGAGGGTCTCCAGCCTGATTACGGCTGTCGGAAGAGTCAAACTGATAAAGAGACTTCGTTGACACAACGCGCGCCAAGTCCGTCCCGTCCATCTTGCGAATGTTTCTCGCCTTCTGGACCAGCGCTTCGGGGTCGGAAACGTCTGTAGAAATCACACCGCGCATCACGCCATGGGTGCGCAGGTGGCGCACCAGAGCGCGCGTATCGATCTCGGCCAGCACCGGCACCGCATACCGCTCCATGTACTCGTCCGTGACCTGCTCGGAGCGCCAGTTGGAGCTGATGGGTGAAAACTCGCGGACGATCAGGCCCTCAATATAGGGCTTGGCCGACTCGTTGTCTGCTTGATTGGTGCCGTAGTTGCCGATCTGGGGGTTGGTGAGAACTACGATTTGCCCGGCATAGGAAGGATCGGTAGCGATTTCCTGATAACCGGTAAGGGAAGTATTGAAAACGACTTCGCCCTGGCTTTCACCAGGTGCGCCATAGCCATGGCCACGGAATATGCGCCCGTCTTCGAGCGCCAGGATCGCCTGCATCGCGTCTCCGGGGATTGGATTCAATCGATTCTAACAGGTTTGACCGGTTAATATCCGGGTGAACTTCTATTGTCTAACGCACCACGCCTGCATCCTTGGCCGGCCAGTAGACGTAGACGGCCTTACCGTAGATGAGCGAGCGCTCCACGGGGCCAAACTCGCGGCTGTCTGACGAAATGGAGCGGTGGTCGCCCATCATGAAAAAAGTCTCTTTGGGAACCACAATTTCTGCCATGGAGCGGGTGTCGCGGTATTCCTCGGGAACGTAGTTCTCGGGCAGTGGCTTGCCGTTCAGCCAGACTTGTCCATGCTCAATCCAAAGCCGGTCGCCGGGCAAGGCAATCACGCGCTTGATATAACTCTTTTCTGGATCGCGCGGATAGTGAAAAACCACTACATCCCCGCGCTCGATAGCCGAGAGGTGATACACAAATTTGTTGATGAAGAGCCGGTCGCGATCCTCCAGCCGCGGCAACATGCTGGTGCCTTCCACGCGGACCGGCTGATAAAGAAAGGTGATAATAAACACCGAAGCAGCGGCGGAAAACAGCAGATCGCGCAACCACAGCCCGAGCCCCCCAGCCTTTTCCGGCGGAACGGGTGTGGGGTTGAGGCCAGGCTGGCTGGAGTTGGTCTCAAGATTCGCGGTTGAATCGTGGGCTAGGGAGTCCTGGGGAACCGTTGGCATCTCCCTTCTAGATTACTTCACTCGCACCCTAATCCACCCGGCGGGCAGAAGATACGAGCGCGATTTGGCTTATCCAGTGGTTTGGATTGACCAGATGCAGGCACCAGAACCGGCGCCGTGCCCATTGGGACACTACCATCCAGGTTCGCCTCCTCCAGAATTAAGGGCCGCTGCAAGACCATCTCAACTGGCGTACCGTTCTCGATGTTGACGTCGTCGCCTCGGGTGAACAAGGCAGCCACGGCGCCAACAGCCACACCACCCAGCCCTCCGATGGCCGCTCCCTCCAGTGGGTGGCCCGTCGCTGCTCCGCCAATAGTGCCCACGGATGCGCCTCCCAGGCCGATCTCGCCGGCGCGCTCCACATCTCGGCCCTTGTTCCCCTGCTGTTCGACTGTGCCTTCGTCGCCTTTCACGGTGCGATCCTTGGCGCCCGGCAGGCTATTGATGACGCCTGGAATCTCCACCACTGTGCCGTTCGGAAAGATCATCGAGGTGAAATGCAGATCGAGCTGTGCCCTGCCCTTCACGCGCCCGGCGCGGGCAACCCGGTCCACAACTCCTTGCACATAAACCCCCGCCGGAATCATCACTCTGCTTCCCACCACGACCGGAAATGTCGAGGCTAGATAGACTCCATCCCCCGGCTTGGCGCTCTTGGTATTGACTGCGCTGCGCAATTGCAGCAGAACCTTCGTACCGGCGGGGACCGTATAGGTCGTCTTCGCCGAAGCTGGAAGAGGTGCATCGGCAGGCGCGGGCACGGCAGACACCGAAGCTGATCCTGTCTGGCCCATACTGGGATAGCAAGCCGCGGCCACGATGCCCATTACCATTGCAGCCGTCCATGTTCCATGCGGCAAACGCATACATCCTCCATTGCTTGCTCTGGTGCTATAGACTCTCCGCCCGCTCCAAAGGATAGCGCTGGATGCTGCGCAGGGATAGACTTATCCGCCAATCGGGAAGCGGAAAGTGGGCGCTGGTCACTGCGGCGGAATCCTGTTAGCGGTAAAATGCAAGACAACGATGGAGCCTGAAATCACCCCGCCGGTCTCCTTGTCTTCCGACCCGCATAGCCGGTTTGCTGCCGTTTACCGCGTGCTGAACGATGCCATCGCCGCCCAGGCCTTTCCCGGCTGCGCCTTTGGCGTGCTGGTCGGCGGTGAAATCGTTCTCCAGGATGCGCTCGGCCACTTTACCTATGAACAAGACGCGCCCGCCGTGACCGCGCAGACGGTCTATGATGTGGCCAGCCTCACCAAGGTGGTAGCCACCACAGCCGCGGCCATGCTGCTCTATCAGCGCGGCGTGCTTGACCTGGACATACCCTTGGGTGAGTTACTGCCCGGCTTTGTAGTAGGCCGCGCACCCGGCGAGTACGCCCGCCATGTCAAACTGCGCCACCTTTTGGCACATAATTCGGGGTTGCCAGGCTACGTGGAACTTTTTCGCACTGCCGCCACACCGGCCGCCCTGTTTCGCGCCTGTCTGAAATTACCCCTTGAAGCTGAACCCGGAACGCGCGCCGAGTACTCCGATCCAGGTTTCATTCTGCTGGGCAAGGCACTGGAAGTGCGTACTCGCGAGCACCTAGCACCCTGGGTCCGCCGCGAGATATTTCAGCCCCTGGGGATGACAACTACGGGTTTCTGTCCCCCGCCCAGTGTGCGCTCTTCGATTCCGCCTACGGAAGAAGACACCACCCTCCGCAAACGCCGCATACAGGGGGAGGTCCAGGATGAAAATGCCTGGCGGCTCAAAGGCGTCGCAGGCCATGCCGGGCTCTTCTCCAATGTGCCGGATCTACTGCGTTTTTCATATCGGATTCTGTTTGCCGATACGGAAATTGAAGATGAAGCGGAAAATATGCGCATGTTTGAGGCATCCACGGTGAATCTGTTTGCCCAGCGGCAAAGCCCGGAAGGCAGTTCTCGCGCGCTCGGCTGGGATACGCCCTCTGAACATTCCTCCTCTGGGCGCCATTTTTCACCGCGCTCGATCGGACACCTGGGCTACAGCGGCTGTTCTTTGTGGATTGACCTGGACGCCAGGGTGGCCGTTACGCTGCTCACCAACCGTACCTGGCCCGACAGGAAGAACCAATCGATTCGCGCGGTAAGACCTGCCTTTCACGACGCGGTACGCGAAGCGCTGTAACCGTGCCTTAATTTCGTTCATCTTGTATGCGCAAGTCCAGGGAGAATTCTCTCTGGACTTGCGCAATTTACAGATACAATTAAAACTTGGGGATAGATGTGATGGTAACCAGCATGACGATGCAGGAGATGGCCGACGCCCAAGAGGATACCAAGAAAAACCAGGCCTCGCAGCTTCAGCATTTAACAACAGAGAGCCAAAACGAAGCCTCGCAAGGCTTTGACACCAAATCTGCGATCGAGATCGCACGCATTATCAATCATGAGGATGCGAAGGTTGCGGCAGCGGTCAAAAAGGCGCTTCCTGAGATTGCGCAGGTCATTGACCAGGTGGCTCGTTGCCTGCGCGATGGCGGACGGCTCATCTATATTGGCGCCGGTTCCAGCGGACGCATTGCTGCGCTCGACGCCTCGGAGTGCCCGCCCACCTACTCCACAGCTCCGGGTCAGGTGCAGTACATCATGGCCGGAGGCCCCAAGGCGCTAGCCTCGGCAGTCGAGGTCAATGAGGACTCTGAAGAACTGGGCCAGCGCGATATTGCCCGCCGCCGCCCCACACGCAAAGACATTATTGTTGGGCTTTCCGCCTCCGGGCGCACTCCATACGTGGTAGCCGCAGTGGCTTATGCCCGCGCCCGTGGAGCGCATACTGCCGCGGTCACCTGCAATCAGGACACTCCACTGGCAGCAGCCGCCGATATCGCAATTATTGCCGACGTCGGCCCAGAGGTCATCTCCGGCTCCACACGCATGAAGGCCGGCACCTCCCAGAAGATGATTCTGAACATGATCACTACCGGCACCATGACCCGGCTGGGCTACGTGTACGAGAACCTGATGGTCAACGTACACATGCAGAACTCCAAGCTGGTTGAGCGCGGTATCCGCATCCTGATGGGCGCCTGCAAAATCGATCGCGAAACTGCGGTGCAAACCATCAAAAGCGCAGGGCGCAGCGTCCCCGTTGCCCTGGTCATGCTCAAAGCCAAAGTCGACAAGCCTGAAGCCGTACGCCGCCTGGCAAAATCGGACGGCAACGTGCGCCTGGCCATCGAGGACAACGTACTGGAACTGTAACCGATAAGGATCGCCTCTGCATTCCTCGTGTTTCCTTGAAGGATGCTGCCGGTAGGTGCGGTCCATCCATCCGTCTGTTTCCCTCGATTTACACTAAGAGACCAGGAGCTGCTCAAAATTAATGGATAAATATGTAATTCGCGGCGGCAATCCGCTGGTAGGCACTATTCGCGTCTCGGGCGCCAAGAATTCAGCGCTGCCCTGCATGGCCGCTGCAATTCTTACCGATGACGAAGTAATACTCGAAAGCATTCCCCAGGTACGCGATATTGAAACCGAGAAGCGGCTGTTGGCATCCATGGGGGCTGAAATCCGGCTCGGCGACACGCCGCACACCACCATCATCAGTTGCCGCACACTGTCCGACCCGGTTGCAAAATATGAGATTGTCAAAACCATGCGCGCCAGTTCCCTGGTGCTGGGGCCGCTGGTAGCGCGAACCGGAATGGCGCGCGTAGCCATGCCCGGCGGCTGCGCTATCGGTGGCAGGCCCATCGATCTGCACATTAAGAGCTTGGAAAAAATGGGCGCCGCCATCACCCAGGAACACGGCTATCTTGAAGCCCGCGTGGATCATCTGCACGGAGCGCACCTGGTTTTCGACAAGATCACAGTCACTGGCACCGAGGACCTGCTCATGGCCGCGGTGCTGGCCGACGGCGAAACCCTGATGGAAAACTGCGCGCGCGAGCCCGAGGTTACTGACCTGGCTTCGCTGCTGACGGCAATGGGAGCCAGAATCGAAGGGGCCGGCACGTCTACCATCCGGGTCAAGGGTGTGAGCCGGCTCCATGGCGCACGCTACCGCATTAATCCCGATCGTATTGAAGCGGGGACATTTTTAGTGGCTGGAGCCATCACCGGCGGCGATCTGATTGTCGCCGACTGCAAAGCGGATCATCTGGGCGCCGTAATCGGCAAGCTCCAGGAGACCGGCGCGCGCGTAGATATCCTTGGACCCGATACCGTCCGAGTCCGTGCCGACAGGCGACTGCGCGCAGCCAACATCTCCACGGAAGAGTACCCTGGCTTCCCCACCGACATGCAGGCACAGTACATGGCTCTGGCCACGCAGGCCGAAGGCGTAAGCGTGGTCAAGGAAAACATCTTCGAGAACCGCTTCATGCATGTGCAGGAGCTGGTGCGCATGGGCGCCAACATCAAGGTGGATGGAAGTACGGCCACGGTTCTGGGTCCGGCACGGCTCTCTGCCGCTGCTGTCATGTGCTCTGACCTGCGGGCCTCTGCATCGCTGGTCCTGGCCGCGTTGGTAGCCGATGGCGAGTCCATCCTCGATCGCGTATATCACATGGATCGCGGTTATGAGCGCATCGAGGAGAAGCTGCAAGGCGTGGGCGCGCAGATTCAGCGCCTGGGAAATATCTTTACACCCAAAAGCGAAGAGAACGTGGCTGTTTAACCATCTGGATTGGTATAGAAATTGAGCAGCGGAGTTTTTGAATGCTTTAACGCCAACTCACGGCTATATGCCAGCGAAGTCCGTGCAGGGATGTCTTGCGTAGCACGCGCTCGTACTCGCGGAGTTCGGTGAGAACCGGCTGCGTCTCGGAGCCAAGAGCTGCGGGAGACGTCGACAAAAAGTCAATGAGTGCACGCACCGTTAGCAAGCCGTCCGATGCGTCAAACCATTGTGGTTGTGGCAAATGGCGAGCCCAATCCGGATTGCCTGCGCCTTGCTCCAGCAGCAGCGCCATCGAATTCTCATCGGCGGAAAAGAATTCAAGAAGCGGATTCACATGCAGCCGGTCTGCCAACTTTTCCAGGGCGTCTTCATTGCGGGCCATGGCATGGCCATTCACAAAAATGTCGAAACCTGGATCATCCCCTTCAACAACGATATATAGACTCGTAGCCATCGCTAAGAGTTTAGTTTAGATAGAGCTATGAGTGACAATTAATTCCGTTACGGTCACCCAATCAATTACGTGCTGACGCCTGGAGTGCAGTTGAAGCGCATCGCATGGCCGCAATAACAGGCAAGAGAAAGGCCCGGACTCTGCGTCCGGGCCTTTCTCTTGCCTTCTAACATTGCTGCTTATCAGGCCTGGCCGCCACCGCTGCTCGGACCGCGGCCACCACCACCGCCAGCCGGCCTGCGACGCCGACGGCGCCTATTGCTGTTGTTGGCCGGAGGACGGCCCGCACCAGCCGCTTGTACAGCCGGAACCGGCGCACCTTCTACACGGTTGAAGTTCGGCTCGTTTTCCTCGTCGAACTCCTCGCCCCCCTCCTCATCGAAATCGTCTCCGCCTTCAATGAGAATCGTGCTCTGGTTGGATTTCGGCTGATGCTCGTCGAACTCATGACGTGGCCTGGAGGGTGCAACTGCAGGCGCCTCAATCTCTGCTGCGGCAATCTCCACATCCTCGGACTCGGCAGGCGACGATTGCACCAGCTTGGCCTTCTGTTCCTTGATGAGCGCCTTGCGGCTGAGCTTGATGCGATTGCCTTCGATGGCCAGAACCTTGACCATCACCTGATCGCCCTCGCGCAGTTCGTCCTTCACTTCCTTCACGCGATGTTCCGCGATCTCGGAGATGTGAAGCAGGCCATCTGTGCCGGGGAACAGCTCGACAAACGCGCCGAACTCCGCCAGGCGAACCACTTTGCCCAGATATACCTTGCCCACTTCAGGCACTGCGGTGATGTTGCCGATCAATTCGAGCGCCTTCTTCAGACCCTCGCTGTCGCACGAGGCAACATTGACACGGCCCGTATCGTCCACATCGATCTTGGCGCCGGTCTGCTCAATGATGCCGCGGATGGTGGCGCCTCCCTTTCCGATCAGATCGCGAATCTTGTCGGTGGGAATCATGACGGTTTCAATGCGCGGCGCATAGGCCGAGCGCTCCGTACGAGGTCCATCCAGCACTGCGTCCATCTTGTCCAGCAGGAAAAGCCGGCCGCGGCGCGCCTGTTCCATCGCCTTTTCAAGAATCTCGCGGGTGAGTCCGCCGATCTTGATGTCCATCTGCAGCGCGGTAATGCCCTTGCGGGTGCCGGCTACCTTGAAGTCCATATCGCCGTAGTGGTCTTCCGCGCCGGCAATATCGGTCAGGATGGCATAGTCTTCGCCTTCCTTGACCAGGCCCATGGCCACTCCGGCCACTGCGCCCTTCAGTGCGATGCCCGAGTCAAGCAGTGCCAAACTCGCTCCGCAAACGGTGGCCATCGACGAAGAGCCGTTGGATTCCAGTATGTCGCTGACAATGCGGATGGTGTAGGGTGACTCTTCCGCACTTGGCAAAACCGCTGTGATGGCGCGCTCGGCCAATGCTCCGTGGCCGATCTCGCGGCGGCCTGTGCCGCCCATGCGGCCCGTCTCGCCTACGCAGAAGGGCGGGAAGTTGTAGTGAAGCATGAAGGCCTTCTTCTTCTCGCCCTCATAGCTCTCCAGCCGTTGTCCTTCGTCGGCCGTGCCCAGTGTTGCCGTAACCAGAGCCTGCGTCTCACCGCGGGTAAACAGCGCCGACCCATGCGTGCGGGGTAGAACGCCGGTCTCGATGGTGATCTGGCGAATCTCGTCAAAGGCGCGCCGGTCGGGCCGGATGTGCTCCTTGGTTACCTGCTCACGGAAGATCCGCTCGCGCAGTTTTTCGTAGTAGGTAGCCAGCTTCTTTTTTGCGGCCGGGTCGTCGGCGGGAAGCGCGGCGGCCAGCTCGTCCTTGATCTGCTTGACCAGCGTCTGGCTTTCCAGCTTGGCGTGAGTCTTGGTGTCCAGCGCGTCCTTGAGCCGGTCTTCGACCTTTGCCTTGAGTTCCGCAAAGTATGCTTCGTCGAACTCTGGAGCGGTAAAGGCCCGCTTGGGCTTGCCGGCAACGGCAACCAACTCGTCGATCGCGGCAACAATCTTCTTGATCTCCACATGGCCGAACTCGATGGCCGCCAGGATGACCTCTTCAGACTCTTCCTGGGCGCCTGACTCGATCATGACGATCCCGTCCTTGTGGCCGACGACCATGATGTTGACCGTGGTGGCGGCGCGCTCGGCATACGTGGGATTGATGACGAACTGGCCATCTACGCGGCCTACGCGCACGGCGCCGACTGTCGCGCTGAAAGGAATGTCGGAGAGAGCAAGCGCACAAGCAGCGGCATTGATGCCCACAACGTCGGGATCGTTCTCCTTGTCCGCGGAGAATACCAGCGCTATCACCTGCGTCTCGTTGCGGAAACCGTCGGGGAAAAGAGGACGGATCGGGCGGTCAATCTGGCGGCACGTCAGCACTTCTTTTTCGCTGGGACGGCCTTCGCGCTTGATGAAGCCGCCGGGGATGCGCCCGCCAGCATAGGTGTACTCACGGTAATCCACGGTGAGGGGGAAAAAATCGATGCCTTCCCGGGGATCGGGAGAAGCTACCGCAGTGGCCAGAACAACGGTTTCGCCCGTGGTAACCAGCGCGGCGCCAGAGGCTTGCTTGGCCATGCGGCCTGTCTCAAAGACCAACCGCTTGCCGCCGGCAAGCTCGACGGCTACTTCATGCTTGGTAGACATAGAGTCCTCGTTTCATTGTGTTCGCTTGGGAAACTTGTAAGGGGAATGCGCCGGAGGGAGTGGGTAAGGTGACGAAGCGGCTGGCAATCGAGCCGGACCTATGCAGGACGCGCGCAAAAGAGTGGGCTCTGCGCGGGGGAGCGGATTCTCCCGGCCTGCAGGCTAGCCTGCGTGTCAGCGTCGTTGCCGGGGCCGCGCTCAGTCGATAACTGTGCGCAAGCCCTGGCAGCGGGTGCGGTTCGCCAGGTACACCATGGCCCCTGGTTCTGGGTAGATCGGGGACCGTGACCAATTTTCGGTCTGGGCGCTTCCGGGTCAAAGTTGACTTTCCGATTACTTGCGGATACCGAGTTTGCCGATAACGTCGCGGTAGCGATCGGCATCGTGCGTCTTCAGGTAATCCAGCAGGCGGCGGCGCTTGCTGACCAGTTGCAAAAGGCCACGTCGTGAAGCGTGATCCTTCTTGTGGGTTTTGAAGTGTTCGGTCAGTTCGCCAATCCGCTCGCTCAGTATCGCGATCTGGACTTCCGGCGAGCCGGTGTCCGTATCGTGGGTGCGGAAGCGTTCAATCAGGGTAGTTTTCTTAGCAGTCGCCAGCACGGCGTGTGTTACTCCTCTTGTCTTCTCAGATCCACTCTTTAAGTGTCTGATGTGAGATTACCATGAATATGCGGCCCGGCGCCATCCGCCGGCCAGTGGAAACCTGAAAGCACACCCATCCAGGTTTGAGGCTATCTATTAGAAAGAGTAGGGAGAGCCGATTGTCGAAATCAACTCCCGGGGCCCTTGGTCCGCTTGAAGCTGCTACTTCTCCTGCGCCACCCAATAATTGGCTCGAGACACAATTCGGGCTCCGTAGTCCTGCGCTGTACGCACCCGGATACTATGCAGGCCGGGAGTGGGATTGGAGGGGCTGAAGGTGATCAGGTACCGGTTGCGGACATGTTTGGCTGCGTCCACCACGCGTTGTTCGAAGCGCTTGTCTCCGGTGAAAGTGGTGTACTCTCCGCCACTCATGTGGGCAACCTCTTTGGCAGCATTTTTCTTGAACGCCTGCACGATCATGACCAGGCTGGAAACCATATTCATGGTCCGCTCGTCGCCTGAATCCTTGATGTCGTGCAGCAGTTCGGCGCGCGAGGGAGAAAACGACACACTCAGCACCAGTACATCGGATTGGCCGATCTTACGGATCAACTGCTCCGGCCGGGTGTGCTTGCTGCCGTGATCTCGCTCCTCGCTGATAAGCAGCAAAACACGGCGATACTCCTTGGGCTGCGACTGAAGCAGATCAACTGCATAGCTCACAGTATCCAGAATCGCATCGCCCCCATTGCCCGGTTCCAGATGCTGGAGTGCCTCATTCAAGTCCTCGCTGGAATGCGTGTAATCGCGAATGAGATGGGGCCGGGAATCGAAACCCACAAGCGCTGCCCGGCTCCTGCCGTCGGAGAGAAACAGATCGAGCAAAGGCCCAAGCTTGGCCAGTTTGGCAAATTCCAGAGCACTCATGCCTCCCTCTTCGACAGCCACCACCAGCGAGACCGGCGCTGTATCCATCTCCTCCTGCACGCGGATCTTCTGCGGCACACCGTTGTCTTCGAGTACGAAATCGTCCGGCTTGAGTCCGTAGAGGATGCCGCCGCCACGCTTCTCCACCAGCGTGGGCACCAGCACTTCCTGGGCCATCACGCGCAGCGTTGGTGAGTCGGAATGCTCGCTGGGCAGCGCTTGAGGCGGCTCGATTGGAGGCAACTGCTGTGCCTCGGCAGCCACTACCATCACAGTGAATGCCGCGGCCGCAATACAGACTAGACGGAATAATCCAAATCTCATGCGAGGAAAAACTCCGGAAAAACAGAAGCTGTTTGCCAGCGATCTCTATGCAGACTCAACTTTCGGGATGAAAGGACAAAATATAGAAATCTCTTGGCAGGCTGCCGGATTCACCCTTGATTGGTCTGCCTGCAAGGACTCATACCCGCTTTCGCACTTCACGGTCCAGACGATCCGTCCAGCCAAGAAAACCCAACAACTCCCATCGCGCAGCCCAGGCAAAACTCATGATCTTGCCGGCCGTCAACGTCTCGGCCTTCTGACCCGAATAGGTCTCCACGCGCCAGCGTACATACTCGCTCCGCCAAGGAGCCAGCCGATGACCGCGCGTTGCATTCCAGATAAATCGGATTGGAGCGAGCAAAGTGTGTCCTTTTCCCTAAAGTATAGACGCTGACGACCTCGCACTGTCCGCGGTAAGTTCAGATGGGTGAGATACCCCCGGCTTCGCCCCCCAGACTCGCGAGTCTGTCTATTCCTGCACCCCGATCCCAGCTCTCCGATCTGCCTGTTTGCAGATAATTACCCCGCCCAGGCGCACAATCGATCCATAGTGTCTTTTTGAACCAGCGCAGGATAAGCAAGCCCCGCCACTCCAGCCGCAAAGAGAAAATCCCGGCTGGAACGGAGGGCTTCAATCCCGGCTTTACCCTGTTCCGGGCCCCAAAGAACACCATCAGAGGAGTTTTCAAACCGATGCAGAAACGTAAAAATCTCGCATTGCGGTACTTTAACCTCAAAAAGAGCCAAAAAACGCCCGTAACCCCTTTGTTATCTAATTTTTGACATATAACCCCTTTAGAATCTAATTCTTGCAGCGATGCACTCCTATTATCTCGTTGAAAATGGAGAACTTGACTAAATACATAGGGGGAGGGGGGGGGAGGGGTAATCAGATAATCAACAGGCCGCATCTCGGGCAGCCTGATCTGAGTGGCTTTTTCCTCAACCCGGGGTCCCCGGCGACAGGTCTTTGTCGCTGGGGTTGTCTACCGGGGTCTTCGCAGCACTCAGCCGCAGCCGGTAACTTAACAGCCTGTGGTGAATGCCGAGTTTTTAAAGGTCACGGCGGCGTACCGGGAACCCCTCTGGGGCGGGGTGCGTGCCGCACACTCCAGGGCATAACGGATCGCAGGACACCGCCACATTCATAGAGGGCAAATGCAGAGCAGGCCAATTACAGCTTGCTGAACAGATCGTTCGAACTCGAATTGAGTGTCGCGATTACGTCTTCCAGCGCTGTCTGTTGAGCTTCTGCGGTGGACAGTTGAGTGGAAACCGTCGCCACATCGGCCTGCATCAGATTCGTCTGAGCTGTAGTCAATTGTGTCTCTTCGTTGGTCACTGCCTCTGAAGCTGTGCTGACTTGCGTAATGGAGTTGTCGATAGTTACCCGCTGCTGGGAAACGTAGTTCAGTGCAGTACTTAACGCCTCCGTATCGCTCACAGCCTTATTGGTGTCCACGGTACCGCTCGAATAGTCTGCCACCAGGCTATTCAATGCGGCAAAAACGCTGTTTGAACCGCTGCCCGAGAAAATCTGATCCCCCGGCACATTCAACTGAATCTTCTGACCGTTGGGCGTCTGGAGATAATTAATATCCTCGTCTCCGTTATAGCTGGTAACCGCAGGCGACGTGGTAGTCGAGGTGGTAAAGGGAGTCGTGGAAGTCTGTCCACCGGCAAAGATGTACTGCCCTTGATAGCTGGTGTTGGCAAGCGATTGTACTTCGTCCAGAATGCCGGAGATTTGCGTCGAGATAGATTTGACGTCGCTTGAGTTCAATGTACCGTTATTGGCGCTGGTAGCCAGTGAAATTGCTTGCGTAAGTTGGGTAACCACGCTGCCAAGCGTTGAATCGGCCACTTGCAGTTGGCCTGAAACCTGGCTCGATGTTGTTGTGAAAGAGTCGTCCTGCTGTATCTGGTTAATCAGCAGCACATCTTCGCCCGCCGCTACCGGGTTCTGGCTCAGCGACGTGAAGCTCACACCGCTCGACAGCTCACTCGTTAACGACTGCAAGTTCGACTGCACCTGATCTAGTGATTTCACTAGATTCGATGAGTAATTAGGATCCACCCGCATTGTCACCCTCCACCAATGAACAACTGCCTTTCGCTGCGCCGCGCCTATGCGCTTAGAATAGGCCTAAGATACCGTCGTCTGTTCTCCCAGGTTCAAGGCCGAAGCCATGATCGTATCCAGCATCGAAAAAACTTTCGATGCCGCCTGATAGCTGCGCTCCAACGTACTCAGAGAGGAGGCTTCATCGTTGAGATTTACGCTGGAGAGCGAATCGTTCTGGGTCTGCAACTGGGTTACTGAAGCCTCTTGTGCCGTATTCTCGGTTTCCACTCCGGAGACCGTCGCTCCAAGCGTCGATACAAAGTTCGAGTAGTAGTTGGTCGGCGTCTGGTTGTCCACAATGGATGAAGTGGAAAGGTTGTACATCGCCGTGGCGTTCGTGCTGTTCCCCGTTCCTTTCCCCAATCCAGCTGCCGCTATTTGACTCGGATCGCTCATAACCACACTCATCGCCGCCGCACTCCCCGACACTTGCGTGGGTTCGTTAAAGATGTAGAGAGCAGTGGTTCCTGTGCCGGTAACTCCGGCCGAATTGGTCCCTGTGCCTTCCGTTCCATTCCCGTCGGTTCCCGAGTTGTTCAGTGCATTCACCTGCGTGGACACACTATAGGCCAGTTGATCGAGAGAACTGAGTACGCTCGGAATGTCCTGGTCTCGCGCCGTCAGGTACCCTCCCAACTCCCCCCCGCCACTGGTCAACTGGCTGGTAATATCCGTCCCCCCCACAAAAAAATCGGTTACACCGTTCACCTTGCCGGTCGTCAACTGATTGCTCGTTCCCCCGGAAACCAGCAATTGGCCAGAAGTTGTAGTGATCGTGAGGCTGTTGTCCGACGTACTAATCTGGTTGATTCCGATCAACTTCGAAAGCTGGCTCAGATCCTCCTGGCGCTGATCCTCAAGCGTTCCAGCATCGCCATCTGGCGAGATGGATTGAATCTCCGTGTTCAACTGGGCCAGCGCGCTGGTCAGCGAATTCACCTGGCTGGTAACACCGCTAGCATCCTGATCCAGTGCCGATTTCTGCGAGTTCAGACTTGCCGCCGCACTGGACACATCGCCAGCCAGGGTTTTTGCTGAGGAAAGCACCTCCTGGCGAGCTGAATTCTCGGTTGGATTGGCCTCCAGCGAAGAGAATGAACTAAAAAAGCTGGTCAGGTCGGTGCCTATGTCGCCCGCAGTCGAAGAAGAAGATGAGCTAGAAGCAACTGTGAACAGATCCTGGACCGAATCCAACGCCGTAAGGCGCGAACTGGAGGCAGAGGCCAACTGCTGCTGCTGGTTCAGACGCTCCTCCAGCACGGTATCCCGCACTGAGGTGGCACCTGTCTCCGTAACCCCTGTACCGTAGGAAACACCATTGATCTCGACCGGATCATTCTCCTGCCAAGTGGGTGTCTCCCTTGTGTAGCCTGTCGTACTAGCATTCGCCACATTATTGGCTACAATATTCAGTGCTTCCTGATCGGCGTCCAAGGCCCCCGACACCAAGCTGAATGCAGAGCTAATTGTCCCCATGTCCGCCCTCCGTCCGCACCCATCCACGCGCCAGGCGTTCACCATACCCCACCCGGCCCGCACGCAACTCCCGCAGCCGGTTCATCACATCAAGATTTGCCCGCGTTGCCTCCAGCACTCGAGCAAACACCGCTATATCTCCCTTCGCCTCCCGAGCCTGGCGGACCATTTCCGCGCGCCAGCCTGCGCCTTCCGGCACCAGTTCACGATTCAGTGCCTGGCATGACAGAGCCAGTTCTTCCAGCCGATCCGCATCCAGGCGGGCCAGTGCCCGCGATGCTTCTACGACCAGTTCCTTCAGATCCGCATGCTGTCGGCGCGTCCCTAGCTCCTGCATTGCCCTCTTCCCTTTCGTTCCCAGCCGGGCTACTGTTGACTGCCCAGCATGGCATCCACCACTTTGGACGCCACCGCCGACGCCGGCACATTGTAAGTTCCTGCCGCCAGCGCCGCCTGCACCGCAGTAACCTTGTCGGTGCGCACGCCGGATTCGGTCGCGGTCAGGGATGCCTCACTCCCTGCGCTGCTGAAGGTCGCCAGGTCACTACTCAGTGCGCTCCCGCTCGCCGCACTACTGCTGCTCTTGGTCTGCTGCGTAGCTGCCGGTGCTGCCGGTGCCACCCCCAAGAGAGACTTCAATCCATCAAGACTGCTCCGAATGTCCATGTCATTGCTCCTTGATTGGTTTATCGTTCATGTTTACTAATCACTGTAGTCATTTAAGAGATCTCATGACGGTATTTCCGTGCAGTTTCCCGGTTACCAGCATAGCCCCATTCTGATTACCAGTATGGGAAAGGTCCTTGATAATACTGCTGGCAATGCCGAAGCCGCCATGCTCGCTCAGCGCTTTCCCCATAGCCTCAGACGCAAACTCTCCCAGCGCTCCGCCGGAGCCGGAACCAGAATCGGAATCGTCATCCTCTCCGGTCAACGAGCTGCCGTGCGTCATAGGCTTCATCAACTCGTTCATCATCTGTGCCTCGAACTCGTGTGCGGCCCGCACCAGCCGCGGTTGCGGCGTAGCCTGATCCGCCACGCCACCTGCCGTCGCAATTGCCGCTATGGATTGCATCACAGCACCTCCAGGTCTGCTTCCAGCGCCCCGGCTTCCTTCATAGCCTGCAGGATTGAAATCACATCTCTCGCTCCCGCTCCCGTACGTTGCAATTCCTGGACCAAATCCTCTACCGTCGCGCCTTCCTTCAGATCGATACGGTTCACCGGCTTGTCCTGGGCCTGAACGGTGGTCTGTTGCACCACTTGCGTTGTTCCCGTGGAGTATGCGTTAGGCTGGGACACCTTGGTCTCGGAGATCACATTCACACTCAATCCCCCATGCAGAATTGAAACCGGCTGCAGGCGCACTGTACCCCCAATAACCACCGTTCCGGTTCTCTCGTTGACCACCACGCGGGCCCGCGGATAAACATCCACCTCGATGTCCTCCACCCTGTCCAGTAAGGCCGCTATGTCTTCATCCGGCTTCGCAGTGATTTCCACGCGCCGGCTGTCGACAGCGTGAGCACGGGCCGATCCCAATGTCCGGTTGATCGCTGCCGCCATCTGCTCGGCCGTATGAAAGTCGGCGTCGTTCAACACTACGCTGACCGTGTGCATCTGCTTCAAATCAAATGGGACAGGCCGCTCCACCAGCGCCCCATCGGGGATACGCCCGGTAGTCGGGTGATTCATCTGCCGGCTACTTCCCCCTGACGAAGCCATGTAGCCGCCCAGCACCAGTGCTCCCTGGGCCTGGGCGTAAATCTGGCCGTCTGGACCGTAGAGTGGGGTCATCAGCAGAATGCCTCCTTCGAGCGATCGGGCATCCCCGGCCGAAGAGACCGTGATATCCATCTTGTAGCCGGGCCGGCTGAACGGCGGCAGGGTGGCCACCACAAACACCGCGGCCATGTTCTTGACCTGCATGTTGCTGGCGCTGTTCGAGCCAGTTCGCGGAACTGTGATACCCATCCGCTCAAGCGCCGAAATCAGCGTCTGCGCCGGAAAAACCGTCTGCGAACTGTCCCCGGTGCCTCGCAATCCCACCACCAGCCCATAGCCCACCAGTTGGTTGTCCCGAATCCCCTCGATGGAAGCAACATCCTTGACCCGCGCCAACTGCGGAGCAGATTCTGCACGGGCCAGCACCGCGGCCAGCGCCAGCGTTATCCCCAGCACAACCCAGCGCCAGACGGATATTCCCGAATGCTCCTCGAACGTTCTCACCCTCATCCTTCGCATCGTCCATCCCCGCCTGGCCAAACGCTCCTGCATACGTAGTACTGCTCTCGATACCTGCAGGTTTCTATTCCCTGTTCCACCTTGCCTTATCCCTGCTCTTAAAACACCAGCATCTTCTCAAGAAAGCGCACCACCGGGTTTTGCCGGTAGGTGGAATCGTTGACGATTCCCTTGCCTGTCACTTCCAGCTCCAGGTCGGTCATGGCTGTCGACTGCACTTCGTTCTGCGAACTGACATCTTCGGGGCGCACCAGCCCGCGCAGCTTGATCAACTGCGTCTGCTGCGAAAAGGTCAACTGCCGCGTAGCCTGTACCACCAGCATCCCGTTGGGCAGCACGTCGACCACCTCGGCGCCGAAGGTGGTCGCCAGGCTCGAATTGGTCGTACTTTGCCCCTGTGCCGTCAGACCTGAAGCTGCGGTCATGCCGAGCAGATTTTGCATATTGTTTGCAGTCTTCAACTTGCCGAACAGCGAGGACAGCGCGGAACTGGCATTCGAGGATCTGGAGTTCTTGACCTGCCCATCGGTCGAGGCTGCCAGGCTCTCGGTGACTACAACCGAGACTACGTCGTGTAGACGGACCGCCTTGGCGTCGGTGCCCAGCCGCACCAGCCGTCCCTCCGGACTCCAGATCGAGCCCGGCGTTCTCACCTCCGCCGCCTGCTGCGCCCTCACTCGGTCAATGTAGGAGTGCAAAGCCTCCTCCGGAGGAGTCGGTTTGGCTGCTGGCGAAAACGGATTCTGCTTCTTGCCCATGCCTTGTGCAGGCAGCGCCACCAAAAGTGCCATCGATACGCAGAAGACTACCGCCGCAAAACGCCCGGATATCATGGCCGTGCCTCCATCTGTAAAGCCGCACGCCCCGGAGCCAGAGCCACTGCCTGCAGCAATTTGCCGCCAATCTTCAACCGCACCTCCAAAGTAGCCCCGATGGCAGCCGGTCCCAGCGCCACGGCCTCCAAACGAGAACTGACCACTGCCGTGTCTTCTTCAACGATCAGCCGCTCACCGGCGTGAATGACCGGAGCGAGCAGCACCTGCGCAGACGCCGTCTCCGAACCTCCCGGCCAATCGTGCTTGGCGTCGTACCCCCGGCTTCCGAGCAGCACCAGGCGGCCCGGACCTCCCGGACGACTGGAATCGCGCTGCAACAGCCAGCGGTCACCGGTATGCGGGTCGTCGATTTCGCGTACAGGCCCGCCATACACAGGCCCCGGTTGAGGAACAGAGGCGGATAGCGCAGGTAGAACCTGAGGAGCGGAATTCGCCCCGCCGGCAGAGGTCACGCGCACCGCCTGGCCATGGACCGAAAGCGCACCAACTGTGATCGCTCCCCATACCCATCCTTTCAGCCATCCTGTACTCATTCTGTCTCCAGTGCTGCAAGTTTCCATCGTTCCTTCAGCTTCAATGCGTCATGTTGTTGACTTGGGAGTACATATCATCGGCGGCCTTGATAACCTTCGAGTTCGATTCATAAGCCCTCTGTGCCAGCACCATCTGCACGAACTCGGTAACCACATCCACATTGGAGTTTTCGAGATATCCCTGCTCCAGCGTCCCCATGCCTTCGGTTCCTCCCGGGTTGCCCAGCACCGCGTCGCCGGAGCTGAGCGTGGCCTGCAGCAAATTCGATCCCAGACTTTCCAGCCCCCCCGGATTGGGGAAAGTTGCCAGTTGCAACTGTCCCAGCTGCGAGGGGTTCTGCTGTCCGGCCAGCGTCGCATTCACCACGCCGTACTGGGTAATTGTCACAGCGGTGGCGTTAGACGGAATGGTAATGGTAGGAATCACAGGATCGCCGTCGGTGGTCACGATGGTGCCTTGATTGTTGAGATGAAACTGGCCGGCGCGGGTGTAGGCGATGGTTCCGTCCGGACGCTGCACCTGGAAGAATCCTGTACCCTGGATCATAACGTCATATTGATTGCCGGTCTGATCAGGTGATCCCTGCGTGTTGATCACCTCGGTAGCCGCCGATTTTGTTCCCAACCCGATCTGCAACCCAGCCGATACTGTGGACTGGCTCTGTGCCGCTCCCGGTGTCACCAGATTCTGATAAACCATGTCCTGAAACTGCAGGCGCAACTGTCTAAATCCAGTGGTCGAGGAGTTGGCCAGGTTGTTGGCGATCGTATCCAGGTTCATCTGCTGCGCACTCATGCCGCTGGCGGCGGTATACAAGGCTCGAATCATGTTTTTTCTCCTCGACTTGAAATAGAGACTTACCCTTAAATCCTAGGCAAATCCTCGGTCGCAATCTTGTTGAACTCGCTGTGGAAGACGGTGAGCGCCTTCTGCATCATCTCCGCCTGACGCTGCATCACAATCAGATCCAGCGATCCCTGGATGACATCCTGATTGGCGGACTCGATAGCTCCCTGATGAATCGCAGATGTCTTCGACAGCACCGGCTTGCTCCCCGCAGGCGCAACATAGCGATTGGCGCCTTCGGGGGTCAATTGAGCGCCAGAGGGAAAGGTGAAGATTCCTACAGAGGCTACCGTTCCGCCAGCTACCGACAAAGCTCCGTCGGCGCCCACCGACACCTCGCCCGGCGGCACGGCGATCGGCTGGCCGGTTGTCGATAACACCGTCTCACCGGCTGCCGTGACCAACTGCCCGTTCCTGGCGCGATGGAAGCCGCCGTCGCGGGTATAGCGGAGGCCGTTGGCGGTCTGGATTTGGAAAAAACCATCCCCTTCAATCGCAAGATCAAGGGGATTGCCGGTCTGTTGCAGCGCACCTTGTGCCATGTTTAGCCGGTCACCGCCCAACAGCCCGTAGTTGTTCACCGTCTGGCCAAGTTGCGAGTCCGCGGCGTCGGGCCCCATCAGTGCGGAGCGGAAGAATTCACGCTCGGCCCGGTAACCGGGCGTCTGCGCATTAGCCAGGTTGGCGGCCGCTGTGTCGAGCGCCTGGGTGCGCGCCACCAAACCGGTCAACGCCGCATAATATCCACTGTCCATCGGCTTCTTCTCCTGTCAGCCTGGAAGAGTTGCAGGTAGAGAGCCGCGGGAAGGGGCGATAGATTAGAACAACATCAGAATCGGCGACAGGAATAGACAGGGGCTAACAGGGTGCTCAATTGTTCCCAAGTGAAATCGCAATGCCTGCGACGAAGACCTGTCGCAGGGTACACCGGAACGCCACGCGCCCCAAGGGGCTTGGAGCGCGTAGCGTCCAACTTGAGCGAAACCGTGCAACAGCCCAGGTTACTGCAGGCCGTCGCAGACAATGGTTACGGCAAAGCTCAGATCCTCGAAGCGATAGGCGTGGTGCAACTGGAACTCGGGAGCCTGAACATGGAGGTTGTAGTCCCGACCGGTAATGACGGCGGGAACCGACAGCCCGCAGTTAGCGGCCAGGTTGGGGACCTTGCCCTTCCACGCTCCGGCCAGCATGTTGCAGATCTCGCCGATCCCGTCCTTGACGGTATCGTCAACCTCGGTGAACTCCATCCCGGTCATATAGGCGGCGATCTTCATCGCCCCCGAGCTGCCGCTCTTGAAGACGCAGGCCCCACTCAACAGCCCGCCAAAACCAACCACTGCGGTGACCGACTCCGGCTCCTGGACTGCCGGCGAGGCGTCCCGCCGACAGTTAATGCCCAACATCAGATGAAAGACCTCTTCCACACTCGCATCCAGGTTCCGAGGATCGGAGACCAGTTGCACAGATTCACGCAACGATACCGCCATCGTAGGCTCCATTTCGTTGATACCGCGCCCGCTCAATCGCGCAATTGCAGCATTACGCACACCATTCAACATGTCGGCTCCCACCAGCTACGCC
This sequence comes from Occallatibacter sp., assembly GCA_031296165.1. GTDB lineage: Bacteria > Acidobacteriota > Terriglobia > Terriglobales > Acidobacteriaceae > Telmatobacter. Next base: position 20,496 of record JARLGF010000140.1, on the reverse strand, counting down.
GCATGCACCAGCGGCAGTACCCGCTCTTTCACTTGTTCGGCCGTAAACGGCTTCCGGATGTACCCTTGCGCTCCGGACAGAATGGCCTGCTTGACATGTTCCTCGCTGGATTCGGTGGTAATCATCACCACCGGGACACCGGGAGCCAGATCCTGCGCACGCAACTGGCGCAGAAACTCCAGCCCATCCATCGAGGGCATATTGATGTCGGAAAGGATCAGGTCAACCTTCTTGGTCCGCAGGACTTCCAGTCCTTCGATGCCGCTGCCAGCCTCATGCACCACCAGCGGGTCCAGCCCCGCCTGGCGGAGCGCGCGCTCCACAATCTTGCGCATCACCGTGGAATCGTCAACGATCAAAGCTCGAATTTCAGCCATTCCCAGACTCCTCAACTACTGTCTCTATCGGCTCTTCTGTGCAATGCTTGAGCCGATCGTTTATGAGTGGATCTTCATGAACGGATCGGTTCCGCCTAACGTCGGGAAGGCGCGTTCACTGTGTGCCAACCGAACAAATCAGGTCTTGAACTGCCGCAGCCTCCGGCACTGGACCGGTCTGAGGACGCAGCCACATCCTGAGCCACAAGCAGTCGTGCACCCGGACCAGACGGGACTCAACCGGCCGGGCCCGCTCAATCGATTTTGCAAGAACGTGGACCAGCGCTGGCTCCGTTGCTGCCTCAATCAGCTCCACGGCCGGAAAAACCGCATTCAACATGCGAGTGTGCGCAGCACGGAAGAGCGACCCCTGCACCAGCCCGCTCTCGACGCGCAACCCCGTCATCCGTTCGACAGCCAGGGACAGTACCGGATCGAGCCTGTCCTCGAAGCCCATATAAAGGATTCTGCCCGCAGCCACGCGCAGGGGGAGCGCTCCGAAGGCATCTACAAAGAGACGGGGCACAACTGCGGTAAGCGCCTCGGCGTCGTGCAACTCGATGGACAGCACCGGACAGCTCCATTGCAACCCCAGAGCCCGTGTCACCAACTGCTCGCTCACGCCCTGCTGGCGCACCAGCCAGTGGCCCAGCCGGCCAGCGCCGGCTGCCTTCTGCGCCTCCAACGCCTGACGCAGTTGACCGGAGGTAATCCAACCCTGTTCGAGCATCACCAAACCGAGTGGAATGCGATGCCGGTGGCTCTCCTGCGCATTACCCCGCCCGTCCATCTCGCGGCCAAGCGCGGTCCCGATCCGCGCCCTGGTGCATTCGGGCGAGCAGTTCCAGCCGCCTTCAAAGACCGGCGCCGAACGGCTGCGCCAGAGGTGAAGCCAACCTGAAGAGCAGCCAGGGTTGGCACAGGTTTCAAAGAGTCCCGACCGCATCCCGGTCGCTGCGCGTCCCGGCCGGCGAGGCGCAGCATTGCCAAGCTGCAACTCCGGCGTCGATAGATCCTGCAGTGCGACATCGGAGAGGTTTTGCGCTTGTGCTGTCGGCTTGCGGTTTAGAAAAGGCATCGAATCGTCTCCAGCCGCTTCCTGGGCGCGGCCACCTCGGTAATGCGCAGGCCGAAGTTGCCGTTGACCAGCACCACCTCGCCACGCGCTACGATCTTGTCACCCACAATCAAGTCGACCGGGTCGGTGACGTGGCGGTCCAACTGCACCACATCTCCCGGTCCCAGGTCGAGGATCTCGCCGAGTGGCAGCTCGCGGCAGCCAAAGCGCAACGAAGCCTCGAGTTCGACGTCGAGCAGCAGTTCAATACCCGGGCTCAATGCTGCTTCCGGACTCGGGGTTGCTCCAGTATTCGAAGGCCCAGGAGGCTCCGGTTCGGACACAGCGGATGATCCTTTCTCTGCCTGCACGACCGGCCGGGGTGTGTGCACCTCGTCGCGGATCAGGATCGTCCAACTGCGCTCGCCGGAACGCAACTGGAAAGCACGGGAGACCTGGCTCTCCCCGGAGGTCTCCTCGAACTTGTCCACGCGGCAGGTTTGCCCGCTCGTGGCCAGCAGTTCACCGGCTGCGGCATCGGCTACCTCGCGCAGCAATTCACCCCATGCAGCCTTCTGGTCCACGCCTTCGCCCATCAGCGGCGACTCCAGAATCGCACCATCGAGAACTACAGAAAAGCGGCCCTCCTGGTCTCCGGAAAGGGTGGCCGCAAATGCAAACGAACCTGCCGCCAACGGCTTCGGCAGCGACTCGGCAAGTTCCGGCTCTCCGGCCAGGGCCTGTGAGAATAGAGCCGTAGCGACGCTGCTCCAACAATCTATATAAGTTTTCATGCTTCCGTCTCCCTCGTCTGGCGCTCCATGCGGGCTCCGCGGTGATGCCCCTGGCGGATGACCTGCGCCGGGGACAGGGTTTGGCCGCCTACCCGCCAGACAGGAACAGTATTGGCGGGCAGGTCCAGGCGGAGAATGGAGCCCGGCTCCAGATTTTCTATGGCGCTTGCCGGCAGGCGCACCGTGGGCAACTGTAGAGAACCGCCAAAGTGGATGCGGCGCACTGCGGCTTCCATCCGTTCCCGGATCTCCCCGGCGTGGCGGCGGCGGCGTCCCCAGTCCGAGGTCAGGCGGCGCAGGATAGTGTTGGCCACGACAGCGGGAAAGGCCAGATTGAGCAAGCCCGAGCTGTGCGGCATGCGAATCTCGAAGCTAAGGCAGAGGGTTTTCTCCGTGACCGACATGATACGCGCCACCTGGGTCTGCATCTGACGCCGCTCGAAGTTGAAACTCAGACCCACTGGCTGCCAGGCTGCGGTCAGTTCACGGCAGATGATCTCGACCACGCTGCCCAGGATAGACTCCTCGATGTCGGTGAGCTCGCGCAAGGGACCGTCCTTGCCCTCGCCGCCCAACAGCAGATCGATGATCGGAGGCGCCAATCCCAGGTCCAGTTGCAGTACCGAGAGCGCACCCAGAGGTTCCAGGCGCACTGAAGCCACGTAGCTGATTTCGGGAATGCGCAGCAGAAATTCGTTGAACTGGATCTGCTCGGCGGAAACCAGGTTGACCTGAAACCGGGTACGCAGCCAGGCGGCCAGATTATGCGTCAGGTTGCGGGCGAAAAGATCATTCAACATGCTGATGGCGCGCAACTGTTCGGTCGATATCTGCCCGGCCGAGGAGAAGTTGTAGGGCACGACCCGGGCTCGCACTTCGGCACGCTCGGCCTCGGGCGCCGAGGACCGGGCAGCCTGAAATAGGGCGTCGATCTCATCCTGTTTGAGGGTCTTTTCCATCATTGCTCACCGCCTCTTCCCCTGCTCTCCATCCTGATTGCCCTCATTTTCGTTGCGTTCTCTCTAAAGGCCGAGTCGTCCCTCGCCCAACCCGCTCAGCGCTTCGCCCGATCCGATGTTTTGCGCGTCCGGCCGCGATTGAGCGTTCCGCTTCCGGCCAGGTCGCGCAGCGCGCTGCGCAGATGCACCACCGCCGAGGCGTGCACCTGGGAGACCCGCGACTCGACCACCCCCAGCGCCAGGCCGATCTCGCGCATGGTCATCTCTTCGTAGTAGTAAAGGCTCATCACCAGGCGCTCCCGGTCGGGAAGATGGGCAATGGCGTCGGCAAGCCGTTCTTCCAGCTCTCCCCTGAGGCAACGGAAGAGCGGGTCCTCCTCGGGACGGCCTGGCACATAGGCCAGTTCTTCTTCGCCTGAGTCCTCGTTGCGCTCCATGTGCAGCGTGCCGATCTCCAGCCCCTTGAGATCGCCGAGCAACTGCTGATACTCGTCAAGGCCCAGCGCCATCTCCGCGGCAACCTCGCCCTCGCCCGGCGCGTGGCCCAGCCGAGCCGTCAGCGCCCGTATGGCCTCTTCGACAGCGCGGCCCTTGCGGCGCAGTTCGCGCGGGCTCCAGTCCAGGGTCCGCAAGCTGTCCAGAATGGCGCCGCGGATGCGGAACTGTGCATAGCTGCGGAACTGCACATTCTTGGTCGAGTCAAACTTGGAAAAGGCATCCATGAGCCCCACCACCCCGGCCGAGACCAGATCCTCGATGTCTACATGCTGAGGCAGCCGCTCGTGAATGCGCCGAGCTAAAAAACGGACGATCGGCAAATGCTCAAGCAGTATCCGCTCCTGCTCGCCTGTCAACATCGGGCTCGCAGCCGCTGCGGGCGGATATCCGCCTCCGGCCATTCCCCTGCGCATTCCTCTCTGGTTTTCCGCCATGGCCATTGTTTCCATCCCCATCCCGCCCCTTCACCGGACTCTGAATCGTTGTATGTTTCTCTTCCTGCTGCCCGCTTTTCTGCTCTGTAACCGCTCTTTCCAGCCAACTATGACTTCTCAGTGCACCGTCCCCACCGGGCGCAAACGGGTTTCGGGCGGAATCTCTCCGGCGGCAATCACCGCCAGACGGGGCAGCACCGGTTCCAGCCAGCGCTTGACGTGATAGCGCGCCGGACTGGGACAAAGAAGCACGGGAATGGCCGCGGCGGAGTTGGCGCCGATAAGTTGCCTCAAAGAATCGGTGAGGCGCCGGACCAACGGCGTCCCTGGGGACGCGGCAGAGACCAGCATCCGCTGCCCTGTGTCTGGCGACAGGGTGGTGAGGATCTCCTCCTCAAGCGCCGGGTCCAGCAACAGAACCGGCAACTGGCCTTCGCCATCGAGCAGGGGACGAATCAGCCGCCGTCCCAGCGCCTGACGAGCGGCCTCAACCAAGACCACCAGGTTCTTGTTCACCGGCGCGGTCTCCAGCAATGCTTCGAGAATGGAGCCCAGGTCGCGGATCGTCACCCGCTCGCGCAGCAACTGCTCCAGAACCCGGCCCACCTCGCCCAAGGTCAGCAGCTTGGGCACCAACTCCTCCATCAGCTTGGGATGGCTGTCATTGAGCGAGTCCAGCAGACGCTTGGTCTCTGCCCGGCCCAGCAGCTCGTAGGCGTGCTGGCGGATCAGTTCGCCCAGATGGGTGGTGATAACCGTAACCGCGTCCACGACCGAGTATCCGGCAGCGATCGCCTGGTCTTCCAGAGCGGGTGCAATCCAGATAGCAGGCACGCCAAACGCCGGTTCGCGCGCTTCCTTGCCGGCCAGAGGCCGGCGGCCCGGGTCGCCCGAAACTGCCAGCAGATGCTGTCCCTCGGTCTGCCAGCGGCCGATCTCGATGCCGCGCAACGAAAAGAGATATTCGCGGGGACGGAGGCGCAGATTGTCCGAAATGTGCACGGGAGGCACCAGAAAGCCCATCTCGGAAGACAGATGGCGGCGCAGAGAACGGACTCGGCTTAGCAGTTGGCCGCCCTGTTTTTCATCCACCAGCGGAATTAACTGGAAGCCGATCTCAAGGGTCAGTTCCTCGAGGCGCAACAACTGGGCCAGGTCGGAGCCCTGCGCCTGCTCGGTCTTCTTCTTCTCGCCGGGCCCCTGTTCGGCCGGCGCTGCCACCGGAGCAAGGGCGGAGACGCGGCGCCCGCCCCAGTAGAGACCAACAGCAACAGTGAGAAATGCAATTTTGGGCAGCCCCGGCACCAGGCACATCGTCCCTGAGACCAGGCTGGCCAGATACAGTGTGGCTGGCTTGGCCAGCAACTGCTGGCGGATTTCGCCGCCCAGCAGCCCGGACGAATTGGCCCTCGTCAGGGTGATGCCGCAGGCGATCGAGACCAGCAGGGAGGGAATGATGGTGACCAGACCGTCGCCCACCGTCAGTACCGTATAGGTACGTGCTGCCTCGGAGAGTTCAACGCCCTGCTGCAATGTGCCAATCAACAGGCCGGCGATGATGTTGATGCCGGTAATCAGAATCGTGGCCAGCGAATCGCGCTGGTTGAACCGGGCCGCGCCGTCCATCGCTCCGTAGAACTCGGCCTCGCGGGCGATCGCCTGACGGCGCCGCCGGGCCTCGAGCTCATCGATCAGACCGGCATTCATGTCGGCGTCGATGGCCATCTGCTTGCCGGGCAGCGCGTCGAGTGTAAATCGGGCAGTGACCTCGGCGGTTCGGACCGCGCCGTGCGAAACCACCAGGAATTGAATGGCGATCAAGGCCAGGAAGAGCACGAAACCAACCACGTAGTTGCCGCCCACCACAAACTGGCCGAAAGCTTCGATCACCTTGCCGGCAGCGGCCGTGCCCTCCTGTCCGTGCAGCAGGATGCGGCGGCTGGAGGCAATATTCAGGGCCAGCCGGAAAAGGGTAAGCAGCAGCAGCAGCGTGGGAAAGACCGAAAGCTCTACCGCCCGGCGGATCTGCACCGCGGAGAGGAAGACGATGATCGAGGCCGCCATCGAGAGCGCCAGCAGGAAGTCCAGTGCCGCGGCCGGCAGCGGCACCAGCATGACAAAGATCACGCTGATTGATGCCAGGGGCAGCACGTATTCGCGCAGCCGGTGCCAGATCGATTGGGCAGGCAGCGAGCCTGCCGCCAGGGCAGTGGTGCTCATCGGGAACCTCCCTTGAACGGTGGAGCGGCAGGACCGGGGCGTCTGAATCCGGCGGCCGCCTGAGCCTGCGCCCGGGCGCGCTCGGCGGCTTCGCGGGCGCGGCGCTCCCTGAGCTCTGTTTCCACCCGCTGGCGATAGAGATAGGCTAGGATTGCGGCTACGGCGGCATAAAGATCGACAGGAATCGCCTGGCCCACCTCGACCGACCGATAGAGAGAACGGGCCAGCGGCGGGTTCTCGATGATTGGCACTCCTGCCCAGCGGGCCTCGGCCTTGATCTCCTCGGCCAGGAGATTGCGGCCCTTGGCCATCACCTTCGGCGCTTCCATGGTGGTAAAGTCGAAGCCCAGGGCCACGGCATAGTGGGTGGGATTGACCAGCACCACGGCGGCGCGTGAGACGTCGTTCTTGACCCGGCGCCGGCGCATCTGGCGCTGCAGACTGCGGATGCGGCCGCGAATCTGAGGATTGCCCTCGGTCTGCTTCATCTCCTCGCGCATATCCTGTTTGCTCATCTTCAGCCGCGACTCGCGGTTCTGCCATTCCACCAGGTAGTCGATGGCCGACCAGCCGAAAAGCAGCCAGGAGGTAGCCAGCAGGAGCCCATAGATGTCCGAGCCAAGCAGTTCCAGCCGCTCGGTTGAAAACGGCGGAATGGACAACTGGCGGGCAATGCGCTGCACGGCAAAAACAGCCAACATGCTGGCGGGAATGAGCGACTTGGCCAGCCGCGCCGCGGCGCGCAGACTGAACAGGTTCTTGACGTTCGAGATGGGATTGAGACGGTCCAGCTTGAAGCCGACCGCTCCGGCATAGAAATTGACCCCGCCGGTCTGCAGGACTCCTACTCCGAGTGCAGCTGCCGCCACTGCCGCCATAATCACGCCCGGCGGTCCGAGTACGGCAAGCGACAGCCGGCGCACGGCATAGAGCGTGGGCTCAATCTCGGAGGGCTCCCAGTGAGCCGGCGCCCCGAGAGCGAGAAAGGCGGCAAAGGTCCCCCGCCAGGCGAGCAGAATGTGGCTGCCCAGCGCTCCCAGCACCATAACTCCGGCCAGGGTTCCCGCAGCCGACGTCAGCTCGCGGCTGTGCAGAATATCGCCTTCCTTACGAGCTTGCTCACGGCGATGCTGGGTTGCCTGTTCGGTGCGCTCTCCGGCCATCGGCTATCCTCCCAGCCCGATGCCCGGGCCTGCGCCGGGCGTGGCAATCAGCCGCTCGGCCAGGTCGAGCAGACTCGCAAAGCGAACCTCGATGAAGCGCGGCCACAGGGCCAGCGAGCCACTCAGTATGACAAAACCAGTCAGCGTCTTGAGCGGCACGGTCAGGTTCATCACCGGCAACTGCGGGCTGAGCTTGCCCAGCAGGGACACGGCGACCTCGAGCAGCATGGTCGCGGCCAGCACCGGCGCAGCCAACTCCACGGCGGCCAGAAAGATGCCGCTGGCGGCGCGCACAATGGCCAGCGCGGTGGACGGCGCCAGCGCATAGCAGCCTAGCGGCGCCGCGTGAAAGCTGCGCACCATCGAGGCCAGAAGAATCCGGTCCAGGCCGGCCCCAAGCACCACAAGCGTGCCCATCAGTTGAAACAGCTCGCCCAGCAGCGGTGTCTGGATCGACGAAGCGGGGTCCATGAGATTGACCAGCGAAAAGCTGAACTGCATCCCGGCTATCTGACCGGCAAACATAAGCATTTCGTTGAGCAGGGTAAGAATCAGCCCATAGACCAGGCCCACGGACAGCTCGCCCAGCAAGGCGGAGAAGCTGAGCACCGCCTGCGCGTGGGGCAATGCGGCCACCAGCGGAGCCAGCAGGTACGCCACGACCCCCACAAAGACCGCCTTCACGCGCATTGGCAGCGCGGTCGAAGAAAAGAAAGGGGCAAAAGCCACCATCCCGCTCACCCGCACCAAGACCAGAGTCATGGCACTCAAAAAGCCTGTCCACTCCAACTGGTTTCCGTGCGGCATTGGCATCTTCCTCTTCTGCGGGGTTAGCGGGGTTATCGGATCGTGTCTGGCACAACGCCGGCTATCCCAGGTAACGATGGAAATCGCTCAGCAGCAACCGGGTATAGGCCGCCAGACGGCCCAGAAACCAGGGCATCCCGACAAGCAAAATCATGGCGATCGCGCCCAGCCTGGGAACGCTGGTCAGCGACTGCTCCTGCAGGCTGGTCAGGGTCTGCACCAGGCTCAGCACAAAACTCAGCATTGCCGCGGCAATCAGCAGGGGCGCGGCCACAATCATGGACTCTCTCATCAGTTGGCGCATTAATTCGGCAACCATATCAGGCGTCATTTGAATCCCCTCAGAAACTCTTCAGTAGCGAACCGGCCAGCAGGTTCCAGCCATCCACCATCACAAACAGCAAAATCTTTAGCGGCGTCGATACCACGACCGGCGGCAACTGGAACATGCCGATCGAGGTGGTGATCGAAGCGGTAACCATGTCGATCAGAAGGAACGGAAGATAGAGCACTGCGCCAATGGCAAAGCCTGCCTTCAGTTCGGAGAGAATGTAGGCCGGAATCACCACCTGCATGGGCAGGTCGTCGGGTTTGTTCGGCCGGGGAAACTGTCCCGCGGCGGTAAACAGAGCCAGGTCCTTCTCCCGTGCGTAGCGCAGCAGGAAGCGCTTCACCGGCTGCGCTCCGCGATCGATGGCCTCCATGCCTGTCACTTGTCCGGCACGGTAGGGCTCCACGGCCTGCTGGTCCACCTGGTTGAGCACCGGCGTCATAAGAAACCAGGTCATCATCAGGGCCAGGCCCATCAGCGTGGGATTGGAAGGTGCGGTCTGGGTGCCCAGCGCCTGGCGCAGAAAGTGAAAGACCACCAGCAGGCGCACCAGCGGGGTCATGCACATCAGAATCGCGGGCAGCAGGGTAATCAGTGTGAGGACAAAGAGAATCGTCCAGGGAGTCGAGTCCGAGGCGTGCAAACGGGTACTCAGATCGGGCAGCAACGGCGCGGGCGCAGCGGCGGCCACCCGGGCCACGGCCCACAGGGCTACCATGAAACCCTCGCAGAGCGTTGCGTGGCCGGGCGCGCAGCTCCAGGAACGAAACCAGCCGTGCGTGTCTTTTCATCGAGTGCATAGAAGGCCGGCCCACCTTCGGCGGAAGTCGCCACCAGAAAGCGGCGGCCCTCGGCCTCCACCAGAGCCAGCGACTGCCGGGGAGCGAGCGCGATGCGTTCCAGCAGCTCCAGCCGCGGAGGCGGGCGGCGCGTCACGCGCAACCTGCCCAGCAGCCAGCCGGTCAGCCCGCCGGTCCGCGGAGTGGTCAACGCCTCTCTCACTGTCTCTTCCTGGTTCATTTCCCGGTCTATCTCCTGTCTCTCTTGGTGAATCAAATATCCGTACGGCTTAAACCAGCCGTGTCAGCCTTATCGCCAATTGCGTATCCACCACCTCGAATTCGCACCAGGCCAATTGCACGTCTCCTGAGGCCAGAGGCACATCGTCTCCGTTTCCCCATTGCGACTCGATTAACTGGCCGGGTTCCAGGGCCAGCAGGGAGCGCACACGAAACTCACGAACCGGAATCGTAACGTCCAGTTCCACCGGAAGGCGCGCAACCGAAGGGTTCAGCGCAAGAATCTCGCTCTCTTCCTGCGGAACCGATAAGGGCACCAGGGCCTGTTCGCCGGCAGCCTCGGCGCTCGTAACTGCTTCCGGTTTGGTTGTCTCGCGCAGTTGCCCGGTTGCCGTTGCCGGCAGTGGATGTGAAGTAGCCATGTTGCTTAGGATCTATGCAGAAATGTGACCAGAAGCGGTCAGAAAGTATTGGAAAGAACTAATGAAGCAGCCTCAAGCGGCTGCGTGAGCCGCCAGATCTCTCGCATGAACAGCTTGTCGCCGTAAGCATTTCTTGTCCCGCCACAATCACTCCGCCGCGCGTAAAGCTGGCCGTACCGATGAAGCCGTCCTGCGCTCTCCCCAGATCCACAAAAAGCCAGGAAAATGGACAATTTATCGTGAAAGAAGGCCAATTTCTTCCCTGAATACGCAAAAATCGCAGGAAAATCAGGCTTTTCGGTACATACACTCCAGAGTGGTTTTAGCTGCTACTCGACCGGTGCCTGCGGCTTCGGACCCGTTTTCTGGCACGGGAAGCATGAGCGCGCCAGAGCGCCAACTTCTCGTAAAGCCGCTCGCCCCAACTCAGCTCACCGGGACAAAGTTCGTCCAGTACCCGCTCCACCGATGTGAACTGCGCAGCATGGTGGCGAAGAAACAATTGCAACTGCATAACAAGTGAACTCCCTGCTGTATTGGGATGGATACAGATGGTCCAAAGACCCTTCGGCTTATCCACGGGCTCCCAAAGCTGCTGCGGAATCCAGGTCAATCCGCCACGCCGATATGGAACGCGGGAAAATCCGTCGGAAAGGGCATGGATGCCCTGCTCGCGCAGCACGCGCAGGGTGTTGCCGTCGAAGCCATGGCGCGGCGCAACCCAGAGCTTGGGGTTGAGTCCATGTCCGCGGAGAATCTCCAGCCCGGCGCGAATCCACTGCCGCTGCACGCCTTCCGCAACGCCCGCGAATTCCGAACTGCGGTGCAGCGCCAACAGGCTTTGGCCCCGGCTGTCGCAGATGTGCTGGTAACCGTGTAGGCCAATCGTGGCCCCGGCAGTCTGCATCGCCCTCATCCCGGCCCAGAATTCAGGGTCGGGCGGAGAAAGCTCCAGCGAGTGGTCCAGATTGTCGGGAATCACCGCGAGAATGGGTCGGATTTCAAACTCCTCGATCAACGGCAGAAACCGCTCCCATCGCGTACGCGAGACAGTGGGACAGAGATCGTCGAAACGAAGAAGATATTGGGCCGGTTTAGGTATCATGCAGTTGCCTCCATTGCCCAGGGCCGGCGGGAGTGCATTCTCCTGTTTCATGTCCTTATGCCGTCTCGGCAGCAGCCTTGGGAAGAACCCTCCAGGTCCAGCACCAAAGAAACAGGAACGAACTTACAGTCCAGAGAGAGGTGGCCAGCGCAATTCCGGCTACGCCGAACCAGCGCATCAGAATCAGATTCAGGACAATGTCCAGGATGAGGTTGAGCGCACCGCAGTAGAAGATCAGATCGGTGCGGCGCATGGCAACCAGAAAGCGATTCAGTACCCGCCCGGTGACATAAAACGGAATCTGCAGCGCATACATGGCCAGCACCGGGGTTACCACGGCTGTGTCGCGCCATCCAAACGCCCCATGCTGCAGCGCAATCCGGATCAGCAGGTGCGCGCCGGCAACTAGCGCCACCGTAATCGGCACGGAAACCAGGGCGGTGAGGCGAATCCAGGTGTGTAGCGTGTGCCGGCATCCAGCCCAGTCCCGATGGGCGATCATGCGTGAGAAGTAAGGCACCACGGCCGTTGAAACCGCTCCTGCCATAAGCGTCAACACCACACTCACAAAGCGGTTGGCATACACCAGCGCCGATACACTCCCCGCAGGCAGCATAGCCGCCATCGACTGATCCACCAGAAAGCCGGAAGAAGACACCACGCCACTCAACAGCACCGGCCCATACTGCCGCGCCACCTCCCGCGTAGCCTCGGTCATTCCATACCAGCGCAGGCGGAAGCGGTAACCGTGCTCGTTCATCATCCACGCCACCACCGCTGCATGAATCAGCGAACCGGCAAGCGTCGAATAGACCATGGCCCAGATGCCGAAGCGGCCGCTCAGCAGCAGTGTGCCTGCGATGATCGCCAGGGAGATCGCCACCGGCGCCAGCGCCGGCAGCGCAAAGCGGTCAAAGGTGTTCAGAACGGCGGTACAGTTGGTGGCGGTGCCGGTAATGAGCACGACCGGTAGCAGAGCATAGAAGAGCCGTATCGAGAGGTCCAGTTTGGCTGCTGGAAAGTGCGAGGCAATCAGCGGAAAGAAGCCGTGCGCGGCCAACGCCATTGCAGCCGAAACCGCTCCCAGCAGCAGGCACATCCACAGCATCGAACTCGACAGCAGTTGCTGGGCGCGGTCCTGGCCCTCCTGTTCCCTCACCCGGATTAGCGTGGGCACCAACGCCTGGTTCATCGACTCTGAGATCAGGTTGACCAACAAACCGGGAATCAGCGCCGCCGCCAGAAACGCATCCATCACGTCGGAGCGGCCATAGACACCGGCTACTGTAATCTCTTTGAATGTTGCGACAAGTTTGACCAGAATCCCCACGGCGCTGACCGATACGGCAGCGCGGAAGATGCGGCGATTGACGCTGGCGCCTTTGAACATCCGTGCGATGTAGGTGGCGGACAACATATTGGCAGGGGTAGGCATCACAAATGCGCCAGCCTACACGGCGGGCGCCGGGACCTCGCTGCACGCAGTAGCCGGAGCGCTGTCAGGAAAGCAGGCGGCCAGGCGTTCCGGTTGTTCCAGGGCAAGCCGCCCAGCCAGCGCAATCAGAGCCAGCAGCAGCCAGGTTGTACGGCTCTCTTCCACGGTGGCTACCATCGCGGTAATCACCCAAACCAGCAGCGCCATGGTCAATGCCAGGCGAAGAGCCCCATGGGTCTGCAAAATCGACCGTGCTGCCAGAACAACAATGGCCACAGCCAGAAACAAGCCCAGCAGCCCGCCATTGACGGCAATCGCCAGAGCCGTATTGTGTGCCGTATCCATGGGGGCTGTTCCCGCCACACTCACAAACGAGCCTGCCCCGCTGCCCAGCAGAGGCGCCTGAACAAATGCATGCCAACCGGCAGTCCAAATATTCATCCGCTGATTCAGATCGCCGCTCTGAAGCTGCTCGGGAATCGTGGCCAGGCGCTCGAAAATCTCATGGGGTACCGTAAACCATAACGCGGCAGCAATGGCCGGCAAAGCCACAGCCACGACAAGAACTCCTTTGGCATGACTGCGGGCAAGCAGAATACCGCACCCGCCGAGTGCCACCACCGCTGCCAGGAACCCGCCGCGCGAGGCAGTGAGCAGCACCGCAATCAGGCCCAGCGGCATGTAGCCAAGCGCCAGCAGACGGGCAGGCCAGCGCGGCTCACTGTTCAACAGAAAAGCCGCAAGCGGAAATCCTATATCCAGAAAACGGGCCACATCGTTTGGGTCCTGGCCGATGGCCGCAAAGCGCACCTGCCCTTCGGCGATAGTTTGCGGCGAAGCAAAGTTGGCAAGCGTAAGTACAGCCAGCACACACGATCCGGCTACAAAGGCACGCAGCAGCACACGCAGATCCTGCGGACTCTCGGCAAACTCCCACACCAGCCAGACCGTCATCATCACCTGAAAGTTCGCGCGCATCCTCTCCAGCGTCACAACCGGCTCAATGGTCCAGAAATAGGTGCAGCAGAACCAGAGATAAAAGGCCAGCACCATCCATTGCAGAGCACCGGGAGTGCGCATACTGCCCGCCTGCAGAACGGCGGGAACAGCCGCCAGCAGCAGAAGCAGACCAACTACGCGGGCCACGTTACCCAGCGGTTCGCCCAGATCCAGGGAATATTCCCACGGAATCGCAAAGGCAAACAGCAGCAACAATCCCCAGGCAACTCTTCTCATTGCCTAATACCTCTGCGAATAAACCAGCCCGGAATAGATGGAGACGCCAATCGCCGATTGTATGGCGGACTCCATGGTCCTGTTCAACAGATTCTTGGCCGTCGAATCGGGCACATAGAGTATGTCGCGGTCGTGGACCGGCTGGTCCGGCTCCTGACCGTGGAGCATGCGCTTCAGATTCAGCGTAGTCATGACCCGGCCACCGTTCTGCTCGCGGATCAGCAACGCCTTGCCGGTGGCTGCGTTCTGGCTCGGCCCCCAGGCCAGGCTGAGCGCCTGTACCACCGTCAACCCCTGCGCCGGATCGACCGCGAATCCACCGGGCCGGACAACATCGCCCACAACATAAATCAGCCCGGCGCGGCTCACCTGCACGGTATCGCCTGGACTCAGCTCCGGATTGTGGTCCGCCCCGGTGTCGGTTCCGCTGGGGTCCAGCACCACCGGATGCGGAGTCTTGGGATCGCTGCGGTGGTAGATGTTCACCAGCCGGCCGGCACTGGGCGCCGTGCCTGCGGCTGCGGAGATCAGGTCCAGCAGACGATGGTGCAGCGTATAGGGATAGACTCCTGGGCGGGTCACCTCGCCCAGCACGCTCACGTCCTGTCCCGCATAAGAAATCACCAGCACCAGCACCTGTGGGTGTAGCAGCATTCCCTTGGCCACCAATGCCGCCTCAATCGCATGAGCCGCAGCCTGTTCGTCCATTCCGCCAATCTGTACCTCATTCACCATGGGCAAGGTCACCGTGCCTGCGGCCGACACGCGCACTGCGGAGTGAAACCCCTGTGTATGGTACTCACTGATTTCCAGAAAGTCGCCAGGACCAATGGGAGCCGGCATGGGAAATGTGGACTGGGTAGTCGGCACCGGTGGCAGCCCAGCCTGGTTTGCCCCCGCCGCGTTACCCCATACAGCGGGCGCATCCTTGGGATTAGGGATGGTCTTGTTATCCTGCGTGAAAGGAATACGAGCTACCCCTGTGGGAATGCCGTCTAGACTGGGCGTCGGCGCCTGCGCGTGCCCCATCGCGCCAGCCAATAACACCGCCAGCAAAGCCACGGCCGTGCGCGTTCCAGGTCTGCTAATCGATTCCGCCATGAGCGCGGCTCCCACCGCCAGCCAAAGACCGGCAAAAAACGTGATGGCCATGTAAAGAGGCAGGTCAGGCGCTACCGGCTTTGCCGGCTGGCGTGCAAAATCCACCACTGAGATTTTGGAGCCGTGGATGCCCGCAACCATCCCTGCTTCCTCGACCTTCTCCATCACCCGCATATACAGTTCATGGCTGGAGTCGGCTTCCTGGCGCATCACCGCATACTCGGTAGCGGCTTCGTTTAGCTTCATGCCTTCGCCGGTTGTTGCCTCCAGACTCTTGCGCACTAGCTGCTCGCGATCGGCCGCCGTCTGCCAGGCACTCTTGAATCGTGCCACTAGCTTGGCATCCTCTGCCTGCTTCTGCCGGTCCAAATCCTGCAACTGGTGGCGAATCTCCACCACGCGGGGAAAGTTGGGACCGTACTCAGCGCTCAGTTGAACCTGTTCCTGCTCGAGTTGACTGCGGCCGGCGCGAATCTGCACCAGAAGTGCGGTCGCAAAGTTGCCGTCTTCCGTCTGCAGCCGGGGATCGGAGGCGATCACCAGTTCCGGATCGCCAGTTGAAGCGGCTCTGTATTCCGCCTCTCGCAGTATGCGGTCTGTAGTAGCAGCCACCAGTTGCTTGCCCAGTTCGTCAATCTCCAGCAGAGTGGAATTATGCTCCGTTGCGCCCGGCTGGCCGTTAGCCTGCGTCTCCGGCATGCTCAAAATACCATGTTCGTTCTGGAAGGCCGTCAAGCGCTGCTGGTCTCGGTCCACTCGGGCTTTCAAATCCTTTAGCTGGATATTGAGCCAGTCCGAGGCCTGCGCGGTCGCCTGCACTTGAGATTCGCTATCCTGCTGGCTGTACGCATGAATCAGCGCATTCACCACCGCTGCCGACAATGCCGCGTCCCGCGAGCGAAACCTGATCTGAATCAATAGCGTGCGCGGTAGGGTCTGCACATTGAGCCGCTTTTGAAATCTCTCCAGCAGCCAAGCCTGGGCATCCACACCCGGCGCCTCGGGGCGAAAGCCGGGAAAGCGCTGGGCAAAATTGCCCTTGAAACCAGGAGCTTGGTAGAGCTTGAGTCCGTTCACCACCCGCCACGCCAGTTGGTCGCTGCGCAACACGCCGGCCAGCGTCTCCAGTTGCACCGGCGCAGAAAGAATCGAAGCCGAGGCTAACGCCTCCGGAGACTCAAGGCTCAGCGAGGAATCGGGAGACGTGCGCAATGCAACTCGGGCGCTGGCCTCGTACTGGTTGGGAGCAGCCAGGCAGTACAGCAGGCAAACCAGCAGCAATCCGCTCAGCACGGATGCCATCAGACGCCGCCGCCGCACCACTACCTCCCAAAGCTCGCGCAGTGAGGTCGAGGAACTGTACCGGCTAACGTCCGCGCTGGACCGCGCACCGGGCTCGTCTGGAGAATCTTGTTGCGCAATAGGAACATCCGGCAAGGCGTGGGAACCTCAGTCCCATGATGTCACGCGCAGCACTATCCACGGTCTACAAAACGGAGAGCCGCTGCGGAGGAAATCCTCGTCAGTGTGCTTCATTGGAGGGAATCCGTCAATAGACTCCGTCACTAGAGAGAAAGGGAGTGTGGAAAATCCAGACTTATTGACAACGGCTCAAACTCTTGCCGAACCGCTTCTGGATTACGCAACGGTGTGACGTAGTCCTTCGCGCAAGAGGTCAGGTCGCGTTGATCTCATCTCAAGCGATCGATGGACCACAATTTCAATCCCGACTTCAAGGGGAGCGAAAGGTCTTCCCAGTATTCGTCGATCAATTCTTGAAATTTCCTTGCAAAGCGGACTTTCCCGGCCGTATCCAGACTTCCCTCGACCAATGCCGCTCCGAATTCGAACACGAAAACATCGCTGATTTCCTTTTTATCCTCAGCATGCTTCCACTTCCCCAGAATATCCGTTGAAGCCTCTTCGGTGATTGCACAATAATGACAGTCCACCACCCCATGGGAAACAAGGTCGCGCGTCAGGCCTAAAAACCGGGTGGACCCCGCGCGTATTTTGTTCGGGTCGAGAGCTAATTCCTCATGCGCCTCCCGAGTCACGTTTGCCAGGCAATCCGCAACAACATCCTCCCTGTTTACGCTCCCTGAACCGGAAGCGCAAATCTGTCCGGGCCTCACCGCAACATGCGATGAACGCTTTTGCAGAAGCAGCCGCCCTGAGGAAGTAAAGATGAGAACATTGATTCCAAGAATATTCGGCAAAGACAGACCTTTCCCCTTCCATCCTCCGATGGAGTAACGGGGGGCCAGTTCGAGCAGATATTCTCGAAGCGACTTGGTGCGCTTCCGGCGAAAATCCATCTGGTAATGCGTCGCCAGAACATCGTCGTAATCCAATGACTGCAATCGCAATAGAACTTCATTGCCTTTGCGTTCAAAGCCGCGCACGCTGAATTTCGATTTCTCGTCCACCTCGTGTTTATAGATGGCGGCACGAAACCGGCTCTTCAGATGGTTCTTCAGCCGATCGCTGTAGGTAAAAACTAAATCCTGAATATCCGGGCCAATCTTGTAACTGCTCTCCTCGACTACGACCCGCAGCTTCAGTTCCTCACTGCCGGACAGATCTGCAAGAAACAGTTGCGGAATAAATTCATCCGACAATCCATGTTCGAGACTCTTAACACAATTCCAGTCGGTTCTGTATAAAGCAAACAGGTCCTTCCATGTCAGGTCCCAATTCGTGGAGTTCCTCGGCGAGCGGCGGTGAAGCCATCCTGCAATTCCAGTAACTGCAATCACGGCCGCTGCAACAACCACATCCCACGGCAACGGTTTGCCCTTCAATGCCGGGAATTGTTCGCCTGCATACCAGCCAATCAGCCAGGTAACTAAACCGCTCGCAATCGGCCACATAAGTTCTTTAGCCCTGTCTTTCATTGAATTGCGTCTTGCTTTGGCCAATGGGTCCGTCTCCCTTCGATAGTCGTGGCGAACCAGGTAACAAACGCTACCTGCAATTGCCCCCTCGATAACTGTCCAGGAAAAGAAATTTCGCTGGATAACTTTGCCGCTCCAAGATAGCTTCTTTCCTGCACGCAGGCAAGCTCCGAACAGGATAAATCGATCGCCGCGCACCATGCCGTTCATGCCCGCACTCAGGCGCGGCCATCTTACCTGGAGTTATCGAAATATTTCTGTTGCTAAGCGCCCGCCGGGACAGTTCGATACCACTCCACCGTACGGCACAGTCCTTCGCGGAAATCCACAACCGGCTTATAGCCGATCAGTTCTCCGGCCAGGCGGATGTCGGCCTGCGCGGCGCGAACGTCGCCCGCGCGTGCCGGCGCATAGGCCGGCTTTCCACTGTAGCCGGTCAGTTCCCGGGCAACCTCAAATGCCTGGTTCAGCGTGATTCTGGAACCAGTAGCAATGTTCATCATCCGCCCCGAAACCTTCTCTGCCGGAGCGGCTGCTGCCAGCAGATTGGCATGAACCACGTTATCGACGTAGGTAAAGTCGCGGCTGTGTTCGCCATCCCCAAAGATCGTGGGCTGTTCTCCGGCCAGCATCTTGCGGCAAAAAACCGCCAGCACGGCCGAATACGGCGAGGAGGGATTTTGGTACGGTCCGAAAACATTGAAATAGCGCAAAACCACCGTCTCCATCCCGTAAACGCGCGCGAAAGACCGCACATAGTGTTCGCCGGCCAGCTTCGCCACCGCATACGGCGAAATAGGATTGGGCAGCAATTCCTCGTGTTTGGGAAGCGTGGGCGTATCTCCGTAGGCTGAGGACGAACCGGCGTAGATCACGCGGCGCACTCCTGCAGCGCGGGCAGCCACCAGCAGGTTCAGCGTGGTGTTTACGCAATTCAAGTTCGTGGTCACCGGATCGGCTAGCGATCGCGGCACGGAGCCAAGCGCAGCCTCGTGAAAAATGATCTCTACGCCAGAGCAGACCTGCGCGCAGGTAGCCGGATCGGCCAGATCGCCTTCAATGAACTCCATCGCCTCCAGGCCCACCAGATTGGACCGCTTGCTATTGATGAAGCTGTCGACACCGCGAACAGTCTCGCCCCTTGCCAAAAGCGCAGAGGCAATCGAGCGTCCAATAAACCCGGCTGCTCCTGTGACAAGATAGCGTGGCAATCTACATTCCTCTAAGGCTGTAACGTTGCGGCAGTGCCCTGCATAAGGCAAAGAATACTACGGCAGGCGCCTGATCGCTTTGATTACCGTCACAGCTTCCGGCTCCGCTCCCATGCCCGCATACAGAACAAGGCTCAGCACGACACTTCCTAATCCAATCCTGTATCTTTCCTTCGTGCGCCTATGATTCCTTCCCTCCCAACCCTGGCCGGACCGCAGCACTTCTCCCTCTTTGAGAAGTTGCTCTTCTCCGGGCTTGCCACAGCTTCGGCTGCACTTTTCTGGCGTCGCTTTGGCCCCATCCTCGGCAAAATCCTCAAGTCTAAAAAAGATCCGGACTTCCGCCTCTTCCCCCTCGGCAAGCGCGTCCGTGACTTCATCTGGGAAGTCCTCCTCCAGGCCAAGGTCATTCGCGAGCGCCCGCTTCCCGGTCTTGCCCACGCCTCCGTCTTCTGGGCCTTTTGCGCCTTTGCGCTGGTCACTCTCAACCATTGCGCCGCCGTATTCGGCCTGGGTTTCCTCAACCCGGCAGGCCGCATCGGACGCTTCTATTTCTACATCGCAGCCGCTTTTGCTCTCGCCTGCTCCATCGCCATCTCCAGCCTCTTCGTCCGCCGTTTCCTCGTCCGGCCCAGGTGGCTCGGGGCAAAGCTCTCCTGCGAATCCGGCGTCATCGCCTTACTGATCTTCGTCCTCATGGCCACCTATCTGGCCACGTTTTTTGTCGCCGATGCCAGTCCCGCCGCACGGCTTCTCTGGTGGATGCACACCCTTGCCCTGCTCACATTTCTGCCGCTCATCCCCCACACCAAGCACCTTCACCTGCTCCTCAGCCCGGCCACCGTCTTTCTCTCCCGCGGCAGCTTCAGCCGTATCCCCCCTCTCTCCGGCGATGAAGACTTCGGCCTCGTCGCCGGCACAGACCTCACGCAACTCGTCAGCCTCCAGGCCTACTCTTGCGTAGAGTGCGGCCGCTGCACCGAGCACTGCCCCGCTGCCAACACCGGCAAGCTCCTCAATCCCCAGGAAATCATCCTTGGTGTTCGCGCCTATCTCAACGATCTCGGCCCCGCCTCCGGCCAATCCCTGCTCGGCAAATACAACTCCCAGCAAGCCGTCTTCCAGTGCACCACCTGCGGCGCATGCGAGTTCCAGTGTCCAGTAGGCATCGAACACCTGCCCATCCTCATCGGCCTGCGCCGCGGAGCGGTCAATACCGGCCTCTGGGAAGACCTGCACGGCTCCAAACTCTTCCTCGCTCTTGAACGAGGCTCGAACGCCCTCGGCCTCAACCCCGCCGAGCGCGACAAGTTCATCCAGAAGCAACAGTTCCCCCTCTTCGACGGCACGCAGGAATACTGTTTATGGCTTGGCTGCATGGGCGCGTACGACCCCAGAGGCCGTGAGATTGTCGCCGCCTTCGCCCAGGT